>NZ_JACJKP010000245.1 GCF_016901605.1 Gemmiger formicilis
TTGCGCAGGTACTGGCGGCTGGCCGCTGCGGCTGCATGCCAGAAAGGACGGTCGCATTCGTCGCTCCACAGAGCAAAAAGTTCATAGAAATGCGGCAAATGATAAGAGGGATCGGTAAATTCACAGTTGGGAACGAATTTGATGAGATGGTTTTCGGGGTTCCACATGGGAAATCCGGAACCGGCTTCTTCGCCTTTGTGTACACATGTGTGCAAGATGCGCCGTGCCCAGGAAGCGTAATCCAGTACCCCTTCGCCGGAACCCCAGCGGTTGGCCGCAAAAAACAGGGACATAGCAAAAAATTCTTCGCCGTCAGGGGCGGGTCCATCGGAATTTTTGCTGCCGTCAGTATGACAGGACCAGGCAAAATAGCCGGCGTTTTCCCCTTCGGTGAGGTACATGTGGGTCACGACCCATCGCCACAGGCAGTCGAATTCCTTCTGGCGATTCATTTGTACGCAGAACATCATTGCGTAGGACATGCCCTCGGTACGGACGTCATGGTTCCCCGTGTCCTCTATGTACATCATGTCAGGCCCGGCAAAATGGCAAAGGCGAACGCCCTCCGGCCCATAGAACATTTCTTCAAACGCGCGTTCCAGCTTGCTGTCAATCTCGGCCTGCGCATATCCAAGGCGTTCCAGTCTGTTTAAATATTGCCCGCTATAGTAGGCACCTTCCATAATCATTTCAGCTCCTTCTGGACCGTGTAAGAGGTAACCGGTTTACGCGGTCTACTGATTTTGTGACTCACTATAGCAGGTTTTCTATTTTAAAACAAGCGCAAAAAGAGCGAAAAAACGTTATGAAATCCAAAACCGCGAGGAATATAGCAAGAAATGAGAAAAGGCACTTTGTAAAAACACCTTTTGCCAGAAGCCGAAAAATGGACGGGAACAGCAACATTTGCAAATCTTCTTTTTTCATTTCGATTTCCTAGATATAGTGGGCAGAAATTCTCCATTCAAAAAGCAAGAGCCCCATGCAACAACAGTACAAAAAAGAATTGCTTACAGATGCACATGTTTTTTTGAGGAAACAATGACAGTGATTAAAAATTGCTAACTTTATGCGTATGCCCCCAGATGCGGACAGAAAAATAAAAAAGCAAAATACAAGGAAACGTATAGCAAAAAATGAGAAGCACCACCGCGGTATAAGGCTTTATGATAAAGAAAAATAGCGGAACTCAAAAAGTTTATCATGAGAAGGTGTGCCTGAGATGCGTGATCAGCGAATTGCTCCACGGGATCCCATCCCCCAACGAGAGGCTCTGTATATCCTGGTAGATAAGCCCGTCGGCGGCGGGGGCTCCGATGCAGAAGCCAACCGATTTCCTGTTTTCTTGAACGATGAGCGTTTGGTAACATTCGCAAAAATCGTAGGTGGTGTTCAGGACGAGAAAATTCTAGAAATGCTGCGGACTGCTAAAGGATTCCGCCGGTTGGTTCACAGCATTGGTGTGAGCATTGTCAGTGATGTGCCTGATAAAGTTGCTGCCTTTAGCATGTATTTTTCGGGGGAACACGGCACAGAAGGAGGCAGCGGCAAGATTTTTCTGCGTACCAATGGCGTCGAAACCATCATGGAAATGGCTTCCGTAGAGGAACAAGATACGGACGCTGTTCCCGGCAAGTTCTTAATAGAACTCCCCCGTGAAGAAGACACCGCCCTTGTTACGGTCAAATTTTACCTTCATGACGGGTACCATGCGCCACGATTTGATCCGGATCCGCCGGTTGAATTTGATACGCCACAGTATAACGCAATGATTGCGCGTTCGTGCTTGAGTACAGGGAACAATGCACGAATCAAGCGGGTTCTGGGGGATCTGCGTTCTGGTAAGCCGATAACCCTAGCTTTTCTTGGTGGTTCTATCACACAGGGCGCCGGCGCAGTTCCCGAACAGGAAAAATGTTATGCCCGTCTGACCTTTGAAGCAATCCGGGACAAATATTCCTCTGCACCTGATCAAGTGAATTATATCAAAGCCGGCGTAGGCGGAACCCCATCACAGCTAGCTTTGAATCGCTATGATCGAGATGTCACACGCAATGGTACGGTATCCCCAGATTTAGTCGTGGTAGAATTCGCCGTCAATGATTTGGGGGATGAAACCAATGGATACTGCTACGAAAGTCTGGTGCATCGTATCTGGAATGATCCCGGCGAACCGGCCGTTATTCTCTTGTTTTCTGTCTTTGCAAATGACTGGAACCTGAAAGAGCGGTTAGCTCCCGTGGGATGGCGGCATGAATTGCCCATGGTGGATGTGCTGGAAGCGGTCAGCCCCCAGTTCGGAGCAACGGCTGCACAGCGGAGTGTTATTACCAAGCGGCAATACTTCTATGATACCTATCATCCTTCGAACGCCGGACATCGCATTATGAAAGATTGTTTGATGTATCTATTGCAGCGCTTGGATACCCAACCGAGTATGTCACCTGCAAAAGATGCACCACCCTATTACAGTTTTTACTTTTCTGCGATGGAGGCATATGACCGCAGTAACTTGCCACTTGACATATCTGTGGACCCAGGAAGCTTTACCGGTACCGATGAAGATCTGCAGATGGTTGCATTGGATAATGACACTTACAATACAGCGCAGTTTCCTTTCAACTGGAAAAAAACGTCCGGAAAGAAACCGTTTCAAATGGAGTTGGTATGCAAGTCACTCCAAATGGTTTTTAAAGATAGCGCATCCTTAGATTTTGGAAGAATTCGCGTAACAGTAGACGGGCAGACGGTTGCATATTATGACCCGAGGGAAGTGGGATGGACCCATTGCCACGCAACAATTCTGTTCGCAGAAGAAACCGCCGGCAAGCACCACATAGAAATCTGCATGGCGCCGGAGGATGAAGGTAAGACCTTCACAATCCTTGGCTTTGGCGTTGTGCGCTAATGATACAAAATAAGAAGAAAGGGGTACGTACAAAATGAAAGATCGTAACCAAAAACTGGAACAATACCGGGAGCGGGCACGCGCACTGGTTGCACAAATGACGCTGAAAGAAAAAATCAGCCAAATGCTCAGCTGGGCTCCGGCCATTCCGCGTCTGGGCATCCCTGCATAC
>NZ_JACJKP010000246.1 GCF_016901605.1 Gemmiger formicilis
TTCGTTGGCCACGTTCAATCGCATTTTTAAATTTCAAATTGGCTGCACACCCAGCGAATTCAGAAAATTGGGGCTTGGTTTTTCTGCGCCGCAAGAATAATGGGCACCGAACAGGCAACTTCCCTGTTCGTCCGCCCCCCTTAGAAGGGTTCGCACAAAAGTTTCTGTGAACGCAATCATAGCAGGCGTTTGGGCATAGATTGAAGAATCTTCACCAACCTTTGTGCAGCCTCGATTCCGTCACCGGAATGATTGGCCCGGCCAAAACTAAACCGAAGTGTACACAATGCATTACGAGCCGCAGTTCCCCCCAGGGCCAGCAATACATGGGAGGCATTGCGGCTCCTTGTGTTATTGCACGCAGCACCCGGCGAAACACACACGCCGGCCACATCTAGCCGGTAGGTAAGATTCTGACCCTCGTAGCCTGGCAGCCCCACGCTAACCAAACCAGGCAAACCTGCTTTGGTACTATTGAAATATACTTCTGCCCAAGATTGACGAAGTGTTTGGCAAAATTCTTCTGCTAACATTCGTTTGAATGCGGCATGCTGCTCCATCTGTTTGCAGGCTAGTTTGAGCGCGCATGCCAGTCCTACAATCTGAGCTACCGGTTCCGTTCCAGGGCGTAATCCGCTCTGTTGTTCGCCACCAAAAATTAAAGGTTTCAACAAAGCTGGATTTCGTGCATAAAGGAAGCCGATGCCTTTGGGGCCACCAAATTTATGCGCGGAAGCACTGAGAAAATCGATGCCGTCTAATGCTACGGGGATATGCCCTACTGCCTGTACAGCATCTACATGGAGCAATACACCTTTTTTTTGACAAAGGGTGGAAATGGTAGGAATGTCCTGAATCGTGCCTACCTCGTTGTTGGCGTATTGAATGGTCACCAATCTGGGCTGCCGTTCCAGAGCCCGCAGCAAGGCAGGCAAATCTATTTTCCCTTCTTCGCTGACCGGTAACGTATATGTAGCTATTCCGCTTTTTTTTAGCGATGCGCATGCTCTACCGACCGAGTGATGTTCAATAGGCGTAGTGACGACTTCTCTGCTACCGATGCCTGCTCTGCTGGCACCGCTCAGGATTGCCCACGTGTTGCTTTCGCTGCCGCCGGATGTGAAAAAGATTTGTGATGCGCTGCATCTCAGGCATTCTGCCACACTTTGGCGCGCTCGCTCTACTGCTTGATGCGCAGCAATTCCACTTCGATACAAGGCTGCCGGATTGGAAAAATCCTTAGTAAGCCAATAACACATCGCTTCCCAGGCTTCCGGTTCAAGCGGGGTCGTAGCAGCGTGATCTGCGTAAATCGTATCACTCATCAAATCATCTCCAACAAACGGAAGAATGGTTCAGGAGGGGACATCAGTCGGAGATAACAACTTTCTCCTTTTGATGCAGCAGGATGTTGAGTGGTTTCTGTCCCGTCAGCAGGATGCTGCGTGCATCGGGCTGACTTCCTCCTACCCAAACGGTATATTCACCCGGCAGCACTTCCGAAATGCCCTCCTCGTTGCAAAGAGCAAAAGCACACTGCGGCAGATGCAGCGTAACGCACTTTTCTTCCCCAGGCATAAGGTCCACTTTTGCCAGTGCTTTCAGCTGCGCATTCGGTGTGCCAGGGCGTTCGGCCTTGACATAAACTTCAACGGTTTCACGGCCGCGGTACTGCCCGTCGTTGACTACCGTTACCCTTACATCCACACCGTCCGGCCCAATCTGTGCAGCATCGGCTTTGGCATCACGGAAGGTAAAATGACTGTAAGAAAGGCCATAACCGAAGGGGTAAAGCGGTTCTTTTTCCATATAGCGGTAGGTGCGTCCCTTCATTGCATAATCCGTGAATGCAGGCAGATCCTCATCCGAATGATAAAAAGTGACCGGCAGCTTACCCTGCGGATTGCATTCCCCGAACAAGGCACGCGCTACGGCCCGGCCGCCCTGGGCACCGGGGTACCATGCCTGCAGAACGGCGGCTGCCCCTTCCTGCGCAGTGCCCAAGGCCAACGCACTGCCGCTCAGCACCACCACCACCACAGGTTTTCCGCTCTCGATGCAGGCTTTTAGTACAGACTCCTGGTTTCCCGGCAGAGAAAGAGACTGCTTGTCGCCGCTGGCAAACTGGTTTCCCTGGTCGCCTTCTTCACCTTCCAGGCCCGCATCCAAGCCCAGGCAGCAAATCACCACATCACATTCCGCACATACGCCGCGTACTTCGCTGATAAGCTCATTGGATTTTGCCAGTCCCTGAATCTTATCTGCATACAGATGACATCCCTCAGAGTAACGGACCTGCACATCTTCTCCCAGATACTCCTGGATTCCATCCAGAACCGTCACATACCGGGATGCTGTTCCCTCGTAATTACCAACCAAAGCCTTACGGTTGTCCGCATTCGGTCCGACCACTGCGACCCGATGCAGCTTACTTTTATCCAGCGGCAAGGTATGGTTTTCATTTTTCAGCAGAACCAGAACCTTCTCGGCCACTTCCAGGTTCAGGGCCTGCATTTCCCGGCTATCTACCGCATCATACCCGATTTTGTTATAGGGGACCTTTTCTTCCGCATCAAACATGCCTAATCTCATGCGGGTCGTAAACAGCCGGACCAGGCTTCGGTCAATCGTCTCCTCTTTGACCTTGCCTTCTGCCACAGCCTCTTCCAGATACGCGTACAGATCGCCGCAGTTGAGGTCACACCCGTTATTTACGGCCAATGCCACAGAATCCACCGGGCCGGACGTGACCATATGCCCTTCATGGAAATCCTTGATTGCCCAGCAGTCGGACGTAACATGCCCCTGGAAATTCCACTTTCCGCGCAGAATGTCCACAAGAAGGGTTTTGCTGCCGCAGCACGGTTCACCGTTTGTGCGGTTATAGGCCCCCATGACTGCTTCCACCCCGGCTTCCTTTACAAGTGCACGAAAGGCCGGAAGGTACGTTTCCCACAAATCTTGTTGGGAAACTTTGGCATCAAAATAGTGCCGCTGATCTTCAGGGCCAGAATGGACTGCGAAATGCTTGGCGCAGGCAGCGGCGCGCAGATAGTCCGGGTCATCGCCCTGCATAC
>NZ_JACJKP010000247.1 GCF_016901605.1 Gemmiger formicilis
CAAGATGCCCGGATTCATCTTCCCCAACCGGAAGCTGCACTTTGTTGCGGTATCGGTCTGTGGATGGCGCGGGCAGTGCCGGCAGCACAGGAACATCCAACTTTCCCAACCGGCTGAAGGCATCCCGCACAAAATGTGTTTTGGCTTCACATTCCGATTTGTATTCCATATGCCGCAACCCGCAACCGCCGCAGGGGCCGGCAACAGGGCAGTCTACCGGAATACGGTCAGGGCTGGAAATCAGCAGTTTTTCCATACGCCCGAAGGCATACCCTTTCATCGGTTTTACGATGCGTACATCGGCCACATCCCCCGGAGCTGTGCCGGGAACAAAAACGGCCTGTCCTTCATAGTGTCCCACACCATTCCCATCATTGGAAAGGGACTCAATTGTAATCTGTAAGATTTGATTTTTCGTAAATGGCATGAAAGCTCCTTATTTATCCAGCGGCTTGGGTTGCTCTTTTTCCAGCGTGGCCAGGTATTTGCTCGGGGGAACACCTTTGACCTTTTTGAATACACGGGAAAAATAGAACTGGTCAAAAAATCCTACTGAAACAGCAATCTCTGCAATCGAAAGATTGGAATTTTTCAAAAGGCTGCACGCTTCGCTGATGCGGTAATTGGTCAGATAGTCGATGGGACTTTGCCCTACGTTAGCCATAAATACCCGATACAGATGGCTGCGGCTTACGCCGACGGCTTTGGCAATGTCGTCCACCGAAATATCGTGGGAATAATTGAATTGGATATATTTGATGGCAGACAGCACATACTGGCTGCTGGAAGAACCGACGTTGGGCATGGCATCCCGCGCTTCTTTCATCAGGTGTGCCATAAAAATGTAAAGATACCCAGTCATCAGCGCTTCACACTGGGGTTCGGGACCGCGGGAAAGGTAAATGTTGTACAGTGCTTCCCGCACAGCTTGCTTTTCTTTGCAATGATGCACCGGGTGCAGATCGCTGAAAGGGGTCTGCTGCACCAGCTTGTTGGCGCAGGCACCGTTAAAGCCGACCCAATAGTATTCCCAGGGATCGGTTTCGTCGGCCGCATAGGTGATCAACTGGTTGGGCTTAGCAAGAAAAAGATCCCCCTCCTGCAGTGTATGGGAAACACCGCCTACCTGGTATACTCCCTTGCCGGCAACAACAAGATGGATCAGGTAATGATCCCGTACGCCGGGGCCCCAGGTATGGCCCGGTTCGCAGTATTCATGCCCGCAATTGAAGATGGATAATTCCACGTTATCGGTATAACTTTGTTTGTACGACTGCTTGCTCAGATTGGTCATGATTCACACCTCGCTACCCGCCGGTCGTCGTACGGCGGTTCGATAGTAATTATTATTATAGCAAAGTATTCATCAAAAGTCCATAAATGAGCAGTAAAAAAATGTTTACTTCCCCGCAGAATTTGTTATACTGAGTATAACAGTTGTGCAAACAGCAGTGACTTTGGCTGTTTGCCTAAAACAGTGCGGCTCTTTTTGTGCATGTTGGTGCCGGAACCGCACACACAGAAAGGCGAGTGGAAATATGGCGAATACCATTGAATTGAAGCAACAAATTGCACAGGGCCTGTACGACGGTGCATTTACCAAATTGTACGGTGCAGATGAGAAAATTGTTGCAGCCCAGCGCGCCCGGTACACGCAGCTGATCGACCGCTTTGCCGCAGAGTTTGGTGCAGAACGTACGGTGCATCTTTACTCTGCTCCCGGCCGTACCGAGATTGGCGGCAACCATACCGACCATAATAATGGTGTTGTTCTGGCCGGTTCTGTAAACCTGGATATTGTGGCGGTTGTTTCCCCGAACCAGGACAATATTGTGCGTGTCAAATCCCACGGTTTTGAAAAAATCGATGATGTGGACCTGAGCATCCGGACGCCGCAGCCCCGTGAAGCAGAGCACTCTGCGGCTTTGATCCGCGGCGTGGCAGTGGGTATCCTCAATGATGGCGGCAAGGTGGGCGGCTTTGATGCCTATACCACCAGTGACGTGCTGCGCGGTTCCGGTCTGTCCAGCTCGGCTGCGTTCGAAGTTTGCATTGGTGCGATCTTCCGCGGCGAGTACAACAATAATGACATGGAAAAATTCAGCCAGGTCCGCATTGCGCAGATCGGCCAGTATGCCGAAAATGTTTTCTTTGGCAAGCCCTGCGGCCTGATGGATCAGACGGCCTGCGCGGTGGGCGGCGTGATCACCATTGACTTTAAGGACCCCGAGCATCCCGTTGTGGGGCAGACCGAAATCGATCTGGCCAAGCACGGTTTTGTTATGTGCATCAGCGATACAAAGGGTAGCCATGCGGATCTGACCGATGATTATGCCGCAATTCGCCGCGAGATGGAAAGTGTTGCGGCACAGTTTGGCAAAAAAGTGCTGCGTGATGTGCCGGAAGAGGACTTCTATGCGGCTATTCCGAAGCTGCGCAAAACGGTGGGCGACCGTGCGGTGGTGCGTTCGATTCATTTCTACAACGATTGCCGCCGTGCAGCCGAACTGTGCGATGCGGTGCAGAAAGATGAGTTTGACAAATTCCTGCGCCTGATCATCGAGGGCGGCCACTCCAGCTTTGAGTTTAACCAGAATGCATACAGCATCAAGAGCCCCAAAGAACAGGGCGTGCCCCTGGCATTGGCGCTGAGCCAGAAGGTGCTCAACGGCCGTGGTGCATGGCGTCTGCAGGGCGGCGGCTTTGCCGGTACCATCCAGGCCTTTGTGCCCAGCGATCTGGTGGATGCATACCGTGCAGCAATTGATGGATGCTTTGGCGAGGGCAGCTGCCATGTGCTGAACATCCGCAACTATGGCGCAGTGCCCGTTACGCCGGAACTGTAATTTCAGATACTACATAGATCCCGTCGGGGGACGCGAGAACCCCGACGGGATTTTTTTGTGCAAGTGAGACTTTTGTGTGCGCAGAAACGTTTACCCAGATGAAAGGCCTTTCCAAAATAAAGAAGGAGGAGAAAAATCATGCAGTTACATGAAGAAAAGGATTTGCTCCAAATTCTTCGGCGGGACCCGCAAATGGGGCTGGAGGAAATCCTCTCGCGGT
>NZ_JACJKP010000248.1 GCF_016901605.1 Gemmiger formicilis
ATCGGCTACCAGGCCCAGGTCATTCCCGCCATTCTGGCCGCCTTCACTCTGGTCTATCTGGAAAAATTCTTCCGCAAGATCTGCCCCGCCGTGGTCTCCATGATCGTGGTGCCCTTCTGCAGCCTGGTGCTGGCCGTCATGGCCGCCCACTTCGTGCTGGGCCCCATCGGCTGGAAGATCGGTTCCGCCATCTCCGCCGTGGTGTACGCGGGCATCTCCGGTTCCTTCCGTGTATTGTTCGGCGCCGTCTTCGGCTTCTTCTATGCCCCGCTGGTCATTACCGGCCTGCACCATATGTCCAACGCCATTGATACCCAGCTGATTGCCGACTTCGGCGGCACCATGCTGTGGCCCATGATCGCCCTGTCCAACATTGCCCAGGGTTCCGCGGTTCTGGGTGTCATCTTCCTGCAGCGCAAAAACGCCGATGCCCAGGAAGTGAACATTCCCGCCTGCATCTCCTGCTATCTGGGCGTTACCGAGCCCGCCATGTTCGGCGTGAACATGAAACTCCAGTTCCCGTTCCTCTGCGGCATGATCGGTTCCGCCATCGCCGCCGTGGTCTGTGTGGCCACCTACACCACCGCCAATGCCATCGGCGTGGGCGGCCTGCCGGGCATCCTGTCCATCCAGCCCCAGTACATGCTCAGCTTTGCCCTGTGCATGGTCATTGCCATCGCGGTTCCCTTTGTGCTGACGGTGGCCGTGGGCAAAAAGAAAGGCATCCACTAATCTTTCCGGGAGGCATCTGCTATGAACTTCAAGGATAAGGTCGTCTACCAGATCTACCCCAAATCCTTCTATGACGCCGACGGCGACGGCCTGGGCGATCTGCGGGGCGTCACCGCCCGGCTGGATTACCTGGCCCGCCTGGGGGTGGATTACCTGTGGCTGACTCCCTTCTTCCCCTCTCCCCAGCGGGACAACGGCTACGATGTGGCCGACTACTGCGCGGTAGACCCCCGGTTCGGCACCATGGCCGACCTGGAGGAACTGATCGCCGAAGCGGACAAACGGGGCATCGGCCTGATGTTCGATATGGTGTTCAACCACACCTCCACCGAGCACCAGTGGTTCCAGAAAGCCCTGGCCGGGGACGAGACCTACCAGAACTACTACATCTTCAAAGAGGGCGACCCCAACACGCCCCCTACCAACTGGGTATCCAAGTTCGGCGGCAACGCCTGGGAGTACGTGCCCGGCCTGAAAAAGTGGTACCTGCATCTGTTCGACGTGACCCAGGCGGACCTGAACTGGGAGAATCCCGCCGTGCGGGCGGAACTGGCCAAGGTGCTGCGCTTCTGGAAAGACAAGGGCGTGAAAGGCTTCCGCTTTGACGTGGTGAACCTGATCTCCAAGCCGGAAGTGTTCGAGAACGACTACGAAGGCGACGGCCGCCGCTTTTACACCGACGGGCGCAACGTCCACCGCTACCTGCAGGAACTGGTGGCGGCAGGCGGCATCGAAGGCATGGTGACGGTGGGCGAAATGTCCAGTACCACGCTGGAGAACTGCATCGGCTACACCGCGCCGGACCGCCACGAACTGAGCATGTGTTTCAGCTTCCATCACCTGAAGGTGGACTACAAGAACGGCGACAAATGGGCACTGATGCCCCCCGACCGCCAGGCGCTGAAGGATATCTTCGCCCACTGGCAGGAAGGCATGCAGGCCCACGAGGGCTGGAACGCCCTGTTCTGGTGCAACCACGACCAGCCCCGGGCGGTAAGCCGCTTCGGTGACGACGGCCGCTACTGGAAAGAAAGCGCCAAGATGCTGGGCATGGCCACCCACTTTATGCGGGGCACGCCCTACATCTACCAGGGCGAGGAACTGGGCATGACCAACGCCCACTTTACCGGCATTGACCAGTACCGGGACGTGGAGAGCCTGAACTACTACCGCATCTTGCAGGAGCAGGGCCACACCCCGGCCCAGGCGCTGGAAATTCTGGCCGCCCGCAGCCGGGACAACGGCCGCACCCCCATGCAGTGGGACGCCACGGCCCACGCGGGCTTTACGGCGGGCACCCCCTGGATCGGCGTGGTGGACAATTATAAAACCATCAACGCCGCCGCCCAGATGGAGGACCCGGATTCCATTTTCGGCTGGTACCGCACCCTCATTGCCCTGCGCAAGGCCCACAAGGTCATCAGCGAAGGCCGCATCGAGATGCTCTTCCGGGACAACGCCGACCTGCTGGCCTACCGCCGCTTTACCGACGAGGAAGAGCTGCTGGTGGTCTGCAACCTGACGGACCGGGAAGTGCCCCTGACCCTGCCAGAAGGCTGGCAGGATGCGGAACTGCTGCTGGGCAACTACCCCGCCGGTCCCCGCACCACCCTGCGCCCCTTCGAGTGCCTGGCCCTGCGGCGGTAAGACCGCCTTTTTGCCCCGGAACGGGGCCCCTTACACACTGCCATTTTCTCCAGCATTCTGATAAATTCCCACAGACCGGGCGCCCTGCACAGGGCGCCCGGTCTGTGGTATTGGCGGAATACTTGTAAAAACTCAGCTTGTATCTTGTGTATATTGTCTAAAAATGGTATATTGAGGATATATATGTAAAAAAATGCGGCGTTTTTACTATCGTCCGCCCCCTAAGGAGGCTGTTCCATGAAACGATTGCTGGCCCTGCTCCCACTGCTGGCCTTCTGCCTGTTCTGCGCACCCGCAGCTTTTGCGGACGCGCCCGTTTCCTATCTGGATGCGCAAGGCGTCCCCCAAAGCTGTGATACCTACACCACCCTGACCGACGAAACCACCGCCTGGACCGGCGGCTGGTATCTGGCCGAGGGTACCGTGACCATCAGCAAAAAGGTCACCGTGACCGGCGGCGTGCACCTGATTCTGGCGGACGGCGCCAGCGTGACCACCGGCAACATCGAGGTGGCCGACGGCAACGCCCTGACCCTCTATGCCCAGTCGGCGGGTCCCGACCAGGGAAGCCTGCAGGCCCAAAGCGATGATCCGGCGGCAGCCATCGGCGGTTCCTCCCAGGCTCCCCAAAGCAGCGGCGCCATTACCATCAACGGCGGCACCGTCACCGCCATCACCACAGGCAGC
>NZ_JACJKP010000249.1 GCF_016901605.1 Gemmiger formicilis
CAGCCGCCGGTGCCCCAGTGCCGCACGGGCGTCGGCATACAGCCCTTCCCCGTCCGGTCCCCGGTGACGGATCAGTTCCGCCATCGCCTGCACGGTGCGGCGTGCCTGGGACGGGTCATGATAATTCTCGGCAAAACCGACAATGCCGCACATAAGGGGCCTCCTTCCCAATCCAAAAACGGGCCTGCCGGCCCGTCAGCGTTCCTGCCTGGTCTTACGCCCATAAGCGCCCTGCCGCACCCAATACCACATCCAACGGGCCGGGCCTTCGCCCCGGGCCAGCAGGTGGCGGCAGCCGCAGCCGTTCCGGCGCAGTTCCTCTGCCCGGCGCAGCAGGTTTTTATCAGGGCAGCGCCGCCGTACCAGCGGCCACGGTGCCGTATGCCACACCGCCGGGTGAAGGCCCGGCAATGTAACCGGTTGTTCCTGTACCAGGTCCTCCACCAGCGGCAGTGCCAGATTAGCCCCCGCCGCCGTACAGGCGTAGGATGCGCGCCCCTGGCGGGGATTCATCTCAAAAAGGACGGGGGTACCGTCCGGTGCATATTTGAAATCGAAGTTGGCAAATCCATGCCAGCCGCTTTGCCGCAGCAACCCCGCCAGCGATGCCAGCAGCGCAGTGTCCTGGCGGGCAGGTTCCGTAAGGATGGCCCCATAGTTGCCCACGCCTTCGGGGGTGCGCTCCTGCAGCAGCACCTGCCCCTGTACCATCCAGGAAACACTGCCATCCCGGGCGCAATAAGCGTTGACCACCCCCAGGGCTGTATCCGGCCCCGGAATGTATTCCTGCAGCAGCAAAGCACCGGTATATCCCCCCTGCGATACCGTTGCCACCGTCTGTTCCAGTTCGGTACGGTCCTGCACCAGATACACCTTCCGCTTGCCGGGGAACCGGCAGTTCCAATAGGCGGGGGAATCCGCCGGTTTGACGATTACCGGCCAGCCAAAAGGCAGGTCCGGCAGCGGCGCACCGCAGGCCAGGGTCACACTTTGGGGTGTGCGCAGCCCATTTGCCGCACACACCGCCGCGAAGCCTTCTTTGGTGCCCAGTGACTGCACCACCTCCGGCGGCGGGCAGGCAAACCGGTACAAGGGTGCTAATTCTTTACGGCAGCGGGCCAGCTGCATGGTGTATCCATCGGCGCAGGAAACCAGCAGACAGGTTTTGTCCGGGTAAGCCCCGGCCAGTGCCTGTAAAGCCGCGGTGAACACCTCATCCTCTTCCAGCCTGGGATTTTGTACCGCAGCCTGCACCAGACGGCTGTGGGCCAGAGCGGGCAGCGTCTTTTTGCATACAGCCACGCTGTGCACCCCGTATGCTTCGTAAAAGCTGCGCGCCATACCGTACACATTGGCATCGCCGCCCAACAAAACAGGCAAGACCCCGGCCACAGCCATCACCCCCTTGTCTTAGTGTATGACAAAAGGGCTTGGCTATGCGCCGGGGTCCCGGAATTTTCCTGTATTACGATTTTTCCATAAGAGGACGGGTGTCGGTCCAGACGTTTCCGCCGCTGTCGGTCACACGGGCCACAAAGCTGGCGATGCCGCCCTCGTAAGGCCAACCGTCTTCCATTCCCGCATCCAAAAAGTTGCCGCTCCACATCGACCCGCTGCGGTCACCGCTCTCCCATTCTCCGCCGCAAGTCAGTTCGATCTCAACCGCCGGTTCCCCGGCCGCGCCATCCAGCCGCAGTTCCACCTCCACCGACTGCACCTGCATCCAGGCGGGACAATCCAGCTCCAGTTCCACGGGATACTGGGTCAGTGTCAGCATCGTCTGACCATCTTTCTCCCGGGTGCGGTACCCGTACGCAAGGCTGGTACCGGAAGAGCCCCAGATGATTTTCGGACGGAAAATTTCCTCGGTACATTCCACCGTACCCAAATTTTCGTTGGTAGCGGTACCGGCAGCCGTTTTCCACTGGACCGAAAGTTCCACAGTCTCCCCCGCTGTAAAAATCAGTTCTCCCGGCACCCGGTATACACCGTCGGCACCGGGCGTCAGGTCCACCAGTTCGGTGGTGCCATCGTACCGGCCGCCCCGGTGAGTCAACATCAGCTGGGCGGTCATGCCATCGGTGACCGTGCGGGGCGTGACCCACACAGTAACCGGTGCCCAGGTGCCGTCCAGGTCCCGCACCACCCGTCCGGTAGGCTGCCAGCCCCAGCCCAGCACCGTGGCTTCCCCCTGGCGGACCGCCGCCTGTAAATCCTCAATCTGCGCCGACAGTTCGCTTTGGGTGCGGCTGAACTGCTCCTGCATCATCTGATAGTTCTGCTGCAGGACATCCACCTGCCGGTCATACTGCCAGGCCACCCCCACCAGCACACACAGCAGCAATGCCGCTGCCCCCAGGGCTGCACCGCCCCAAAGCCGCATGCCCCGCCGCTTTTGGGCATCCCGGGCTTCCAGCAGCGTCCGCAGCGTTTCCAGCGTCAGGGCCGGTTCGGGTGTTCCGTCAGCCTGCGTCGTTCCCAGCAGGACATCCACACTCACATCCAGCACAGCTGCCAACGCCTGCAGATTATCCAGGCTGGGCAGCGCAGTGTCCTTTTCCCACTTGCCCAACGCCTGACGGCTGACCCCCACCTGTTCGGCCAGGGCCTCCTGACTCAGGCCTTTTGCCTTGCGTGCAGTCTGGATACTTTCCCCCAACGTCATGGTGTCCGCCCCCTTTCTGTGCCGTTTTCTGTACCGTCATTGTAGCACAGGGTGCCCCAAAACACCAGCAAGTTCCCTTGGCAAACCGGCAACCCGTGGTTGCAGGGGCATTTTTGCGCATACTATAAAGCAGCTTAACGGAAATGAGGGGACCCGAATGTGTGGAATTGCGGGATTTGTCACAGCCCGGGGTGAGGCGGAAGGGGCCGTACTGCAGAAAATGCTGGCGCGCATTGCCCACCGTGGGCCGGACGGCCAGGGTGTTTTTGTGGAAGGACGCGCCGCACTGGGGCACCGGCGGCTGGCCATTATTGACCTGGACGGCGGTCCCCAGCCCATGTTCAACGAGGATGGCCGTCTGGCGGTTGTGTTCAACGGGGAGATCTACAATTACCCG
>NZ_JACJKP010000250.1 GCF_016901605.1 Gemmiger formicilis
AGGGCGTGGGCAGGCTGGAAGCGCTTTTTCACCACGCTGCCCGCCAGCACACCGCCGCGCAGAAGCCGCAATTTTCCAACAGGAAGCTGTTCGCTGTCTACGGGCGGTAACAGGACCCACTCCCCTGCCAGTTTCACCGGCAGGTCCGCCAACTGCGGAAAGCAGGCTTTGACAAATGCCGTCCATTCCGCCGGTGCCTTAGCCGGACGCTGGGGTTTGCTGCGGGGCAGGCAAACTTTTTCCGCCTCCGCCGATTTTTGCAGTTTGGCCATAAAGTGGCCTTCTCCCCCATCTGCGGGCCAGATACGGCGGCAGAATTCCGCACCGAACGGTTGCGGGGCACGGTTTGCTTCGCCCGGACGGCCGAAGCCGCAGCCCGAAAGATCGCAAAGAGAAAACTCCGGATGACGTGCCAGAAAAGCCGCGATCTGCCCCTCGTCTTCCTCCGGTGCAAAGGTACAGGTAGAATAGACCAGTATGCCGCCGGGGGCCAGCAGTGCCGCGGCGTTTTCCAGAATTTGTGCTCCCAGTTCCGCGCAATGTGCTACCAACGCAGCGTCATGCTGTGCCAGCGCAGCAGGTTCCTTGCGGAACATACCTTCCCCCGAGCAGGGCGCATCCACCAGTACCCGGTCGAAGCGTCCGGGCCAGGCTGCCGCCAAGCGGGCAGTATCTTCATTGGTAACCAGCGCATTGGTCACCCCCATGCGTTCCAGATTCTGGCGTAAAATCTCTGCACGGGCAGCCACAAACTCGTTGGCCACCAACAATCCCTGTCCCTGCAGGGCCGCCGCCAGTTGGCTGGTCTTGCCGCCGGGCGCTGCGCACAGGTCCGCCACCCACATGCCGGGGCGGACATCCAACAAAGCCGCCGGTGCCGAGGCACTGGGTTCCTGTGCGTAAAAGACACCCGCATGGTGCCAGGGATGACGCCCGGGGCGCCAGTCCGGTGCGGTGGTGAAGGCTGCCGAACAAAACGGTGAGGATGCAACGGAAAAATCCGCCTGCTGTGCCAACTGCGCAGGTGCACAGCGCAGCGTATTGACCGTGATGCCCCGGGCCGGTTCCGGCGTAGCATAACGGTACAGTTCCTCGAACCGTGCCCCCAACAGAGCACGTTCCCGTGTGAGAAAATCAGCGGGGAATTCCATCTTGGTTTCCTTCCTTGCATAAACAGGCCATGACCGGGCAAACTACCAGTGCGGCAAGAAAACCGCAGATCGTTTTTTTACTTGCGAAAGGAGTAAACCCTCATGGCAAAGAATCAGACGAACAACACGACCAACCGCAGCACCAACACTACCAACCATACCACCAGCGGCACCCAGAAAAAGTCCACCAACAGCACCCAGCAGCGCAGCACCAACCGCACCACCAGTGCTACCGAGAGCAGCAGCAAAAACTGCAAGTAATCCGCGTCCGCAGCTTTTTCAGCAGCATAGAAAAGGCTCCGGCCCCTTTTAGGGGCCGGGGCTTTTTTCATTGGGGTTGATAGGCGCTCCAAAGCGCGTCGAACAGTTCCTGGATGCGGGCCGTATTTCCTTGCAGGTAAAGCCAGCCAAGCAGGCACTCGAAGCCGGTGGAAGCACGGTATTCCTGCACGGTGGCGTGTTTGGCCACACTGGCTTTGCTGGCATTTTTGCCGCGGCGCAGCACATTGGCCTCTGCCTCGGTCAGCAGCGGTTCCAGGATCTCCAGTTCTCTGCTTTGCGCGTGGGCACTGACATAATGGGTGGCAACCGTGTGCAGTCGGTTGGGCTGCAAACGGGTGGTGCCTACCAGCCGGGCCCGCACCAGCAGTTCCAGCACAGCATCCCCCACAAAGGCCAGTGCCAGCGGGGACATTTCGTGAATGTCCACTTCCGATTTCGTTTCAAACAACATACTCAATACAGATAATCAAACTCGTATTCGCCGATTTTGATGGTGTCCTCTTCCTCGACGCCTTCCGCCACCAGCTTATCCAGAATACCGGAATCACCCAGCTGCGTCTGGAAATACTGCAGGCTTTCGTAGTCCTCCACATTGGTACCGGCCAGAATGCGCTCCAGCCAGGGGGCGTCCACGGTAAACTCGTGGTCGCCGGTGCGGGTGACCGTGAAGGGACGGGTGGGTTCCAGGCTTTTGTCGGGACGCTTGTATTCCGCCTCATACACCTTGATGGGCGGCAGATCCTTCAGCCGGTTGTATACCAGTGCCGGCAGACCGTCCACACCCTGACGGGTTGCCGCCGAGATGGGCAGGAAGGTCAGGCCCTTGGACTCCACATAGTTTTTGAATTCTTCCACCTGTTCCGGGGTAGCGATATCACACTTATTGCCCAGAACAATCTGCGGACGCTCTGCCAGCTCGGCGCTGAACCCTGCCAGCTCGTGGTTGATCTGCTCAAAATCCGCCTTGGGATCACGCCCTTCGCAGCCGGAAACATCCACCACATGCAGCAGCAGGCGGCAGCGTTCTACATGGCGCAGGAAGTCATGCCCCAGGCCCACACCTTCCGCAGCACCTTCGATCAGGCCCGGAATATCGGCACAGACAAAACTCTGCTCCGGTCCCACGCGCACCACGCCCAGAACCGGCGTGAGGGTGGTAAAATGATAGTTTGCGATCTTGGGCCGGGCTGCGGAAATGATGCTGATGAGGGTGGATTTGCCCACATTGGGGAAACCGATCAAACCTACGTCGGCAATCACTTTCAGTTCCAGCTGTACGTGCAGATCCTCGCCGGGCAGGCCGGGTTTGGCAAACTTGGGGATCTGACGCGTGGGAGTGGCAAAGTGAGAGTTACCCCAACCGCCACGGCCGCCGCGGGCGACAACCACCGGTTCCGATCCCGACAGGTCCGCAATCACCAGACCGGTCTCGGCTTCTTTCAGGACGGTGCCGCGGGGCACCCGAATCACCAGATCATCGGCATCGGCGCCGCTCTGGCGCTTGGCGCGGCCATTCTCACCATTTTCTGCCGTGTACTTGCGCTTGTAGCGGAAGTCCATCAGCGTGGAAAGGTTGTCATCGGCCACAAAAATGATGTCACCGCCGCGACCGC
>NZ_JACJKP010000026.1 GCF_016901605.1 Gemmiger formicilis
CCGTCCCAGGCACGCCGCACCGTGCAGGCGATGGCGGAACTGATCCGTCACCGGGGACCGGACGGGGAAGGGCTGTATGCCGACGCCCGTGCGGCACTGGGGCACCGGCGGCTGTCCATCATCGACCTGGAAGGGGGCGGCCAGCCCATGTTCAATGAGGATGGCAGCCTGGTCGTAGTCTTCAACGGGGAAATTTATAATTATCGGGAACTGGCGCGGCAGCTGTCGGCGGCAGGGCACCGGTTTGCCACCCATTCCGACACTGAGGTATTGCTTCATGGCTGGGAGCAATGGGGGCAGGCACTGCCGGGCAAATTGCGGGGGATGTTTGCCTTTGTGCTGTGGGATACCAAAACAGGAACGATTTTTGGTGCACGGGATTTGTTCGGCATCAAGCCGCTGTATTATTATCAGCGGGGAGAACTGCTGCTTTTTGCCAGCGAGATCAAAGCGTTTCTGGCCCATCCGGGATTTGTCAAACGATTCAACGAGGACCGCCTGCCTGACTACCTGAGCATGGAATATCTGCCCGGGAACGAAACACTGTTCACCGGGGTATATGAACTGCTGCCGGGACACAGCTTTATCTGGCGGGAAGGAAAGCTTTCGCTGCATCGGTATGGTAAGATCCGTTATCGGGTACGGCACGACCGGACACTGGACGAATGGGCCGAAGCCATCGACCGTGCCTTTACCGGCAGTGTGGCGGCCCATAAAATTGCCGATGTGGAGGTGGGCTGCTTTCTGTCCGGTGGAGTGGATTCCAGCCTGACCGCCTGCAAAGCGGCCGGGCAGCAAAGCCGATTGCAGTGCTTCTCGGTAGGGTATGCCGAGCAGGCCTATTCCGAACTGCCGGCGGCGCGTCAGGCTGCCGAGGCGTTGGGGGTTCCCTGCACCGAGACTACGGTGGATGCCGGGGATTTTTTTGCAGCCAACCGGGCTATTCAGTGGTATCTGGATGAACCGATGCCCAACCCGGCCGAGGTGCCGCTGTATTTTCTTTGCAAAAGTGCCCGGCAGCGGGTCAAGGTGGTGCTCTCGGGGGAGGGGGCCGACGAACTCTTCGGCGGGTATCCTCTTTACTGTCAGGGTGTGCATATGGCCGTCTGGCAGCGCTTGCCCCGGGGGTTGCGCCGCTTGTTGGCCCGCTGTGCGTCGGGCTGCGGGTTCCTGCGCCGGGGCGCGCAAAGTCGGTGGCAGCGCTGTGCCCGCGCCAACTATGTGTTTGCCACCCCGGAAGAACGGGACCGGTACCTTAAACGCCGGTATGATTCCCGCACCCCGGCCCGGCGGTTCAAGCCTTATTTTGATAAGGTGCGCAGCCTGGATGAGCCCACCGCCCTGCAATGGGTGGACCTGCATACCTGGCTGCCCCGGGATATTCTGCGCAAAGCCGACCGGATGAGCATGGCCCACAGCCTGGAATTGCGGGTCCCTTTTCTGGACCGGGAAGTGCTGGCCGTTGCGATGGAACTGCCACGGCCCTTCCGCTGCACCCGCCGTAAAACCAAGGTGGCACTGCGCGCCGCAGCGGCCCGCAGCCTGCCGCCGGAACTGGCCCGGCGCAAAAAGCGGGGATTCCCGGTGCCATTGGCCGACTGGCTGCGGCAGGACCCGTACTATGCCATGGTAAGGGAAGCTTTTTCCGGTGCGGTAGCTGAACGCTTTTTTGATACCCGCGCTTTGTGCACTTTGTTGGACGACCACCGGGCGGGTAAAGTCAACGCTATGACCAAGATCTGGAGTTTTTACTGCTTTCTGGTATGGTACCAGCTCTACTTTGTGGACCCGCAGCCTCCAAAACTTTAAAAAATGCAAAAAAATTGGAAAATAGATATTGACTTGTTGGAATGTTTGGGTTATAATACCGTTCGTAGCGTGCCCCTGTGGGAAAGAACCATGTGCGCCCGTAGCTCAGGTGGATAGAGCAACTGCCTTCTAAGCAGTGGGCCAGGGGTTCGAGTCCCTTCGGGCGCATTTCGTGGTGCCTATGGCGCAGTTGGTTAGCGCGCCAGATTGTGGCTCTGGAGGCCGAGAGTTCGAATCTCTCTAGGCACCCCACCAAAGACCGTGTAGGCCCAGTCCCGCACGGTCTTTTCTTTTTCTGGGCCGTCGCCAAGCGGTAAGGCAGAGGACTTTGACTCCTCCATCCGTCGGTTCGAATCCGGCCGGCCCAACCAAAACAGCGTTGTGCTTTTGCACAGCGCTGTTTTTCTTTTTGCACATAACGTTCGCAGTGTATATCCGTCCTGCCTTCGGGCACACTAGGGCCGGAGGTGTTTCAAGATGGTTTATCTGGACTGTGCGCAGTACGACTGCTGCCATAACAAGGCCGGTGCCTGCTGCCTGGGCAATATCAAGGTGCACCACGCAGGGGAGAAGGACGCGGTCTGCAGCAGCTACCGCTGTAACGAGGGCGTGGGCAATGTGGCTACCGACAATGCCCCGGCTACGGCGGAAACCGAGGTCCGCTGCGATGATAAGGGGTGCAAATATCTGGAAGGCCGCTGCTGCTGTGCCGATCATGTCTGTATCGACGAATGCGGCTGCGGGCCCAAATGTGCCACCCGCAAGGAGGCACGGCAAAGCCGGAAGTGAAACCGAACAGGGCGTTCCCGCAAAGGGGACGCCCTGTTTTTTACGGTTGCGAAAGCGTACGAATCGTTGTATAATAAGACGATATAGTAGGCGACGTATGCCTGCTGGCCAATTTATCGGAAATGAGGCGCAAAGTATGCCCGATTCGCCCATCAAGGTGCCGTTTGTTTCCTTCCGGCCTATGGAGAAGGAACTGGACGGCGACCTGCGCGCGGCTTTTGACCGTGTGCTGCAAAACAGCTGGTATATTGAAGGTAACGAGGACGCTGCCTTTGAAAAAGCGTTTGCCGCTTACTGCGGCACGGAATTCTGCATCGGCTGCGGCAACGGTCTGGATTCTTTGGTGCTCATCCTCAAAGCGTTGGGCATCGGCCCGGGGGATGAAGTCATTGTACCGTCCAATACCTTTATTGCCACAGTGCTGGCCGTCAGTTATGCTGGGGCGGAACCGGTGCTGGTAGAGCCGCTGCTGGCTACCTATAATATAGATCCCGACCGGATCGAAGCTGCCATCACACCCCGTACCAAGGCAATTGTAGCCGTTCATCTGTACGGTCAGTGCGCCCAGATGGATGCGATCCGGACCATCGCCCGGGCCCACGGGCTTAAGGTCATCGAGGATGCGGCCCAGGCCCATGGCGCCACCTGGCAGGGGCAGCGTGCAGGCAGTCTGGGGGATGCCGCAGGGTTCAGTTTTTACCCGGGCAAAAACCTGGGCGCGCTGGGGGATGCCGGCTGTGTGACCACCAATGACCCGGACCTGGCCAAAAAGGTGCGGGCGTTGGGCAACTACGGCAGCGACTATAAATACCACCATGTATATAAGGGGCAGAATTCCCGTCTGGATGAGATGCAGGCGGCATTCCTGGCAGCCAAACTGCCCCATCTGGACCGGATGAACGCCGAACGCCGCCGTATTGCGGCCCGTTACTGCGCCGGAATCACCAACCCGGCGGTAACGCTGCCCACGGTGGCGGAAGGCTGCGAACATGTCTACCACATTTTTGCCGTGCGGTGTGCGGCCCGGGATGCGCTGGAAGCCCATCTCAGCGGGCTGGGCATCGGCACCAATAAACACTATCCCACGCCGATCCACCTGCAGGGGGCCTATCGCGAACTGGGCATTGCCCGGGGGGCGCTGCCCATCGCGGAGGAAATTTCCGCTACCGAACTGAGCCTGCCCATGTACTACGGCATGACGGAAGAGCAGGTGCAGGCTGTGATCGACGGCGTCAATTCGTTTAAGGAGTAATCATGCCAAACGTCGGGATTGTCATCTCCAACTATAACGGCTGGCAGGATACGGTTCAGTGCCTGGAAAGTCTGCAGAAGCAAACCTACCGGGATTTCGAGATCATCCTGCTGGACGATGCATCCACCAATGATTCGGTGCAGCAACTCCACAAACATCTGCCGGATAACGCGGTGTTTTTGCCCCAGGCAGCCAATATCGGGTTTGCGGCGGCCAACAATGTGGGCATGCGCCGGGCGCTGGCCGATGGCTGCGACTGGGTGCTGCTGCTGAATAATGACACGGTGGTTGCGCCGGATTTTCTGGAAGTGCTGCTGCGGCAGACGCCGGCCGGGGCGGTGAGCTGCCCCAAAATGCTGTTCCTCGACCCGCCGGGTGAGATCTGGTTCGCCGGTGGAGAATTGAATCGTACCACCGGCCAGGTGAAGCACCTGGGCGGGCATGAAAAGGACGGCCCGGCCTTTGCACAGAAAAAACAGGTCAGCTTTATCACCTTCTGCTGTGTGCTGCTGCCGCGGCAGGTGATCGAAACGGTGGGCTTCCTGGACGAAACCCTGTTTATGTACTGCGAGGATGTGGACTACTGCATCCGCCTGGCTGATGCAGCAGTCCCGCTTTGGTTTTTGCCCGATGCCAAAATCTGGCACAAGGCGGGCGGCAGTGCGGGGGGCATGCTGTCGGTATATTACATTACCCGGAATACGCTGTACCTGACCTGCAAGGGAAAGAGCCGTTTGTACAGCCGCGCCAAAACGCTGCCGGTGCTTATTGCCGGTGCGGCGCGGTACACGTTGACCAAAATTCTGGGCCGCAAAAAGGGACGCAGCTATGGCGCGTTCCGTGGGGCACTGGATTTCTGGCGCGGCAAAATGGGCCGCATGGAATAACAAAACACGGGGGAGAGGGCCGTTATGGATAAACTGTTGACCGTTCTGGTGGCACAATACCGGCCCGACCCGGATGCGCTGCGGCGTACACTGGCTTCGCTGGCGATGCAGACCACCCGAGAGTTTGCGGTGGTGCTGGCGGATGATGGCTCGCCGCAGGACTTTTTTGCCCAGAGCCAGGCTTTTTTGGCTGCGCAGGGCATTACCGATGTGCAGTGCATTGCCATGCGCCAGAACGGCGGCACGGTATGCAATCTGCTTAACGCATTGCAGCATATCGCTACCCGCTGGGTACTCACTCTTTCGCCGGGGGATTACCTCTATGATGAGGAAACCCTGGCCTGGTGGCTGGGGCGGCTGCAGGTCGATGCGCCCCGGGTGGCTTTTGCCCGGCAGGCTTACTATACCTCTGAACCGGTACCGACCCCGGCACCCGGGGAAACACCCTTTGACCGCACACCTTATGATCCGGCCCACTATGACACCGGGACCATCAAGCGGAATCTGCTGCTTTATGATGACGGTATCAGCGGCTGCGGTATGGTCTATGAGCGGGACCTTTTTGCCGAAGCACTGGAAAAAATGGCAGGCAGGGTCCGCCTGGCGGAGGATTTTGCCGTGCGGATGTTTGCCGTGCAGGGCATTCCCATCCGGCGGTATGACCGTCTGACCACCTGGTACGAATACGGTGCCGGGGTTTCCACCAACGAGAGCGCCCGCCAGCGTATGGCTGCCGAATGGCGCGCTATGGTGGGGCTGCTGTATGAAGCGTACCCCGGGGACCGCACGGTGCGGCTGGCTCATGCGTACTTTTTCAATGACCGGCACAAAAGCCGGTTGGTGCGCGGACTGGTAGGGCGGCTGATCGTGCCGCAGAACGCGCCATTCAAAAAAGCCCAACGGGCCTGGCACCCCCCGGTGAACGGGGAGGATGCCCGCCTGCAGGCGATTTACCGGGCAGCTGCGCCAGTGTGAAAAGGCGAAAACACGGACTTTCCGTAAGAAAGGCAGTACACCATGATTTTGCAAACCATCAGCATGAAGAGCGTTACGGCGGAAGGGATGGGTACCCTCTCGGTCTTTGAGGCGGAGCGGGATGTTCCCTTTGCCATCCAGCGTATCTACTATATTTATGGGGCGCCCAAAGGGGTGCAGCGGGGCGGCCACGCCCACAAGGCGCTGCGCCAGGTATTGTGGTGCCCTTACGGCAGCATCCTAATCCGCCTGGACGACGGCAAGGAAAAAAGCGAAGTGCTGCTCAATGATCCGGCTAAAGGCCTGATCGTGGAGCATTTCATGTGGCGGGAAATGATCTGGCAGCAGGAAAATTCGGTCCTCTGCGTGGCGGCCGATTCCTACTATGATGCCGATGATTATATCCGTGATTACGATGAGTTCCGGCGCATGGTGGCGGCGGGCAGCATGGAGGCCTGACGGTGCAGAACGTATTGCTACTCTCTGCCGGTGTGACCACGGGCTGGCATCTGGCCAAGGTGGCGCGGCAGTACTTTGCCGATGATATCACATTGCATCTGTGCGATATCAATCCCCGGGAACTGGTCCCGGCAGCGACCCTGACCGGACCGTTCCATCGAGTACCGCCGCTGGCGGACCCGGGGTACGAAGCCGCTGTCTGCCGTGTGCTGGACGAAAACCAAATCGACGTGATCGTGCCGCTGATCGACCAGGACCTGTTCCAGTGGGCGGCCGACGCACCGGCGCTGACGCAGCGGGGGGTTCGGTCCACGGCGCCGCTGCGCCATACCGCGGAACTGCTCAGCGATAAAGAACAGATGTTCCGGTTCCTGCAGGCCCACAATCTGCCCACTCCGCCGCTGGTGGACCCGGACCGGACTGAGCCGGGACGGATGTACCTGACCAAGAAAAAAATCGGCTGCGGTTCCCATGGTATGCGCGCCGTACCGGGCGGGACGCCCATCACGCTGGAAGCGGATGAACTTCTGCAGGAAAAGTGCGATGGGGACGGACGGGAAGTTACGGCCGAAGTGTTTAATGCCCAGGGTAAACTGCGGGTATTCTGCCGGGAACGGGTGGTCACCAAGGCGGGTGTGTGCACCAAGATGGTGCCGCTGCACCTGCCGGAAATCGAAGACTATCTTGCGCAGCTGGTGCAGCTGCTGCCCTGTCCCTCGGCTTTCTGCGCCCAGTTCATGCAGCATCGCGGCCGGTGGAATTTGATCGACTGCAATCTGCGCATGGGGGCCGGTACGGCCCTTGCCACGGCGGCGGGATTCCAGCTGGTGCGGGCGTTCTGGGCTGACCTGTGCGGCCAGCCTGTGGAGGATGCCTGGCTGCAGCCGGACCCGTCGGTCAAAGCGGTTCTTCGCGTTTACGAGGAAGTGGTGATCCGGTGACCCTGTATTGTGACGTGGACGGCACACTGCTGGACAGCAGTGCCCGGCATGAAACACTCCTGCGGGATTTGCTGCGGGAGGACGGCCTGCCCTGGCCGGCCGAAGCACCGGACTACCTGACCTATAAAGCGGATGGTCACAGTACCCGCGCCTGGCTGGAACAGGCGGGACTGACCCCGGAGCAGGCAGCGGATATCGCCGCCCGGTGGCAGGCAAGAATCGAAACCGCCCCTTATCTGGCACAGGACCGGGCATACCCGGACGCCGTGCCCTTTTTGCAGGCGGTACGCCGCAGCGGCCGTTCGGTGGTGCTGATTTCGGCCCGGCAGGACGCGCAGGCACTGCGCGCCACGCTGGAACGCTGTGAACTGCTGCTCTTGGCCGACGAACTGCTGGTAGTACCGCCGCTGCATGCAGCCGCGGAAAAAGCAGCCCGCCTGCAGGGACGTATTGCCCCCGGCGATTGGATGGTGGGCGATACCGAAGCCGACCGGCAGGCGGCAGAACGGCTGGGTTTGCCCTGCATGGTATTGCACCGGGGCTTTCGCAGCCGCCGGTACTGGCAGCAGCAGGGGGTGGAAAGTTTCGGCAGCCTGCCCCAGGTGTTCGCCGCCATGACCGACCAAACCAAGGAGGAGTGAAGGATGGCACAGCCCAAAGTAAGCGTGCTGGTCTCTTTTTATAATCTGGCGCCGTACGTGGACCAGACGCTGGAAAGCGTCCTGGGCCAGCAGACGGATTTTCCGGTGGAGGTATTGTGTGCCGATGACGGTTCCGATGACGGAACCATCGAAAAACTGAGGGAATGGGAGCGGAAACATCCCGAAACCATCCGTGTTTTTGTGATGGACCGCATCCCCGGCGCCAAATATGAGGCCAACGAGCGCATCAAACGGATGAATGCTATCCGGGGCCGGTTGTTCTACGAGGCAAAAGGAGAATACATCCTCTATCTGGACGGTGACGACTTTTACACCGATCCCCGCAAACTGCAGAAGCAGGCGGATATTCTGGATGCCGACAAGGAACATCGCTATATTGGCTGCGGGCATAACGGCTGTTATTATTGGGAAAGCACCGGCGAAACCAAACCCATCGAGCGCCCCCTGCGGGAGTGCAGCCTGACGGCGGAGGAATACTGGAGCTTTTTGTATGTGCACACCAACGCCATGATGTTCCGCAACATCGGGCTGCAGGGGATTGACCCTTATACCAGCGGCATTCCCATTATTGATAATCCGCTGACCTTCCAGTTCCTGCCCTACGGCGATATTTATTATCTGCCCGACTGTATGTTCAACTACCGTCAGATGGAGGGCAGCACCTACCACCGCCGCAGCCCCTATCAGAATGATATCCTGACGGCACTGATCCAATATGAACAGCGCAGGATCACCCACAAGTTTGATGGGGCGGGTCTGGTTCGCTTCCTGCGGGAGCATCAGTCGCTGTTTGCAGCCCGCCGCGACCCTCAGCTGACGAAGGACGCCCAGACCTATATGGAGAATATCCATACCTACCATGCAGGGCGGCTGCGGCGCATCGTCAATTATAACAACGAAAGCTTTCTGGCGCGGCTCTGGTGCGAGATCGAAAATCCCTTCTGGTTCTTTGTGACCAAGGTCTGCCGCCACGTTATCTGGAAACCGAAGGTACGCGCCCTGCTGGAGGAAGCGCGCCAAAAGCAGGAGCAGGGTGCCTGAAAGGGGAGAAATTCCGATGGAAGATATGCATGAACTCAGTGCGGAGGAACAGGTCCGCCTGCTGCGTCATGAACTGGAAGCCGTGTATGGCTCTTCGTCCTACAAAATCGGCCGTGCGGTCACCTGGTTGCCCCGCCACGCGGTGCGGGGGCTGAAATACCTGCTGCACAACGGGCCTGTCACCAGTGTACGGTACATGGTAACCTACGCAAAATATCATAAAATTGCCAACAGGAACTATGCTTACTGGGCCTGCCTGAAGAAAAAGGACTACCCCGAGGCGCTGAAAAAGTGGTTTCTGGAGACAAACTATACCCATACACCGCTGGATCTGGAACATCCCAGAACGTTCAGCGAAAAAACCCAATGGCTGAAACTGTACGGTGGATTTGAGGATGTATATCCTCTGGTGGACAAGTATACCGTGCGGGACTGGGTCAAGGAGAAGATCGGGGAAGAGTATCTGATCCCGCTGCTGGGCGTGTATGACCGGTTTGACGATATTGACTTTGACAAACTGCCCGATAAGTTCATGCTCAAGGTCAACCATGGTGCCGGCTGGAACATTGCCGTGCAGGACAAATCCAAGTTTGACAAAGCCGATGCCAAACGCAAGATCGAAACCTGGCTCAAGATCAACTACTGCTATCTGATGGGCGGTCTGGATGTCCAGTACATCCACATCAAACCGCGCATTATTGTGGAAAAGTTTATCGAGAACGATGGCGGCGATCTGTACGACTACAAGTTCTTCTGTTTCAACGGGGAGCCCAAGATCATCCTGCATATTCTGGAACGGTATACCGACAAGGAGGAGCGGATGCTCTTCTACGATACCGACTGGAACCTGCTGCCCTTCAACATCAATGTGCCGCTGGAAGAAAATCCCGGTCAGCCTCGGCCCAGAAATCTGGAAAAGATGCTGGAAATTGCCCGGACTCTCAGCCAGGGCTTTACGGCGGTGCGGGTGGATTTGTATGAACTCAACGACGGGTCTATCAAATTCGGTGAGATGACCTTTACCACCGAGAGCGGCATTTCCCGCTGGCACCCCGAAAGCGCCAACCTCTATATGGGCAGCCTGATTCATCTGCCGGGGGTGGATGATGCCCCGGCGGATAAAGCCTGATAAAGGAGTCCTTATGCCTGAAACCAATCCGGTCATCAGTGTTATCGTGCCGGTTTACAAAGCCGAGGAAACGCTGGATGACTGTGTAAAAAGCATTCTGGCCCAGACGTTTGCCGATTTTGAACTGCTGCTGGTGGATGACGCCAGCCCCGACCGCTGCCCGGCCCTCTGCGATGCCTGGGCACAAAAAGATCCCCGCATTCGTGCTTTGCATCCGCCCAAACAAGGCCCGGGGCCTTCCGGCGCCCGCAACGCCGGTCTGGATGCAGCCCGGGGCAGATGGATCACCATGGTGGACAGCGACGATACCGTGGCCCCCGATCTGTTTGCCACCCTGTATGGGGCGGCGGAGCGCAGCGGTGCGGAACTGGTGATCTGCAACAGCTGCCGCCGCCTGCCGGATGGCAGCCTGCAGCCGCACCCGGCGGAACAATGCTTTGCCGCCGATACGCTGCTGGATGAGGAAGCTTTCTGGAATGCCTTCAACACCCCGTGGATCAGCCAGTTCACCGGTACGGCTCACCGGCTGTATGCGGCCAAACTGTTTGACGGGGTGCGCTATCCGCTGGGGATGCTGCATGAGGATTATTACGTGCTGCCGGATCTGATTGCCCGCTGCGGCAAGGTGCAGTGCCTGGCGTATACCGGGTACTATGTACTCCAGCACGAGGGCAGCATTACCGCCACCGCCCGCCATGAGGTGCGGCTGGCCATGACCCGGGGCGACATCCACCGTGCGACGTATTTCCTCTCCCGCGGGTGGTATGACCGCGCCGAAGGGGCCCTTACCGATGCGGCGGAATTTCTCTACCGCAACAAGGCCGCCTATGACCTGCGAAAGCCGGGCCACCGGGCAGAGTTTGCAGCCGTTAAAGCGGAACTTTGCCGTGTGTATGACGTACTGGCGGCCCAAAAGGGCGCTTCTTCGCTGAAACTGCGTGCCGCCGCGCTGCGGTTGGGGCTGCCGGTATTTCACGGTTATACCCGGCTGCTGGCCGCCCGGCGGGCTTGAAATCTTCCGAAAGGAAAGGAATGCCATGGCTGAAATCAGTGTCATCATACCGGTCTACAAGGTCGAACGTTATCTGGATGCCTGTGTGGCCAGTGTGACTGCCCAGACGTTCCCGGATCTGGAAATCATCCTGGTGGATGACGGCAGCCAGGACAATTGCCCGGCGCTCTGTGATGCCTGGGCCCGGAAGGACCCGCGCATCCGGGTGGTGCACCGGAAAAACGGCGGACTTTCGGCGGCGCGCAACAGCGGTATTGAGATCGCAGCGGGAAAGTTCCTCGCCTTTGTGGATGCCGACGATACCCTGGACCCTGATGTACTGCGCCGCGCTGTGGAAGCACAGCGGCAGCACGATGCGGATCTGGTGATCTTTAACCTGCAATACGTGGATGAAAACGGCACCCCGCTGCCAAAGCCGGACTTTACCGGCTTCCGGGATGAACTGCTGGATGAAAATGACGTATGGCAGCGGTATTTTGCTCTGGCGGAACAACGGATTTATTACGTGGTGGCGTGGAACAAACTCTACCGGCGGGAACTGTTCCGGACCCTGCGCTATGCGGAGGGAAAACGGTACGAGGATCAGTTCCTGATGCCCCGCCTGCTTGCCCAATGCCGCACCATTGCCTGCCTGGCATACCCCGGCTACCACTATGTACAGCGGGGCGGCAGCATTATGGCCCAGGGGTCCAGCCGCAATTATCTGGACCGCAGCGAGTTCCTGCTGGAATGGTGTGACTATTTTGCCCAAAAAGGCGATTTGCTGCGTGCCGAAGGGCTGCTGAATGATGCCATCCAGAACCTCAGCGAGAAAGACCGGTTTGATCTGTCCACACCGGCCCAGCAGGCGCGCTACCGCCAGGCTTGCCGGGGGTGTGCCCGGGGGTACGGGCAGCTGGCACGGCGGACCGGGCAGCGCAGTATGTGGCTGCGGGCTGCCCTGCTGCGGCTGAGCCTGCCGCTTTACCTGAAATTTTTGCACAGCAGGCAGTAACCCTGCTGTTCGGGCGCGGTGCGCCACCAATATCGACCAATACAAGGAGCAACACATGGAACAGATGGAAAAACAGTACCACGTACATTACAGCCCCGCCAAGGGCTGGGCACGGGTGGATTTTGCCGAGCTGTGGCGTTATAAGGACCTGATCTGGCTGTTTGTCAAGCGGGATTTCACCGTTATGTACAAGCAAACCATTCTGGGCCCCGCCTGGGTGCTCATTAACCCGCTGCTGTCGGCGGCTATGTATACGGTTATGTTCGGCGTCATTGCCAAGCTGCCCACCGACGGCGTACCCCAGGCGCTGTTCTACCTGGCAGGCACCGCCCTGTGGGGATTCTTTGCCGCCTGCATCAACCGGGTATCGGCGACCTTTACCTCCAACTCGGCTATTTTCAGCAAGGTGTACTTCCCGCGGCTTACCATGCCCATCTCCACCATGCTGTCGGCGTTCATCAACTTTGTGCTGCAGTTCATCATGTTCTTTGGTTTGCTGCTGTTCTATACGGCAAAAGGCCAGGTCCATCCCAACTGGGCCTACATGCCCCTGACGTTGCTGCTGTTGGCGCAGGTGGGGCTGCTGGGCCTGGGATGCGGTATCATTGTATCCAGCCTGACAACCCGCTACCGCGACCTGATGGTGGTGGTCGGCTTTGGCGTGCAGCTGTGGATGTACGGCACCCCGGTGGTGTATCCGCTGTCCATGATCGACGGCATGAACCGTGTGCTGCATATTGCCATGGTCCTCAATCCCATGACCGCGCCTATGGAAACCTTCCGGTTTATCTTCTTCGGTACCGGTCGGGTGACGCTTCGGCTGTGGGCGGTTTCGCTGGTGTGGACCGTTGTACTGCTGGCCTTGGGTCTGTCGCTGTTCAGCAAGGTCGAAAAGACCTTTGTGGATACCGTATAAGGAGGTGCGCATCATGGAAAAACAGAACGATATCATGATCCGCGTCCGCGGTGTCAAGAAAAAGTACAAGATCGGCCAGATCGGCGGCGGTACGCTGCGCGGCGACCTGCAAAGCTGGTGGGCCCGCAAGCGCGGCAAAGAGGACCCCAACACCATCATCGGCACCGACCAGCGTCTGATCGGCACCACCTTTATGGCCCTGAATGGCGTCAGCTTTGACGTACACAAAGGCGAAGCGGTGGGCATCATCGGTTCCAACGGTGCGGGTAAATCCACACTGCTCAAACTGCTTACCCACGTTACCGCCCCCACCGAGGGCGATATTGATATCTACGGCCGGGTAGCCTCCATGCTGGAGGTTGGCACCGGTTTCCACCCGGAAATGACTGGCAGGGAAAACGTCTATCTCAACGGTGCTATCCTGGGTATGACCCGCGCCGAGATCGATGCCAAAATGGACGAGATCATCGAATTTTCCGAGGTGGGCGATTTTATCGATACCCCGGTCAAGCGCTACTCCAGCGGCATGTACGTGAAGCTGGCTTTCAGCGTGGCGGCACACCTGGACAGCGAAATCATGATCATGGACGAAGTGCTGGCTGTCGGTGATATGAAGTTCCAGCAGAAATGTCTGGGCAAGATGGGGGACGAAGCCGAAAGCGGCCGTACCATCCTCTATGTCAGCCATAACATGGCTACTATCCGTCAGCTTTGTACCCGTTGTATTGTGCTGGATCAGGGCCGCATTGTCTTTGACGGCGATGTGGATGAGGCCATCGGCATTTATGCCAAGGGCAACATCATGACCGATGCCGTCAATGATCTGACGGAACTTTCCCGTGAACCCAACCGCGGTACCCGTGCCAAGATGCTGCGGCTGGAATTTGACGGCAAGACCAGCCCGTCCTACCGGTATGACGAGATGATGAATCTGAAGCTGACCGTCCATGCCGAACAGGACATTCCGCGCCTGGGCTTCCGACTGGTGATCAGCGGCCAGGATCAGGTGCATATCGGTATGGCAGACTTCCCCCGGTTTGGTTCCCTTCGCGCTGGTGAGACCAAGAGTTTCCTCTTCAGCTTGCGCAGCGAGGTACTCCACTCCGGCAACTACAGTTTCTTTGTGGCGCTGTATGAGCACGACGACCTGGGAGGCATTGCCATTTTGGACGATTTGGGCCGCTCCTTCACCTTCCAGATCGTGGATGACCCGGTGGGCGGTTACCCCTGGAACAAAAACTGCGGACACATCCGCTTTGTGGATGCCAACGTCCGCCCGGTGGAATGAGCCCGCGGTATGATAAGGTGGCAATCTTCTGCGAAACACCGTTCCAGTTGATCGTCTGCCTTAATGCAGCGGTGGAATATCTTCACGCCAGGGAATGTGTGGTTTTCCCGGTGCAGGATATGTACCGGTCACAGAGTAAATTCCTGGTGCCTGCACAGCCGCCGCTGATCCGGCATGTTTACCCGGTGCGCCGCACCCAGGCCAGCCAGACCCGCTGGCAGGGGCACCTGAACCATCTGCGCTACGGTAAAAACTATACGCTGCTGGACTTTATGTATAAGTTCCCGCGGGATATGGCTTTTGATGCAGCGGTGGGCATCCGGTATACGGCCCGCTGCCGGCAGATTCTGCAGGCGTTTGACAAAAAGGTGCCTTACTTTATGGTGGAAGAAGGCATCGGCGAATACAGCTGGCCCCGGGCGGACGGGGAACTGAGCGCCGTAACGCTCAAGGATTGCCCCATGTTCACCCAGCTGACCCATGTGTGCCTGCTGCCGGATCTGTACCGCGCCATGTATCCCGGCGAAACGGTGGTGCAGGCCCCCACCATTGGGCCGGAAAGCCCTCTGCGCAGTGTGCTGTGCAATCAGTTCCGGCCAAGCCCGGATTTCCGTATGCCTGCCATGCCCCGGGTGCTGTACTTCCATCAGCCGCTGGATGACCGTTTTGCAGACCCGGCTGACACGGAGCATCTGCAGCGGCAGGAAAATATGATTCTGGATAAGCTGGCAGCGTCTGCGCCCGGTGCATTTCAGTTAAAGCTGCATCCGCGGGATGCGGCGGCGGATTACCCGGCGGAACAGGTACTGGACCTGCCGGCAGCCTGGGAACTGGTGCCCTGCACACAGCCGATTGATGAGATGCTGCTGGTCAGCGAAAATTCCACGGCACTGATCAGCCCCAAACTCCTGTTTGATCAGGAACCCAAGGCGCTGGTGCTGGAGGAACTGTTCCCCCAGAATCCGGACCGGAAAGCGGCCCATCTGGCCCGTCTGCGCCTGATGCATGCTGTGCGGGATACTTACCGTGATCCCCGTCGGTTCTGCATTCCCCGCACGATGGAAGAGTTTGAACATGATCTTGCACAGCTGTTGCAGCTGTAAAACAAAAGGCTTGCAAACCCAAAGGTTTGCAAGCCTTTTTCTTGTGGTTACCGGTAATCGATGGGCAGCGTGGGCAATCCGTTCAAATCCCATCCGGCCAGGTTGCCGTCCTGGTATTCATAGTAGCCCTGGGCAGCAATCATGGCGCCGTTGTCACCGCAGTATTTCAGTTCCGGCAGGTAGATTTTGGCACCCAGTTTCTGGGCGCCGTCGTTCACCAGCTGGCGCAGCCGCCCGTTGGCTGCCACGCCGCCTGCCAGGCAGATGGTCTGGGCGCCGGTATCGGCAGCAGCCGAAAGCAGCTTCTTGGCCAGGATCTGGTCGATTCGCTCCTGAAAGCTGGCGGCCATATCGGCCACATTGACCGGCTGACCCTTCTGCTGGGCGTTGTGCACCTCGTTGATGACGGCGGTTTTCAGACCGCTGAAGCTGACGTTGTATTTGCCCTCCACGTGGGGGACCGGCAGCTTGTAGGCGTGGGCGTTACCGCCCTTGGCGGCGGCTGCCACGCTGGGGCCGCCGGGGTAGGGCAGACCCAGTGTGCGGGCTACCTTGTCGTAGGCTTCTCCGGCGGCGTCGTCCACCGTGCGGCCCAGCACCTTGTAACGGCACCAGTCTTCCACCAGCACAATGTGGCTGTGGCCGCCGCTGGCCACCAGGCACAAAAAGGGCGGATGCAGTGCCGGATGGGTCAGATAGTTGGCGGCGATATGCCCCCGCAGATGGTGTACCGGTACCAGCGGTTTGCCTGCGGCGTAGGCCAACCCTTTGGCAAAGTTGACCCCTACCAGTACGGCGCCGATCAGTCCCGGCGCAAAGGTGACCGCCACAGCGCCCACGTCGGCAATGGTCAGGCCGGCATCGGCCAGGGCTTTGTCCACCGTTGCGCTGATATATTCGGCATGGCGGCGGCTGGCAATTTCCGGTACGACACCGCCGTAAAGCGCCTGTTCCTTGACGCTGGTGGCAATCACGTTGGAAATCACCTTGCGGCCGTCCTCCACAATGGCGGCGGCGGTTTCGTCGCAGGTGGATTCAATTCCTAAAACATACATGGGTAATACAGTCCTCTCAATGTGCTTCCAGCCAGGTTTTGCCGGTGCCCACATCGGTGGTCAGCGGCACGCTGTACTGCACGACCTGTTCCATTTCCTCACGCAATACGCGCTTGACTTCTTCCACTTCGCTTTCGGGGGCTTCCACGATCAGTTCGTCGTGTACCTGCAAAAGCAGCCGGGCTTCCAGCTTTTCGTCCCGCAGGCGCTGCCATACATGGACCATGGCCAGCTTGATAATGTCGGCAGCGGTGCCCTGGATGGGAGTGTTGCGGGCCATTCGTTCGCCGCTGGCCCGTACCTGGAAGTTGGAGCTGGCCAGTTCCGGCAAAGCACGGCGGCGTCCGAACAGTGTTTCCACGTAGCCTTTTTCTTTGGCGTGGGCAATGCAGTCCTGCATATAGCCGTCCACTTTGGGGAAGGCGGCCAGGTAGGTTTTCAGGAAGGCGTCGGCTTCCTTCACCGGCACATCCAGGTCCTTGCTCAGGGAGTAGGCACCCTTGCCGTACATGATGCCAAAGTTGATGGCCTTGCTGGCGGAACGCAGCTGGGGTGTGACTTCACTTTCGGGAATGTGGTAGATTTTGGCGGCGGTGGAGCGGTGAATGTCCGCCCCGTGCAGGAAGGCCTGCTGCATGGCTTCGTCGCCGGTAATGTGGGCAAGGATGCGCAGTTCAATCTGGGAATAGTCGGCATCCACCAACAGCTGCCCTTCGCCGGCTACAAAAAAGTCCCGCAGGCGGCTGCCCAGTTCGGTGCGGATGGGAATGTTCTGCAAGTTGGGTTCGGTGGAAGAGATACGCCCGGTACGGGCTTCGGTCTGGATAAAGGTGGAATGCACCCGGCCGTCGGCGGCCTGTGCGGTCAGCAGCCCGTCCACATAGGTGGAAAGCAGCTTGGCGTAGGTGCGGTATTTCAGAATCTGATCGATCACCGGGCTGTAGGGACGCAGGCTTTCCAGCGTTTCGGCGTCGGTGGAATACCCCCGGGAGGTTTTCTTCCGGGGCGGCAGACCCAGCTTGTCAAAAAGTGCTTCGCCCAGCTGTTTGGGGCTGTTCACGTTGAACTCGTAGCCTACTTCCGTATAAATGCTCTGCAGGATGCCGTCCAGTTCGCTGCGCAGGCTGTCGCCAAAAGCGCGGATTCCCTCGGCATTCACTGCAAAACCGATGCGTTCCATATCTGCCAGCACCCGGGCCAGGGGCAGTTCCATCTCATCGTGAAGTTTGCGCTGCTCGCTTTCGTCCAGGGCAGCGGCCAGTTTGTCCAGCAGGGCGGCCAGAACCCCGGCATCCGGGGCGGCCTCACAGGCAAACGCGGCGGGGACATCATATTCCCCGGCCAGGTTCTTTACGGCGTAGCCGCTGGCAGAAGGATTCAGCAGGTACGCGGCCAGCTTGCCGTCAAAACGGATGGCCTTGCCGATACCGCCCCGGTCCAGCGCCAGGTGGTAGAGGGGTTTCGCGTCAAACACCCACAGTTCGGCGTCTCCGTCCAGCAGGGCGGCCAACCGGTCGGTGTCGGGCAAAAAGACCTGCCCGTCCTGTACGGCGTACCAGCTGCCGTCGGCGTTCTGGGCCAGGTACACCCGGCCGTCCACCACCAGCGGCAGGGGAGATGGTTCCACCGTTTCCACCGGAGTGGCCTGGACGGCTGCGGGGGCACTGCCGTTTTCCAGCTGCCAGCGGTCGATGAGTTTGTGCATCTCCAGGCTGGCCAGCAGATGGGCTGCGGCCGCCGCATCGCCGGGCTGGCGGGTGTAGGCGGCAGGGTCGGTGGTGATGGGGGCATCCTTGCGGATGGTACCCAGCATATAGGAAAGCTCCGCTTTGTCCCGGTTGGCACCCAGTTTTGTGCGCTGCCCGGGTTTGATGGCGGGATCGTCCAGATGGTCGTAGATGGCCTGCAGGCTGCCGAACTTCTGCACCAGAGCCAGGGCGGTTTTTTCGCCAATGCCCGGTACGCCGGGGATGTTGTCCGACGAATCGCCCATCAGACTTTTTACGTCGATGAGCTGTGCCGGGTCCACACCGTATTTTTCCCGGATGGCAGCAGGGTCCATGGGAATGGTTTCTTTGTTGGTGGCCAGCAGGACGGTGGTGGCATCGTCCACCAGCTGCAGACTGTCCCGGTCACCGGTAGCCAGCAGGGTGGTGCCGCCCTGGGCCTCGCAGGCGGCGGCCAGTGTTCCCAGAATGTCGTCGGCTTCCCAACCGGCTTTGCTTACCTGCACAAACCCCAGGTCGTTCAGCAGTTCTTTCAGAACCGGCATCTGCTGGGCCAGTTCTTCCGGCATGCCGTGGCGGGTGGCTTTGTAACCGTCATAGGCTTCGTGGCGGAAGGTGGGAGCGCGTTCGTCCCAGGCAATGGCCACCGCGTCCGGCTGGTGGGCAGTAAGCAGGTTCAGCAGAATGTTCTGGAACCCGAAAATCGCGTTGGTATAACGGCCGTCTTTCGTCGTCAGCAGCTTGATGCCGAAAAAGGCCCGGTTGACCAGACTGTTGCCGTCCAGTACCATCAATTTCATAGAAAAGCTCCTTTGGCGCAATTTGCATATAGAATAAGTATACCACAAACAGCGCAAATGTGGTAGAATGGAATGCGAAATTGAAAAACGAGGTATCCCATGCAACTGAAACATCTGCAAATCCCGGCAGGGGCAGCTTTTGCGCCCATGGCCGGGTTGACCGACGCTGCCTGCCGCCGCATGATGGCGGACCATGGTGCAGCCTGGACCGTCAGCGAAATGGCCAGTGCCAAGGCATTGAATTTTGGAGACCGGAAGTCTTTTGCGCTGTTAAAGGACCCGGACCCCCATGGCATTTATGCCATCCAGCTGTTTGGCGCCGAGCCGGAAACCCTGGCCAAAGCCATTTTGCTGGTACGGGAAAAAGGCATTGCCTTTGATATATTGGACATCAACATGGGCTGCCCGGCCCCCAAGATCACATCCAGCGGGGCGGGCAGTCATCTGCTGCTGGACCCGCCTTTGTGCGGGGCCATGGTGGCCGCAGCCCGCAAAGCCCTGGGGGACGATACCCCTCTGACGGTGAAAATGCGCATCGGCTGGGACGCCGACCATCTTACCGGTGTGGAGGTGGCCAAACAGTGCGAGGCCAACGGCGCCGACCTTTTGGCAGTACATGGCCGGACCCGGGAACAGATGTACATTCCGCCCATTGATGCCGGGGCTATCGCTACCATCAAGCAGGCGGTGAGCATTCCGGTGCTGGCCAACGGCGATGTGACCACCGCCGAAGGGGCACTGGATCTGCTGGAAAAAACCGGCTGTGATGGTGTCATGATCGGCCGGGGTGCCCTGGGCGACCCCTGGCTGTTTGACCGGGTGCGGGCGGCGCTGCTGGGCGAGGAAATGCCGGCAGAACCGACCCTCAACCAGCGGATGGCCGCACTGCGCCGCCAGATCTATGAAATGTGTGAAGAAAAAGGGGAATGGCTGGCCATGCCGCAGGCACGCAGCCAGGCCATGCACTATATGAAAGGTCTGCGGGGGGCGGCTTCTCTGCGGCGGTACTGTTCCATGCTGGAACATTTTACCGACGTGGATAAACTGATCGACGCGGTCTACCGGCTGCAGGATTAAAACCGTCCCCGGGTCAGCTCGTCCAGATTCTGGGCGTAGCAGGGCAGCATGTGCTGGATGAAATACTCCGCTTCGGGACAGTCCAGGGCGTGCAGTGCCGCCATCTGCTGTTCCCGGGCAGCCTCAAATTCATGGTTGCCGCCCTGGCTCTCCTCAATGCATTTGATGATGGCGGAAAGCCGGTCGGCGGCTTTCAGGACCTTGCGCTCGGCATCGTTCAGCACCGTACCTGTCAGATAGGCTTCGGTTTCGCTCCGCAGTTCTTCGGGCAGCAGGCTGGCCATTACCCGGGCGCTTTCCCGCTCCACGGCTTTGTAGGCGGAGCGCAGGGCGTCGTTTTTGTATTTGACCGGGGTGGGCATATCCCCGGTCAAAATTTCCGGTGCGTCGTGGTACAGTGCCGCCGTGGCCACCACCTCGGGGCGCAGCCCTGCGCCGGTGCCGGTGCATTTTTTGGCAATGAGGCAAAGCATATGGGCCAGCAGCGCGGTATCCGCGGTGTGTTCGCTCAGGCTTTCGGGACGGCCGTTGCGCATCAGGCTCCAGCGGGTGATGTATTTCATGCGGCCCAGCAGGGCGCTCAGCGGATATGTTTTCATCTTCACGCAACCTTTCCTGTGTGTTATAATCAGTATAGCACGATTTTAACAGAAACACAGTACGTTAATCGGGACAGAACCGGGGTTTTGGGTATGTACCTTACACTTCCAAGAGAAAAATCACGCTACTGGCGGGTGTTCTGGCTTTGCTTTTTGCTGGCTGCGGCACTGTTCCTGCCGCATTGTATTGCGGATGCGCTGCAGGGCGGCGGATATTTCCACTATGCCGGGGACTTCAACGACCAGCAGATCAACTTTTATCAGTATGCCAACGCCTTTGTCAAGCAGGGCGGTTCCTTCAGTTGGGCTACCGACCTGGGCAGTGGGTTTGTAAATTCTTATTCCTTCTATCTGTTGGGCAGCCCCTTTTTCTGGCTGTCGCTGTGGGTGCCCTCCCGGCTTATGCCCTGGATGATGGTGCCGCTGCTCTGCCTGAAAATGGCGCTGGCGGGCGGCGGTGCGTACCGTTGGGCGCGCCGCTGGGTCCGGTCCGAGGATTGGACCATGGTGGCCGGTTGCCTGTATGCCTTCTCCGGTTTTACGGTGTACAACATCTTTTTCAACCATTTTCTGGATGTGGTGGCCCTTTTCCCGTATATGCTGGCTGCCCTGGATGATGCTGCGTTGGACGGTAAACGGGGCCCCTTCCCGTTTTGGGTTGCCCTGAACCTGATCAACAACTACTTCTTCTTTGCCGGGCAGGCCGTTTTTCTGGTAATTTACTTCCTGTGTATGCTGGCAGGTCGTGTCTATAAAGTCGGTCCCCGCACCTTTGCATCCCTGGTATGGGAAACCATGCTCGGCTGTGCTATGGGCTGTGTGCTGCTGATTCCGGCGGGCCTGTCCCTGATCCACAATCCCCGTACCATCGACCCGTATAACGGTTACGGGTATCTGCTCTACGGCAATTCCCAGCAATACGGGGCTATCCTGTACAGTGCTTTCCTGATGCCCGATGCACCATACTTCCGGGACATGTTCCAGGAGGGCATCCTCAAACATACCAGCATGACCGCCTATCTGCCGCTGGTGGGAATTGTGGGCGGCATCGCCTTCTGCCGCGGTCGCCGCGCCCATCCCTTTACCTATATTCTTAAAACCTGCATTGTGTGCGCCTTCGTGCCGGTACTCAACAGTGCGTTCTATGCCCTCAATTCCAGCTACTATGCCCGGTGGTATTATATGCCGGTGCTGGTCTTGTGCGGTGCAACCGCTTATACGCTGGAACGGCCCCACCTGGCTGAACGCCAGA
>NZ_JACJKP010000251.1 GCF_016901605.1 Gemmiger formicilis
GTGTTCTGTATCATCGTCAGGTCTGCCTGATATACAGGGACTTTCTGCCGGTTGACAGTTCTGGCAGCCTGCACCGCAGCGTCTGTTTTATTGTTCCGGCGCAGCATGGCGCTGAGGGTGGTAAGCATTTGATTCTGTCCGGCGAAACCAGCAGCCAGCGTATCGTCAAAATATTGCTCGATCATGTAGGTAACTTCTGCAAAACGCGGGCTTTCCAACAGGCGGTTGACAATTTCAGCATTGGCTTTCCCGGTGTACAGATTCCGTGCCGCCTGCACCGACAGGCCCAGTTCTTCAATATCAAAATTTGTCCGGTCGGGTGTATTGACTTCCCCCAGCAGGAAATCTGTGGAGACTTCAAACACTTTCGCAATACGGAGCAAATGTTCTGTGCTGATTTTATCGGTCTTACCGCTCACAAACCGGCTGATGGCGCTTTCGGTGCTGCCGATGCGGGTCGCCAGCTGTGCCTGGGTAATTTTATGTTCCTTCATAAGCTCCTGCATCCGCTGCCGGATATTGCCGGGCAGATAGGCTCCCTCCATGTGACACACACCTCTTTCCTGTAAACTCTCTGCTTTCATTATACCTTATAAAACCAGCGTGGGCAAATGCTTTCCGCTGGTCTCGCCGCTCTGATGTCTTGCATTTTTGCAAGATTTCAGGGTGGCGATTTTTCATTTCTTGCACTTTTAACGGATTTTTCGGTCTATAGGCTTTTTCCCCGTATATTCAGGCAGACGGGCAGATACCGTCAATAAATGATGGAGGGCAAAGCCTATGAATTTGTTTGAAACTGTAAAATCTGCTGTCACTGTGAAGCAGGCCGCCGAGCACTACGGCTGCAAGGTCAACCGGGGCGACATGATCTGCTGTCCCTTCCACGATGACCGGCACCCCAGCATGAAGCTGAACAGGGATTATTTCTACTGCTTTGGCTGCGGGGCCACCGGGGACGTGATTGACTTTGTGGCACGGCTATTTGGCCTGAGCAGCTACGAGGCCGCAAAGAAGCTGGCCTATGACTTTGGCATCGACCCGGACAAGCCCCCGGCAGCGATGGCTTTGAAAAAGCCCTATCCGCTGGCGCGGGCTTTCCGCAACGATGAGATACACTGCCAGCGGGTGCTCTGCGATTATCTGCATCTGCTGGAACGCTGGAAGGTCGAATATGCCCCGCAATCGCCGGAGGATGAACTGGATGACCGCTTTGTGGAAGCCTGTCATATGATCGAGTATGTAAATGATTTGTTGGACGTTCTCATGTTTGCGGAACTGAAGCAGCGTGTGAAAGCGGTGGATATGCTGCTGAAGGACGGCACTATCACCGCGCTGGAGCAGCGGCTCGGACGTCTGGAAAAGGAGGTGCAGCACCGTGGCGAAGAACGAGCAATCGCGTGAGGCCAACCAGCCCATCTGGTTTGACGGCAAGAGTATCAATGAAGCCCTGTTTTGTGATGATTTTCTCGGCAGACACAAAATCATCTACACAAACAGGGCTTTTTTCACGCCTGATGGCCGCGTGACCGATGAGCTGCCACTGCGTGGAGAAATTTTTGAGGAACTGAAATGCTGCGCGGTCAGCAATATCCCCCGCAAAATCAGCAATATCGTGGAGCTGATGAAGCTGGCGGCGCTGGTAGAGGATTTCCCGCCGGAGGCTGACCGCATTCATCTGGCAAACGGCACGTTGTTTCTGGATGGCTCCTTTACGGAGGGAAAACCGGACATCGTGCGTTGCCGCCTGCCGGTGGCCTATAATCCCGATGCGCCCACGCCGACCCGCTGGCTGGCTTTTCTGGATGGGCTTCTTTACCCGGAGGACATTCCCACTTTGCAGGAATATATCGGCTACTGCCTGATCCCCAGCAACAAGGGACAGCGCATGATGGTCATTAAGGGCAATGGCGGCGAGGGTAAGAGCCAGATCGGCGCGGTGCTGTCCGCCCTGTTCGGCAGCAACATGAAGGACGGCAGCATCGGCAAAATTTCCGAGAACCGTTTTGCCCGCGCTGATCTGGAACACATTCTGCTGTGTGTCGATGATGATATGCGGATGGAGGCGCTGCGCCAGACCAACTACGTCAAATCCATTGTCACCGCCCAGGGCAAGATGGACTTGGAACGCAAGGGCAAACAGAGTTATCAGGGATGGATGTGCGCCCGGCTGTTGGCATTCAGCAACGGCGACTTGCAGGCTCTCTTTGACCGCAGCGACGGCTTTTACCGGCGACAGCTGGTGCTGACCACCAAAGAGAAACCTGCTGACCGCGTGGACGATTCCGACCTGGCCGAGAAAATGAAAGCGGAGATTGAGGGTATCTTCCTCTGGGCTTTTGCGGGATTGCAGCGGCTGGTGGCCAACAGCTTCAAGTTCACCGAGAGCCAGCGCACAAGAGAGAACCGGGAGGCCGTCAAGCGGGACAACAACAATGTGTTTGACTTTCTGGAATCCGAGGGCTATATCCGGCTGAAAGCCGATGCGTCTATCAGTTCAAAGGATTGCTACGACATTTACCGGATGTGGTGCGAAGAAAATAGTCTGACTGCACTCAAACGCCGCAGTTTCAGCGATGCGCTGGTGGCAGCCTGCGGCAAGTACAATCTGGAACACTGCAACACGATTACCAATTCGGCAGGACGCCGGGTATGGGGCTTTATGGGGATCGAGGCAGTGGCAAGACCGCATATAAACGAGTTTACGGACGCTTCACAGTGTACGTACGTACCGGAAGACTGGCGGGATTGATTTCCACTCTGGTCGCCGGTACGTATGTACACAGCGATTCACCCTGTTACCTCATATATTGCAGGAATGCTTCATGTGATTAAAGTAGCCATGGACATTTTGTCCGCGGCTAAACAGTCAAGGAAAAACGGTGATTTTGCAGGCATATTTTGAAGCAATCACAAAACGGCGAAATATCTCTCTATTATCCGCACACTGTTCACAAAAGAGCGACTCACGGAATGGCGTACAGATTGTACCATTTCGTGACAATACAATCCGAACGGTGAAAAGCCCCG
>NZ_JACJKP010000252.1 GCF_016901605.1 Gemmiger formicilis
TTGCCCAGATGGAAGAAAAGGGCGAGGACAGCGAGCAGGCCCAGATTGAAGCATTCTATGCCATGAAAAACGCCAAGTAAGGGAGGCAGCAACAATGGGTAAACCGACAGGATTTATGGAGATCAAACGGCAGACCAGCCTGGAACTGCCGCCTGAAGAACGAATCGAGAATTTCAAGGAGTTCCATCTGCCCCTGTTGGCAGAGGAACAGCAGGCACAGGGGGCCCGCTGCATGGATTGCGGCGTTCCCTTTTGCCAGAGCGGCATGCTGCTGGGCGGTATGTACAGCGGCTGCCCGCTGAATAACCTGATTCCGGAGTGGAATGATCTGATTTGCCAGGGTAAATGGAACCTGGCGGTGCATCGGCTGATCGCCACCAACCGTTTTCCGGAATTTACCAGCCGTGTGTGCCCCGCTTTGTGTGAGGCGGCCTGCACCTGCGGCATGGCAACCGGTGACCCGGTGACTGTCAAAGAGAACGAGCGGGCCATTGTGGAGTACGGTTACGAAAGCGGTGCGATCCGTGCCGTCCCGCCCCCTGCCCGTACCGGCAAAAAGGTTGCTGTGGTCGGGGCCGGCCCTGCCGGGCTTTCGGTGGCGGACCTTTTGAACAAACGGGGCCACAGCGTAACCATTTACGAACGCGAGGACCGTGTGGGTGGTCTGCTGATGTACGGCATTCCCAACATGAAGCTGGAAAAATGGGTCATCGACCGTCGGGTAAAGATCCTTCAGGAGGAAGGAATCGAATTTGTGCTGGGGGCCAATGTCGGCGGCAACATCAGCGCCGAGGAACTGAAAGACCAGTATGACGCCGTTGTGCTGTGCTGCGGGGCCAAACAGCCCCGGGATATCAGCGCTCCGGGCCGGGATGCCGGCGGTATCCACTTTGCCGTGGATTACCTGACCAGCGTGACCCACAGCCTGCTGGATTCCAATTTTGCTGACGGAAAAGCGATCAGCGCCCAGGGTAAACGGGTTCTTGTGATTGGCGGCGGCGACACAGGCAACGACTGTGTGGGCACAGCCATCCGGCAGGGATGTGAAAGCGTACTGCAGCTGGAGATGATGCCCTGCCCGCCCGAAGCCCGCGCCCCCGGCAATGATTGGCCGGAATGGCCCCGGGTACTGAAAACCGATTACGGCCAGCAGGAAGCCATTGCCAAATTCGGCAGCGATCCCCGGGTATACCAGACCACCGTCAAAGAGTTCTACAAGAACGAAGCCGGTCAGGTCTGCGGTGCTCTGCTGGAAAAGCTGGAAAGCCAGGTGGCGGACGGTCGCCGTCAGATGGTTCCCACCGGCGAGGAATTTGCCGTGGACTGCGATCTGGTGCTGATTGCCGCCGGATTTGTAGGGTGTGAATCCTACGTAACCGATGCCTTTGGCGTGGACCTTACTGCGCGTGGCACAGTGGCCGATAACCACTACGCCACCAACGTACCGGGTGTTTTCGCCTGCGGAGACATGCGCCGCGGACAAAGCCTGGTGGTTTGGGCCCTGCGGGAAGGCCGGGATACCGCCGCCGTGGTGGATACCTGCCTGATGGGCTATACCAATCTGTAACAAACCGCAAAAATCCCCCGCAGAGGAGTTTTCCTCTGTGGGGGATATTTTTGCATGTTGAATAAGATCAGCGCTCCATCTTCCAGAAAGCGCAGCTGTAAGGGGGCAGTTCACTGCCGCCGCCAAAGTCATGGGGTTCACCGGTAATCAGGTCCATCGCCATACCGCAGCCCGCGTCAAAGTGCGCTGTGTACGGTGCGCTGTCGGCATTGATGGCTACCAGTACCCGCTCATCGTTGGTGCGGCGCTCAAAAATCAGCTGCTTGGGCTGAACCATCACATTGCGGTAACTGCCGTTGCACAGAGCCGGGCTGGAAGTGCGGGCCTGCGCCAGCAGCGAGATCCACTGGCTCAGATTGTTTTCTTCCGGCTTTTCGATGGCCGGGCGCAGGGTGGGATCACCGTTCTTTTTGTCCCCTTCCACGCCCCACTCGCTGCCATAATAGACAGCAGGCACACCGGGCATACCGAACAACAGACCATACAGCGGTTTGATGCACGCTTTATCCGTCAGGATGGTGGCCACACGGGTCACATCGTGGTTATCCACAAAGGAAAGCAGATGCTTGCCGGTGTACAGGCACCAGGGTTCGGCGCCGAACTGCCGGTTGAGGCTGTAACTGATTTCGTGCATATTGCCGGTGTTGAAACTGGAATACAGCCCCTTATAGCACTCGTAGTTGGTCACGCTGTGGCAGGCATGATCGTTCATCCAGCGGTTGTAGTCACCGTGCAGCGTTTCGCCCACCAGGACAAACTCTGGTTTGACCTGATCGGCCAGCGCACGCAGTTCCGCCAGGAATCCAAGGTCCAGGCAATAGGCTACATCCAGGCGCAGACCGTCGATGTCATAGTCCTTCACCCAGCCACGGACCACATCAAACAGATACTGTTTGACCGCAGGGTTCTGCAGATTCAGTTTGACCAGCTCGTTGCAGCCTTCCCATGCTTCGTACCAGAAACCGTCGTTATAGTTGGTGTTGCCGTCAAAGCTGATATGGAACCAGTCTTTATAGGGGCTGTCCCATTTCTTTTCCTGCACATCTTTGAACGCCCAGAAACCGCGCCCCACATGGTTGAACACACCATCCAGCAGCACGCGGATGCCCGCGTCATGCAGTGCGCCGATCACGGTTTTCAGGTCTTCGTTGGTGCCCAGGCGGCAATCCACTTTGGTGTAATCCCGGGTATCATAACCGTGGGCATCGCTTTCAAACAGCGGGTTGAACAGTACGCAGGTTGCCCCCAGTTCCCGGATGTGGTCTACCCAGTCCAGTACCCGCAGCAGCCGGTGCTGTTCTGCCTGGGCCGCATCTCCGTCGTTTTGCAGCGGTGCGCCGCAAAGCCCCAGCGGATAGATCTGATAGACCACAGCTTCATTGTACCACATAGTTTATCCTCCTATTTTTTAGCGGGATTTTCTCCCCGCTGTACC
>NZ_JACJKP010000253.1 GCF_016901605.1 Gemmiger formicilis
ACTGGCGTTGTGTTTGCTGTGCCTGCTGGTGGTTGTGGGGGTCTGCCTTGTACTGACCCGCTGCTCCTCCGGCCCTACCGGCCCGGAACAGGCCAATTTTGGCACAACGGCCGCCGCGTGGCAAAAAAATGAACTGGGGTATTATTTCAATTCCAGCGGGCAGGCTATGCCGGCTGCGGTGCTGAAAGGCATCGATGTATCCAAGTTCCAGGGCGAAGTGGACTGGGAAAAGGCCAAGGCTGCCGGAATTGATTTTGCCATCATCCGCTGCGGTTATGGCGGCGAATGGGATGGCCAGGAAGCAAACTGGGCCCAGGACGATGACCAGTGGCGCCGCAATGCCGATGAGTGTACCCGTCTGGGGATTCCCTTTGGTGTGTACCTGTATTCTTATGCCACCACGGTGGAAGAAGCACGCTCTGAGGCTGACCATGTGGCCCGCCTGTTGGGCCTGGTGGCACCGCCTCAGGAAGGGCTGGAAGATTATACGGCTTCGCCCTATCAGCTGTCCTACCCGGTATACTACGACCTGGAAGACAAGAGCATCAGCGGAATTTTCCCCGAAGAGATGGCAGCCATTACCCAGGCGTTTTTTGACCGTCTGGTGGAACTGGGCTACACGGGGGAACAGGGCATTTACGCCTCGCTCAACTGGGTGCGCGCCCGTTTCAGCGACCCGGCGTTTGATCCCTGGCGGGAGAATCTCTGGATCGCCCGTTTCTCGGATTCGCTGGGGTACACCGGCACCTACGATATGTGGCAGTGCACCTACTCCGCGCCCGGCACGGATTACGGTGTTCAGAGCGAAACGGTAGATGTGGACTTTGTCATGCGGCCCTTTGCCTTTACCGGAATTACCGAAGATCTGGGCAAAGCGGCGGACCCGGTCCTGGTGAACGATACCTACCAGGTGGAACTGCATCTGGACGCCAAAGATGCCCGCGCTACCCTGACCACCAACCAGGCGAGCGAGGAGGAAGGCGGCCAGAAAGTTTACTGGGAAACCAGCGATAAAAATGTGGCTACCGTAGATAAGAACGGTACCGTGCGCGCCCGGACCGACAGCGGAGAATGCACCATCACCGCTACTCTGGCCGACGGCACCGAGAGTATCTCCTGCCTGGTGCGCATCGGTGATATTACCGTTCCCGTTTTTGCCACAGGGCAGCTGGCCGGCCAGCGCAGCAACGACGAGGTCAGCCTGGCTGATGTGGCTGCACTGAAAGGCGCGGCAGCCGATTCCATCCTGCTGGATGCGGGCGGCAGTTTGCACGGTACGATGAGCGCCAGCCTGACAGGCGGTATGGATATGCTCAGCAGTTTCTCGGCGGCCGGGTATGACCTGCAGGCGTTTGGCGCCGCGGATCTTGCCTACGGTATTGAACGTCTGCGCAGCGATGCCAATATGGCTTCCGGTCCGTCGCTGGCGGCGAACCTGCGGGATGCGGAAGGCTCGGCGATTTTCTATCGCTCTACCAGCTGGAACCGCAACCGGATTACCAACGGCATGAACTATGTGGTGGAACGTGCCGGTTATAAGATCGGATTCTTCTCTCTGGCAGATACGGTTTCGGTCACCGAGAAGATCGGTCTGGTCAATGAAGAAACCCCCATTGCCAATGATCTGGCCCAGACGGCCAGCGAGCAGGTGGCAGCCCTCCAGGCCGAAGGCGTGGATGCTATTCTTTGCATTGCCACGCCGGGCGTGGATGTCAGCGCCCTGCAGGATACGCTGGCTCAGTTGGGAGTGACCGCAGTCATTGACGGCGGTGCAACGGAAAATCAGACCGGTTCTGTGCCGGTGCTGGCTGCCGGGCAGGGGCTGAATGCTGTCGGGCGTTTGAATCTGGTGTTCACACAGGGCGGAAACTGCCGTGTGGAACTGACCGATGCGGTCTCGGCTGAAACGTTGAAAGCCAACCGGGATATCTGGAACCGTTATGGCTCCGGCGATACCGGTGACGCTTCTTCTGAGGCAGCTGCGGATGCGGCGAACCCCGAAAAAGATACGGCAGCAGACAGCGCCGATCCCAGCACCCCCACCGAAGGCTCTCAGGATGCCCAGCAGGAAGGCGCCGACGCCTATTTCGCCGCGGCGGAAGCCCTGGCGGAACTGGATGCCGATGATTCCAGCATTCTGAATACACCGCTGTTCACCTACGCCCAGAACCCGGACGCCGATAAGACCATCAGCTATGCCAACTACCTGGCCACGCTGTATGAAGAAATTGCCGAGAACGACCGGGAGCACTGGCCGGAAGGCTGGGCCGAAGCGGAGGTCACCGGTGTGGCCGGCGGCGTGACCGAGCTGGAATACGGCGATATCACGCGGCAGGCTTTGATCGATTCCTTGCCCACTACGGCCCGGCTGGTGCTGGTTTCCACCACCGCCGAGGCGGCCCAGGCGCTGATTGACGGCGGCACGGTCACCCGCACCTATCAGGCAAGCCTGACGGGGTATGAACCGGAAGGGGAGAACGTACTGCTGGTAGGGGATACCCAGACCCTGACAGCACTGGGCGAAGGCAACTATACAATTCTGCGGGATTACGGCGATCTCTTCTGGGATGTCCGTATGAATATCAACGACAACACCAACAATTTCACCGAAAACTTTGTTCTGCCGGAAGCGCCCAGCTACGGTGTGGGCCGCAACCCGTAAGGCAGAATGGACCAGGGAGGCGTACTTGTATGAAATTGACCTTTTTGGGCGCAGCGCGTGAAGTGACCGGCAGCTGCACACAACTGGAAGCGGCGGGCCACCGCCTGCTGATCGATTGCGGCATGGAACAGGGCCGGGATGTATACGAAAACGCCGACCTGCCCTATGCACCCGGCACCTATGAGGCGCTGTTGCTCACCCATGCCCACATCGACCATTCGGGGCAGATTCCGTACCTGTATAAAAATGGGTATCGCGGCCCCATCTATTCTACCGATGCCACCATGGACCTGTGCGGTATTATGCTGCGGGATTCC
>NZ_JACJKP010000254.1 GCF_016901605.1 Gemmiger formicilis
GCGCAAATGGCCGATCGTTATAATCACGCAGTGTTCCCGATCAATTGCGTTGCCATGACCGCAGAAACATTGGATCGACTGTTGCAAAACCTGTTGTACGAATTCCCGGTTCAGGAAATCGCGGTCTATATGCCCAGCTGGGTGACCATGCTGGAACCCGGGCATTGGCTTCAGAACGCTGTGTATAGTGCGATGCTTGACTATGCGGGCGGTATCCGCAAGATGGCAGATGTGGCGGGAAAACGTCCTCAACTGGATTGTGAATATATCACATCGACCTCCCTCACGGGAATGGACCTGGCCACCGGCACGGTGCGTGTTACGGCAAGCATTGCACCGGATATCTTCTATAAAATTCTTGGGGAACAAACCGGATTGGATATTGTGGACGAAGCAAGCCTTCTGCCTTGCGTGGTCAATTTGGCTCGGGCAAAACGGGCATATGACAAGATCAAGTCTGCGCTGGATCAGGTGGAAGCCACGGGATATGGGATTGTTATGCCGGGCATCGATGAGTTGACACTGGAAGAACCCGAAATCGTCCGTCAGGGTGGCCAGTATGGGGTACGGTTGTCCGCCAGTGCTCCCAGCCTGCATATCATGCGGGCCAATATTCACACCGAATTGTCGCCCACTGTGGGCAGTGAACAACAGGGAGAAGAACTGATCAAGAGCCTGCTGGCTGATTTTGAAACCGACCCCGGTAAGCTTTGGAGCACAAATATTTTCGGTAAAAGTCTCAATGAGCTGGTGAGTGAGGGAGTCCAGGCCAAACTGTTGCATATGCCGCAGGAAGCCAGAAACCGTCTGCAACTGACATTGGAGCGCATTATCAATGAAGGCTGCGACGGTCTGATCTGTATTTTGCTGTAAGATGGGGGAGAAGCCTGTGTTTAAGCGAATGACCCGCCGGGAAAAACAGCGCTGCGCCATGCAGGAAGATCTGAAAAAGGCCATGCAGGAACTGCACGCCAACGAGGTGGCCTTTGAGGAGGCACAGGACCCGTTTTATATCGAGCAGTTGACGTACCAGCACGCGGCCTTAATGTGCCGTTGCCGCGCTCTGCTGCAGATGCTTCGTTCAGGAGGCGAAGATCCATGATGAACTGGTGGACCATGGGAGGAGCAGCTGTTTGCCTTTTGGTGGTAGGGCGCTGCGCGGCGCACCAGCATCACCCTCTACGTGGGCTGCTGGCCGGTGCGGTTTGCGGTTTGGGGGCATTGGCGCTTCTGGCGCTGCTGGACCCCGTCACGGGTGTTTCGTTGCCGCTCACTCCGTTCACTTCTTTTACGGCGGTAGTTTTGGGCGTGCCCGGGGTGATCACTTTGCTGATCCTGCAGCTGCTTCTATAAGACTTGCCAACGACCTGAATTTGTGGTATACTGAACCGAAAACGAGTGGAACATACGGCGGCGGGACAGTTCGCAAGAACTGCCTGAGGAAAGTCCGGGCTTCACAGAGGCATGGCAACTGCTAACGGCAGCCGGGGGTGACCCCAGGGATAGTGCAACAGAAAGAAACCGCCGCGCTTGCGCGGTAAGGATGGAAAGGCGAGGTAAGAGCTCACCAGCGCACTGGCGACTTTGCGGCTATGTAAACCCTGCTTGAAGCAACATCCGTATGGGACATTATGCGGAGCCTCGCGCGTCCCGGTGATGGCGTGAGCCTTGCGGCGACGCAAGGCCAAGATAGATCGTCGTTTGATACAGAACCCGGCTTACGGTCCAGTCGTTTTTCTAGAAATTTCCGGCACATCTGCGCCATTTGATGACGTGGGTGTGCCGCTTTTTTACAGTCATTGTACCAAACATTGGGTTTGCATCATGGTGGGCTTTGTGTTATAATGTCCACATATGGGTGTAGGAGGAGGGCGCACGAAACGATGGAATTGTGCTATATCGTGCCGCCTGAAGCCGAAGGTCAACGCCTGGGGCTTTTTTTGCGTACCCGCGGTGTTACGGCCGGGCTGATCAAATCGGTCAAACATGTGGGGGAAGGCTTCTATGCCGACGATGTCCCTATCCACACAGATCGGCCGGTGCACAGTGGTCAGCGTATTACCTTTGCACTGCCTCCCGAACCGCCTACCAGTGTGGTTCCGCAGCCTGTTCCAGTGTCCATCGCATACGAGGACGCGTTTGCGGTAGTGCTGGACAAGCCTGCCGGGTTGGCTGTTCACCCTACCCTTAATTATCCGGATCATACCCTGGCAAACGGATGGATATATCATCTGCAAAGTGAGGGGAAGACCGGAGTTTTCCGACCAGTAAACAGAATCGACAAAAACACCAGCGGCCTTGTACTTTGTGCGCAGAATGCATTTGCGGCACCGTTGCTTTCGGAAACGGCACAAAAATGCTATCTGGCGATTGTGCAAGGGTCCCTGCCGTTGGGCCCGGGGCAGGTTGAAGCCCCAATCGGCAGACGAGGAGATTCCATCATCGGACGCTGCGTCACGCCGCAGGGCAAATATAGTTTGACGGAGTATACTGTGCTTGCGGCAGGCCCGGGGCACAGCTTGTTGGCCTGTACACCGCGTACAGGGCGCACGCATCAGATCCGGGTACATATGGCTTATATCGGCCATCCCTTGGCTGGGGATACTTTGTACGGCGGTTCGGATGATGTGATCGCTCGTCACGCTTTGCATTGCGGTGTTCTGAACTTTTGCCATCCGCTTACAGGCAAAAGTATCCGTGTCAGCTGCCCTCTCCCTGCAGATATGCAGGCGTTGGCGCAGTCGGAACGACTGCTCGATGGTTGGAATTTGAATGATCTGTAAAGTTTTCCCGCCAGGAAGGCTGCCTCGTCTTTGCCACGTTGTTGCGCGGAAAGGAGACCCCGTACCTTGAATTCTACCCAGACTGATAAACAACCGCAAAAGAAAAAAAAGAATACCTTGTCGCAGCGCCTGGATGACTGGCGGTGCAAACGTACTGTACGCGCGTGGCACCGTAAGAAAAAACGTGCT
>NZ_JACJKP010000255.1 GCF_016901605.1 Gemmiger formicilis
CGCTGCCTACGCTGGCCGCCGTATCCACCGTGGGGGTGACAGCGGCGGTGTAGCGGCTCCAGCTGAGGAAGGCAGCCACGGCCACCACCGCCAGACCGCCCGCGTGCAGCAGCGCACTCACCAGCCCCTTGCGCAAACCGTTCTGCGACCGGGCCAGCCAGTCCAGCCCAATGAGAAATGCAGCGATCAATCCGTACGCAAAACAGATATCTTTGGTCAGGGTCAGCAACGCAAGGGGCAGCGCCGTCAGCCAAAAAGCCTTGGGCCGACGTTCGGTGCCGAAATACAGGCAAAGCGTTCCCCCAAAGAGCATGGCCATGGGCAGGTCCGCCATAGCGTTGACATACTGGGTAGCATAAGCCCCCGGGGTGGGGTCCCTGAAGAAATACGGCAGCAGCACACCGGCCGCAAAGACCAGTACTCCGCTATACCAGCGTTCCTGCGGCAGGGCCGCAGCAGCAGCCACGCAGGCAAGGGCCAGCGTATCCAGCGCTGCCAGGCAGGCCCATTCGGCCCACTGACCGAATGGCTGAAACAAAAAGGTCACCAGGCTGGTAGCCGGGTAGGTGAAACTGGCTTTCAGGTTCACCGGGTCGGCCACATAAAATGCCCCGCGCTCCACCACCATTTTGGGGGCCAGGCCCCAGGCAGTGAATTCATCCCACTGGGTAAACATGGGCTGCTGCACAAAAAACAGCATCCACAAAAAAACAGCACCGCCCAGGAACAGCGCCAGGCCGGGGGTGGTCACCGCCTGCCGGCAAGCTTGCGCAAACCCGGCCGGCCGCAGTTTGACCAGACCGACCACCCAAACGGCAGCCAACAGCAACACCGCCAGCGCCGCACCGATGCGCAGCGCACCAACGATGCCGAATCCATACAACAGCAAGCAAGCCCCTGCCAGCAAAGGCAGCGGCAGCAGTGCGGCATGCAGTTTTGCCCACCGGGAGAGCACCGCACAAGCGCCCGTCAGCAGGAGCAGCATGCACAATCCCCATACCAACTGCAGCATAGGCCGTCGCCCTCCTTTTTTCCGTTTTGTTGAAATTCTTATTTTAAATACACAGTGTATACAGGCCCGATAAAGTAATGCTGGAACAGCAGAACTGCTCCCAGCAGGGCATATCCGCCGCAAAGGGGCAGCGCCAGACTCTGTGCCCGGGCCGCCGTCAACCGCGGCACCAGTACCCGGCGGGCCAATGCCGCCACGCCCAAAACCAGCAACAGCCACAGCGGCAGGAAATACCGGGTCTGCAGGCCCACGATCCGGACCATACCCACCGGCGTATAGGTGATGTACATGGCCGTCATGGCGCCAATGCCGTACAGCACCGCAAAGACGCCCAGCCCGCCCAGACGGCGGCGGCCCAGGGTCTCGGTACGCGGCGTACAAAGCAGTGCCGCTGCCAGCAGCACCAGCGGGCCCGTCAGGCTGAGGAACGCAATGGGCATATCCTTCCAGCCAAACAGTCCCAGCTGCCCCAGGAAACCATCGTTCTCATAGAGTGTACCCAGCAGCACCGCCAGATAACGCAGCGGGTTGGACAAAATAAACGCCAGCTGTTCGCCGCCGTTTACGGCTGTGCCGCCCTGCCGGGCAATGGTGCCGTAATTGTGGCGCATAAGCACCCCGTACTGTTCCACAAACAGCGTAATGGCCAGGGAGCCGCCTGCACAAATGGCAGCCCATACCGGGCGGGAGGCTTTGGCCTTCCAGTCCCGCCGGGCAATGAGCAGCGGCAGCACCACCCACAACAGGTTCAGGTAGGGTTTGGTGCCGTTGGCAAAAATGCAGGCTGCCGCATAGAGCGCCGCGGTACGGGTGTCCCACTGGGGGCGGGTCAGCAGTGCCAGCATCAGATAATAGCAGGCCAGCAAGGTAGCGTCATAACTCAGGGAAGCCCCCATGTACAGCGACATGGGCAGCAGCATAACGCACAAAAAGGCCGGACGTGCCCGCCGGGCACAGCGAAGTCCCAGCCAGCAAAGCAGCGTATAGGCAGCCAGGTTGCCCAGCCGCCCGGCATACAGGCAGCCCAACGCCCCCAGGCCAAACAGCCGGGCCAGCGCCATGCCCAGCGCCCCGGGCAGGAACGGCAAAATCAAAAAGCTGATAGGCTCGGTGACCGGGTCGGCGCCGGTGGATTCCCCGTTCAGGTATTGCGTAAAACTGTCAGCCATACTTTGCACCGTGCCGTCCTTGCCGTACTGTTTCAGGGCGTAACCGGCGGTATCATAGGGCTGTTCCTCGTCGGTATCGGGGTCGACCCCCAGCCCGGCCGAAGTGTGGGCGTTGACCCACGCCCCCGGGAATGCCTGCATCAGCCGGGATACATCCTCGGGGTAACCGCGCTGGGCGTCGAAGTCGAACCGGCCCATGGAAATGGCATAGGTACGCAGATAATGTTCCGTTTCATCGGGGGTTTGCAGCGGCGGATTGGCAAACGCAAACAGGATGCCGCACAGCAAAATGCAGACAGCCCCCCGCGCCGCAAAATCTTTTACCCGGCGCAGCACCAGCACCGCCGCACCGGCGGCCATACCCAGCCCCATACAGAATAAGGTAGGCCACAAAGGCGGGATACCCCGTGCATCCAATCCATAAAAAACACGCCAGTAATAGCTGAACACAATGCCCAGCATGGCGCAAACGGCCAACACGAAAGCCCACCGCGCGGCTTTGGGCCATACGGTGGGTGCAAAGCGGCCGCCGTTCCTGGAAGGTAGCCCGCTCATATTACAGAATATACTGCCCGACCTTGTACTGGTCGAGGTTGCCGCGCAGGAACTCGATGGTTTCGGCCAGACCCTGCTCGAAGGTGTACTGCGGTGCCCAACCGGTCAGGTTGCGCAGTTTGGTGGCATCGCCCAGCAGGCGGTTGACCTCGCTCTTTTCAGGGCGCAGGCGTTCAGCTTCGCAGACGATGGTGGCATTGG
>NZ_JACJKP010000256.1 GCF_016901605.1 Gemmiger formicilis
CCACCCGGTCACAGGTGCGTTCCACCTCTTCAAAAATATGGCTGGAAAGCAGGATCGTTTTGCCCTTGTTCTTTTCTTCCGCAAGCAGTTCCACAAAGCGGCTCTGCATCAGGGGGTCCAGGCCGGTGGTGGGTTCGTCCAGGATCAGGATGTCCGGGTCGTGCATAAAGGCCGCCACAATGCCCAGCTTCTGTTTGGTGCCCTTGCTCATCTTTTTGATTTTGCTTTTGGGGTCCAGCTCAAAGCGGTCCATCATTTCCTTCATGCGGGGGGCGGTTTTCAGCCCCCGGTACCCGGCCAGGAATTTCAGGTATTCCGCACCGGTCATATCGTCAAAAAAGCTGATCTCGCCGGGAATATAGCCCAGATGTTCCTGAATCCGGCAGCGTTCGCTCCAGCAGTCCATGCCCCGGATGGTGCAGCTGCCGCTTTTGGGCCGGATAAAGCCCATCAGGTGCCGGATGGTCGTGGTTTTGCCTGCGCCGTTGGGGCCCAGAAAACCGAACACCTCCCCTTCGTTGACCTGGAAGGACACGGCAAAAATGCCTTTGCCGTTGCCGTAATCCCGTGTCAACTTTTCAATGTCAATGGCACTCATGGTTCCTCCTCCTTGTATGTCTTTTTACAGATTCCGCGCCGCAGGGGGGCGCAACACCCTCACGGGCGGAAGGACGCTGTGGTACACAGAGAAACATCCCCGCGCCTTTGCGTATTTTACAGGCAAAGGTCCAGGCTGCGGATGCGGTTTGCCGCCTGTTCGGCCAGCGCTTCGGGCCGGCACAGTTCGGTATGGCCCAGCGCCCACCGGGCGGCCACAAAGGGCGCCCATTCCGCAGGTACGGGCACCCGGTCTTCCGGCAGCAGTTCGGCGCCCACAGGCGGCAGCTGGGCCAGGGCTTTTTGGTTGGCGGCGCTGAGCCATAGCTCAAAGGTCATGGTCGCGTGCACAAAGGCCACCACGTATTTGGCTTTCCGGCGGGCGGCGGCCCGCAGCAGGGCCAGCAATTCCCGGTACAGCCCCAGAAGGGCTGTGTTCTGCATGATGGCCCTGTATTGGGCAAAGAGTGTAGCGTCCGGCATAGACAAACCTCCCCGTGCAGGGCGGCAATCCCCCGGAATCCGGTGCCGCCGATCCCTGTGTTGGCCTTATTGTATTCCGGTCCGGCGGCGCCGTCAATCATCTTTTGCAAAAATACAATGGGGGCGCCCAGGGGCTGCAAGGGCCGCGGCAAAATCTCCCGGACAAAGCAAATGCCACGGCAATGCGATTTTTGAAAATCGCCTTCCGTGGCTTTTTGCATCTATATAATGGCACCAAGGCCTTGTAGGTTGTCTGCCACCGGCCGGGCGATTGCCCTGGCATGGCCGGATGCAGTGGGAAGCGGGTCCGAACTTTCGTGGCCGCTTGTTTGTATGTATATAGCATACCCCGGATTTGTGGCGGACTTATAAAAGCTCTTTGAAGAAATTGGAAAGAATCCATGGCCAAACTGTGAATACCCCGGCGGGAGCTTCTGGGTCAGTGGTCGCCGGGGGCAAGCATGGTGCAGGTGTGCAGTTTATGGTAAAAATAGTCGGCCATGATCTCGGGGGCAGCGGGGTGTTCGTCGGCCAGCCAGGTGACGGCGGTGTTGAACAGCGCCCCGATGTACATGTACAGGGAGTACCGCTCCATGGAGGAGGAAGGCATGGTCCCCTCGATGCTTTCGTGAAAATGGTTCAGCTCTTCCAGGATCAGCAGCGAAAACCCCGACCGGCACAGGTCCAGCATATAGCTGCGGTACCGGGCAAAAAACTGAAAACTCAGCAGGATGTTCTCCCGGGCGTACAGTCCCTCGGGGCTTTCGTGGATGCTGCGGCGGAACAGTTCCAGCACATCCCGCACCAGCGTGACCAGCACATCCTCCTTGGAGGCATAGTTCCGGTAAAAGGATGCCCGGGCCACCCCGGCCCCCCGGACCAGTTCGGAAACGGTGATTTCCGCCAGACTTTTGCGCTGCATCAGGGCAAACAGGGTGTTGGTGATATCGCGTTTGACGCGCAGGTTTTCTTCTTTTCTTTTGTCCACGGCGGAATGCTCCTTTTGCGGGGAATGTGAAACACAATCCCGCTCTTTGTCTCATACGCGGGAATTGCCGCTCCCTTGCCAATGTGATACACTTGTCTCGTATTGTATCATGGATTTTCCCGCTGTCAATGGCGGCAGCGGCCCAAACGAAAAGTAAGAGGTTTTTCAAAGATGAAAGTGGCGATTGCGACCGATACCAACAGCAGCCTGACCGGCAAGGAAGCCGCGCAGCTGGGCGTTTATCTGCTGCCCATGCCGGTGATGGTGGACGGCAGGGCCTGCCTGGAGGGCATCGATATTACCAATGAGCAGCTGTATGCGGCCATGAAAGAACACAAGGAGGTGTTCTCCTCTCAGCCTTCCCCCGGGCAGCTGCTGGATTTCTGGCAGGGCATCTTCCGGGACGGCTGGGACGAGGTGGTGTACATCCCCATGTCCAGCGGGTTGAGCAACTCCTGCAGCACCGCCATCCAGCTGGCCAAAACCTGCGGGGGCAAGGTTTACGTGGTGGATAACCACCGCATCTCCCTGACCCAGGCGGCCTCGGTGAACAGTGCGCTGGAACTGGCCCGGCAGGGCAAAACGGCCGGGGAGATCAAGGCCTGGCTGGAAGACCGGGCCTATGATGCCAGCATTTATATTACGGTGGATTCCATGGAATACCTGAAAAAGGGCGGCCGCGTCACCCCCGCGGCGGCAGCCTTTGCCACGGTGCTGAACCTGAAACCGGTGCTGACCATCCAGGGGGACAAGCTGGATACCTACGCCAAGGCCCGGGGCATGCAGCAGGCGGAACAGAAAATGGTGGAAGCCCTGAAACAGGACCGCGCCACCCGGTTCGGCGCGGTGC
>NZ_JACJKP010000257.1 GCF_016901605.1 Gemmiger formicilis
CTGTGCAGCTTTCAGCCGGTTTCCTTGGTAATCGTAGCCGCGGGATACTACGATTAGATAACTGTTTTGCCCTCGTTTTCGGATGCTTGCCATTTTGACCACTCCTTTGTTTGGTTTGACACAAAGGATACCAACCTCTGCGATACAAAGCCATCACCAAACCCAACGAAGAACGGCCACGATACTTGTGCAAACCGGGCAAAACACCAAGAATTTGCAAACGCAACCAATAGGGAGGATTCTCCTAAAAGGGAAAATCCTCACTGTGGGTGTGCCGGACAAACAACCCCCCGGGGCTCATAACCCGGAGGTCGCAGGTTCAAGTCCTGTCCCCGCAACCATGGCGAGTGTTCTTATAGCATTTGAAAAGCTGTAAGAACACTCGTCTTTTTTTATTGTTTTCATCCGGCGATTTCGGCTGGGATGTAGTTCACGAACACGCCCTTTCGGGTATTGACGGTCACATCAGGGATGGGCAGGGGCAGTATTTTAGGGATTGTGATTTCTCCCACGCAGTTATAATGGATGCGAAGCCGCTGCTCCCATACACCATCAATTTTCTCCGCATTGTAAACCTCGATCTTCTCAACCAATTCGTTGAGCATCCGGGGCGTGAGCTTGCGTGCGCGGGTGTACTTTCGCACCAAAGAGATGAACATATGCCAATTGGTTGAACAGTTACACGGCCCAATTCGAATCTGGCATATCTGTTTTAGATTTAGGATATGGCACGGGCATAAATTTGCCTGCATTACTTGGGTTTAGCGCTAATGCAGTTGCGCTGATTTTAGTGAGCCTGCAATTAAATAAAAGCCTCTTTTCCGGAGAAAGGTTGTACCCTCTCTGCTTCGATATGAAAGATAGGTTTCCATTCATTGATAGGCAAAGATTTCGGTACAGCTCCATGGCTGGCGGCAAAACGCAAGTAATCCTTAACACAACGGCCAGGGTGGCGACGCCGTTTTTGGTGACACCGATCAGATCATATAACTGTGAAAGTTCCAGGGTTGCAAAATGCGGCCGGTACTGCTTCCGGCGCAGGATATACTGCGCCAGACGATCCTGGACCCGGACCTGCTCCACAGGGCGGCTATCGTCCCGGTACTTTTTGCAAAGATCAGGTTTCGCCACCGCGGTTGAGGGTGCGCCGGTTGTTGGGAAACCAAATGGCCGGGGTGAACACCGCCAGCCCCACCGCTGTGGTATCTCCAGGGTTGGAAACGATGTGGGGCAGGTTGGACTGCACCACAGTGGTGTCACCGGCGTTCAGGTGGATGGTCTCGGACTCCACCAGTACATCCAGCTGCCCCTGTTCAAGAAGGAGGATCTCCTCACTGGGATGGATCACCGGCAGGTCGCCGTCCTTGCAGTGAGGTTCCAGCTCAAAGCGTATGACCAGCGACTGAGGTACAAACTCCCCGTTGGGCATAGGCGTAAGCAGATGATACCGTATATTGGAGTTGGGCTGGGAGAGGATCATCATGTCCGCCTGGCGGGTCGTCAGGCCGGTGCTGCTCTCGCCTCCCATAAACAGATAGGTGGGGACGTCCAGGGCGGCGCTGAGTTTGCGCAGGGTGGACAGGGACGGGTCGGTAAGGTTGCGCTCGATCTGGGAGATATACCCGATAGACAGGCCGGTCTTTTCGGCCAGTTCCTTGAGGGTGATGCCCCGCTTTTTCCGAATATTTCGTACCTGTTCGCCCAGCATAGAACCTCCCGCTTTTCTGTAAAAATTTCGTTTACAGTATATCACAAAACAGCCTGTGCGTAAATAAGCGAGAAAATTTTTGCTATTTCTAAAAATTTTACCCCAAAAATCAAACATATCCCCACCATCTTCTCCAAAACTATTCGAAAAAGTGAAAAAAGCCGAAAACTCTTGACGATGAATTTTAGAAATAGTAAAATTATATAAAAATTTACTGTGCAGGAGGCATCCCATGAAAATCACAGATGTAAAGGTGGAAACCATCCGCATCCCCATGAAAAAGCCCTTCCGTATCGCCTTTGCGGTACAGGATCATTCGGTGAACGTGCTGGTGAAGATCACCACCGACGAAGGCCTGTGGGGCATCGGTGAGGCCGCCCCCTTTGAGCCGGTGACCGGCGAGAGCACCGCCACCGTGCTGGAAGCGCTGAAACTGTTCCGCACCGGGCTGATCGGCATGGACCCGCTGGATATTGAGGGCATCCACGGCATGATGGACCGGCTGCTGGCGGGCAACACTTCGGCCAAGGCCGCGGTGGACATTGCCCTGTACGATATCAAGGGCAAGCTGATGGGCCAACCCCTGTACAAAGTACTGGGCGGCAACGTGAACCAGATCGTCACCGACATGACGGTAGGCATCGACACGCCGGAAGCCATGGCCGCCGAAGCCCGGGAACGGGTGGAGAAGGACGGTTTCACCATCCTGAAAATCAAAGCCGGCATCAACCCGGCAGAGGATATCCAGGCGTTGACCCTGATCCGCCAGGCGGTAGGCCCCAACGTCCGCCTGCGTGTGGACGCCAACCAAGGCTACACGGTCAGCGATGCGGTACGTACCCTGAAAGCATTTGAACAGGTGGGTGTGGAAGCCGTGGAACAGTGCCTGCCCAGCTGGGATCTGGACGGCATGCGGTTTGTGCGTTCCAAGGTGGACCTGAAAGTCATGCTGGACGAGTCGGTCCACTCCCCCATTGACGCGGCGAAAGCCTGCAAGATCGATGCGGCGGACATCATCAACATCAAACTGATGAAGTGCGGCGGCCTGTACCCGGCAGAAAAGATCAACGCCATTGCCGAGGCAAACCATGTACAGTGCATGGTAGGCTGCATGCTGGAGACCAAGGTGGCCATTGCCGCCGGTGTGAGCCTGGTTGCTGCCAAGCAGAATATCACCGAGGCGGACTG
>NZ_JACJKP010000258.1 GCF_016901605.1 Gemmiger formicilis
GCCGGCCATGGTATAGATTCCTTTTTCCAGCCGTTTCAGAAATTCTCCGCATTGAGCCCGTTCCGCCGCCGCCAGCACCTCCTCGTCGGTGGCACCGGGTCTTCCCAGCCGGATGTTCTCCAACAGGCTGGTGTTGAACAGGAACTGCTCCTGAGCGACGAAGGAGATCTGCTCATTCAGAGAGGCGAGGGACATCTCTCGCAGGTCTTGCCCCCCCAGCGTGATGTGTCCGTCCGTCACATCGTAAAAGTGAACCAGCAGCTTGGCAAGGGTCGATTTCCCGCTGCCGGATTCTCCCACCAAAGCAGTGAGGCTCCCCTGTGGGACAGAGAAGGAGATGCCGTGGAGGACTTCGTCCTTTTCATAAGAAAACCGCACATTCTCAAAGCGGATCTGCAAATCGTTTCCGTTGAAATCCGTTTTTCCTTCTTTCAGAGGCGGAATATTGAACAGAGATTCCATTTGATCGATCTTGTAGCTCAGCTGGGGCAGCACCGACATAAAGTTCATGGCTCGGATCAGAGGCGGTCCCACGGAAAAAGACATGCACAATACCAGCGCGTAATCCGGCAAGGTAGAGGCGCCGGTGAGTACCAGATAGCCGCCGGCTGGCAGCAGCACCAGCGCCACGCAGGGCAAAATGCTGGTGTAGAGGGCCATCCACAGCCAGCAGGCCCGGAACCAATCCAGAGTAAAATCACGGTAGTTTTTTACATCGGTCTCAAAGCGGTGATAGGACTCTCCGTCCCGGTTGAAGACTTTCACGACTTCCATGCCGTTGATGTACTCCACGATGGTGTTGTTCATTTTCTGCCCGGCGGCGTAGTAGTCTCCCATCTTGCTCATGCCGGAGCGGTACATCATGCCCATAGCCAGCACGCCCAGCGGGAGGGAGCAGAGGGAAAGCAGACCCAGCTTCCAGTCCGTGAGGAACATGGCCACAAATACCACCACCGGCACCGCCAGATTGGACAGCCCTTCCGGCAGGGCGTGGGCCAGCAGAAGTTCCATGCTCTCGATGTCGTCAATGAACATCTTCTTCCAAACTCCAACACCCTTCTCCTGGATCGCGCCCAGGGGCTGCTTTTCCAGCTTGCTCTGGAGATGGAGCCGGAGGTTTTCCAAAGTATGATAGGCAGAACGGTGGGACAGTGCCAGCCCCTCCACATAGAGAAGGCCGTAGAGGGCCATGCACAGAGCCATGGCCCCGGCGTTGAATAAGGTTTCCTCCAAAGTGAGACTGCCCCCCGTCAGCAGGGGCCGCAGCAGGCGGTAGAGGAAGAAATAGGGCAGCACGCTCATGGCCACGCCGGCTACCAGCACCAGAATGGAGGCGTAGGTGGTCTTCCGGTGGCGTCCGGTGTAGCGCAGGACTTTTTGAAACACAGTATCGCTCCTTTTTGGTTAGTTATTGCTAACTTGTTGGCGAGAAAAAAGCCTCCGGAGAGGCATTTTTCACCCCTTGGGGAATCCCAGGGCGGCATACCAGTCAAAGAGACGGCAGACCAGAGTACAGTGGCGCTGGATCTCCGGCCAGGTGAAGTCGTGGATAAAGGGCTCGTAAATGGTGGTCCAGAAAGCGGACAGAACTACATGAAGTTCCTCTTGCGTCATATCCACCGTACATAACCCTCGGTGTCTGGCCTCAGCATAGTAGGTCCAGGTGCCTTCCGTCATTTTCTCCACCCAGTCGTGCTGGAAGTTGGCGTAGGCAGTACCCTCCGCTCCGGTAAGCAGCAGAACAAAGCCATCCCGCCGCTCATTGAGAAAGCGGAACCACCACAGCATATATTCCTCATCCATATACCACGCCCGGATCAGATCTTCGTCGGAGAGAGCGGATGCCGGCACCGCCGTCCGCTCCTCATAAACAGCATCCAAATCCGCCACCGTATCCGCCACCACAGCGCGAAACAGCTCCTCTTTTCCGGCGTAACGCTTATAAAGGGCGCCGGTTGTCACCCCAGCCCGCTGGCAGATGGATTTCAGGGAAGCCTTCTCAAAGCCCAGCGTCCGGAACTCCTCTTTGGCGCTGTCCATGATCCGAGGGTCAATGGAAGTATCCGGTTTTGCCATAACATCCCTCCCGACGAATGATAATTTGATTACCGATAATCTGATTATCAATATAGCATCCCTTTCTATTACTGTCAAGGGGAAATCCTCTCTTGACAAACTCGCTTTTTGGTTGTATATTCAAAACATCGTTATGAAACAGTGTTTTGAATTGAGAGGTGATACCATGGCAAAGCAGATCGAAGGGGTCTATGAAAATGTACTCCGCTGCGCCCGTCGGGAATTTTTGGAAAAAGGTTTTGCTCTGGCATCCCTGCGGGATATCGCCAAGGCGGCGGGAACCAGCACCGGCTCCATCTATACCCGTTTTACCGACAAAGCGGGATTGTTCCGGGCCCTGGTGGAGCCTGCTGCCGGAGAGCTGAAGCGCCGTTTTTGGGAGATTCAGGAGTCTTTTCACCGGTTTGACGGCCAAACCCAGCAGGAGGAAATGGGGCGTTACACTGCCCATGCCCAGGAGGGACTGTTTGATTACATCTATGAGCACCTGCCGGAGTTTGAACTGCTGCTCCGCCGGGGCGCTGGGACGGAATATGCCCACTATATTGACGAGTTGGTGGAGATCGAAGTCAGTTACACCTACAAATACATGGAGGTCATCGGCTGTGAGAGCGTCCGCTCCGGTCAGGTCACCGAGGACTTGATCCATATCGTTACCACCGCCTACTTCAACGGAATGTTTGAGCCGGTGCGGCACCGCATGGATAAGCCCCGGGCGCTCCACTATATCCGCCAGCTCAACCGCTATCATATGGCAGGATTTGAGACAATATTTCATCCTGAAAACTTCC
>NZ_JACJKP010000259.1 GCF_016901605.1 Gemmiger formicilis
GGAACAAGGTATGTCCCCAAGGGGGAAAAAATGCCACAGACCCTTTTCAAACAAGGGTTTTTGTGCTATAATATCAAATACGTGCTGCGGGCCATTAGCTCAGTTGGTCAGAGCTGGCGGCTCATAACCGCTTGGTCCCGGGTTCAAGTCCTGGATGGCCCACCATAAAAAACACCCCCCGCGTATGCGGGGGGCAGTTTTTTTGGTGTAAAGAAAAAATTGTATCTTCGTATATGGCCGCTGTTCGCGGCCGTGTATTTCGGAACCAACGCGTTGCGTTGGTTTTTGCATCACGCTGCGCGTGATTGCGCGGCATGGCCGCGCAGGCAAAAAACTTGAACAGCCCGTGCGCCGCGAAAGCGGAGCATCCGACAGTCCAGTGGACTGTCGGATAGGGCGCGGGTCAACAGAGGATGGCCCACCAACAAAAGAGTGCCCCCTTTATGGGGGCACTCTTTTGTTTATCTGCCATATTACAGCGGTCTGACCATCCAAAGTGCGTTGGCCAGGCGCCCATCCGGATAGCGCAGATATCCCGGCAGATGGCCGCATTCCGCAAAGCCCAGCTTCTTGTATAGCCCAATGGCCGTGTGATTGTCGCAAACCACCTGCAGTTCAGCCTGGGTGTAGCCCAGGGTGGGGGCTGTGTCCAGCAGGGTCTGCATCATGGCACGGCCCAGCCCCTGGCCCCAAAAGTCCCGGTAAAGGGCAATGGCAAGGTCACAGCGGTGGGCCATTCTGCGGCAGGGCCCCGCCATGGAAAGGGAAGCGCTGCCCAGAATCTGTCCGTCCAGATCGGCCACCAGCATCCCACAGCGGGGGTCATCCAGCATGTTTTGCAAAAAGGCTTCTTCCTGGGCAACGGTCAGGGTGATCTCTTCCGGGTCCCGCAGCAGATAAGGAGTTTCGCCGCTGGTGCGTTTCAGGCAGTCCAGCAAAGCGGCGGCGTCGGCAGGTTCGGGGGTGCGCAGCAGGACGGCCCGGCCTGCCCGGTCGGTGAAAGAACGTGGAGCAAATCGCATGGTATACCTCCCAAAAAGCCCGGCAGAAAATCCGCGGGGAAGATACCCCCAGTATATCACAGCTGCACAGCCCATAAAAAGGTTGCCAGGATTTTTTTCAGGTAGTACAATAAAAATAGAATAAACGGGAAAACCGTACCTGCAAAAATGGAATAAGGAAGAAAAAAACATGAAACTACATGCAAAACTTACAGCACTGAGCCTGACGGCGGCGCTGCTGCTTACAGGCTGCGGTACCAGCATTACCGGCATCACGCTGGGGGTACCCCAGACCATGGAGCGCGGCAGTACCGGTGTGGCAACACCAGAATATGTCTACAGCGGCGCAACACCGGAACAGGCCCGGGCGGAGGAGCTGGCGGACAAGCTGGGGCTGGCCTGGTCCTCCAGCGACCCCGCCGTGGTGATGGTGGATGCCGACGGCAACCTGGCGGCGGTGGGCACCGGTACGGCGGAGGTGGCCCTGTCCAGTGAGGACGGCAAACTTTCGGCCAACGGTGTCATCAAAGTGGTGGTCAGCCCCACGGGCCTGACGCTGCCCGAAACCCTGACCCTGACCGAGGGCGGCGACGGCCAGTCTTTGGCGGCCACGGTGGAACCTGCGGACGCCACCGACTATACGATCACCTACGCTTCTTCGGACGAAAGCGTTGCCGCGGTGGACGCGGCGGGCAACGTGACGCCGGTTGCCGCGGGTGAAGCGGATGTGACCGCCGAAATTGCGGGTAACGGCCTGACGTCCAGCTGCCATGTGGTGGTGACCCCTGCGGTGGAAGCGCTGTATCTTTCGGAGGATGCCGTCACCCTGGGCACCGCGGACGACGTAACATTGACCCTGTACGCGGAACCGGAGGAAGTGGATGTCTCCGCAGCGGTGTGGACTTCTTCGGATGAGAGCGTTGCCACAGTGGACGAAGAAGGCACGGTGACCGCAGTAGCCGAGGGGGAAGCAACGGTGACAGCAAACCTGGGAGGCATGGAGGCTATTTGTGAAGTGACTGTCAGCGATAAGACTTCTGCCGGTTCGTCCTCCTCCGGCAGCGATTCCTCTGGAGCAAGTGCTGACAGTTCGGCACCCGTCAGCACAGATTATGGTGCAATTCCGTTCAACTTGGCGGCAGGAACCATGGAGTGGTGGCATATCGATTCCACCGATGATGCTTATTGGGCAACACTCAATAATATCAATGCGTATCGGGCGGCGGTTGGTGTGGCGCCGTTGTCTATAGACGCCGGTTTATCTCAAATTGCATATACAAGAACTCTCGATATGGTCCGTTCGGGCGTTATGAGCCATGATGGTTACCAGACACCGGAAATCATCGCCCAGAATTATAATTCCGCCCAGTCGGTGGTGGATGCCTGGGCGGCCAGTCCGGGACATTATGCGGCGATGACCGACCCAAGCTATACCATATGCGGCATTGCCTGCGAGTTTGAGGAAGGCGGCGCCACCTACTGGTGCGTGACCTTCGGCTGATAAAACAAAACGAGCCGGGCGCAGAAGCGCCCGGCGTTGTTGTTTTGTATAGAGGTCCCGGTTTATCGGCGTTTAGGGAGGAAAACGAGGGCGTCCTCGTCCAGCCGTCCACCGCAATGGAGGCAGAGGCGCTGGGCGTCAAAGCGGAACCCCAGCAGCCTGTGACAGTGAGGACACCGCCAGAAAAGGAGGCAGAGCAGCAGTGCTGCTGCCAGCAGTACCCCGGCAACGGTAAGCAGCATCCACCAGAGGGTAAGGGACGGAAACAAGAGCAAAATGGACGCTAGTCCCGCCAGTTCCGCCATCAAAGCTCCGTTG
>NZ_JACJKP010000260.1 GCF_016901605.1 Gemmiger formicilis
GGCGCTGGGCTTTGCCCTGCAAAATATCGTGGTGGAGGACCAGGGCTGCGCCCGGGCCGCCATCGCGTTCCTGAAAGAGGAACGGGCAGGCCGCGCCACCTTCCTGCCGCTGGATACCGTCCAGGGTTCCCGGTTCACCGGCCGCCTGACCGGCACCGCCGAAGTGGCCGCCGACCTTGTCACCACCGACCCGAAGTACCAGCATATCATCGATAATCTGTTGGGCCGCATCATCGTGGTGGAGGACCTGACCGAGGCTTCCGCCGTGGCCCGCAACCTGGGTTACCGCAACCGCATTGTCACGCTGGATGGTCAGGTCATCAACGCAGGCGGTTCCTTTACCGGCGGTTCCACTGCCCGCAGTGTGGGCGTGTTCAGCCGCAAGCAGGAACTGGATGAACTGCGCAGCAAACTGAAAAAACTGGACGAAAAGCATGGGGAAGCGGAAAAGGAACTGGCCGCCCGCAAGGCGGAGGTGGATAACCTCTCCGCTCAGCTGTCCGGTGCCGAAGCCGAGGGCATGACCGCCGCTTCCGAGCGCCTGCGGGCAAGCCTGGATCTGGACCGTCTGAATACAGCGGTGGCCCAGTACGGCGAAACCCTGCGGACCCTGCAGGCCGAAGTGGAAGCTCAGCAGCAGGCCCGCGCCGCCAGTGAGGCAGAGTACGCCGCGGCCGAGGCCGAACGCCGGAAGGCGGAGGAGGAACTGGAACAGTACACCGCCGAACTGGCCCAACTGGGCGAGAGTGCCGGTTCCCTGAGCGCCGAGCGGGAAGCCATTACCGAAGAACTTTCCCAAAAGCAGATGCAGCGCCTGGCCGACGAAAAGGACATTGGCCTGCACGAAGCTTCTCTGGAAAGCCTGCAGAGCCGCACCGGCGAGACCGAAGCCCGGGTCCGGGAACTGCAGTCCGCCATTCAGGCGGCCAAGGCCCAGATCGAGGCCAATCAGCTGAAAATTGCCGAGATTGAACGCGCCCGCGGGGAGAACCAGCAGAAAATCGCCGCAGCGGAGGAAGTTATCCGCAACGCCAACGCGGCCCGGATGGAAACCGAAGCGGCTTCCGCCAAACTGGCCCAGGAAAACCGCGTCCTGACCGACGAGCGGGAACGGATGAGCGGCGAAATGGCCCGCCTGGCCGAACGCCGCACCGCCGCCGAAAACGAACTGAATGATACCAACACAAAATTGTGGGAAGAATACCAGCTCACCGATACCGAGGCCAAGGCACTCTGCGTGCCCTTTGAATCCCTCACCGAGCTGCGCCGCCAGGTGGCCGAGACCCGCTCGAAGATCCGCGCCCTGGGCAATGTGAACGTGGGCGCCATCGACGAATACAAAGAGGTCAAGGAGCGGTACGACTTCCTCAAAGCCCAGGTCACCGATGTGGAAAAGGCAAAAGCCGAACTCACCCGGATGATCGCCGAGCTTTGCAGTGAGATGGAGGAACTGTTCACTACCTCGTTCAAAGAGATTAACCGTCATTTCGGCCATATCTTCCGGGAACTGTTCGGCGGCGGTCACGCCAAGCTTTACCTTTCCGACGAGAGCAATGTACTGGAATCCGGCATCGAGATCGAAGTCTCGCCCCCGGGCAAAGTCATCAAGAACCTCAGCGCTCTGTCGGGCGGCGAACAGGCACTGGTGGCCATCTCCATCTATTTTGCCATCCTCAACGTCAACCCGGCGCCTTTCTGCATCCTGGACGAGATCGAAGCAGCGCTGGATGACGTGAACGTCAACCGCTACGCCCAGTATCTGCGCCGTATGACCGAACATACCCAGTTCATCGTTATTACCCACCGCCGCGGCACCATGGAAGCCGCCGATGTACTCTACGGTGTTACCATGCAGGAGGACGGCGTTTCCAAGATCCTGCGTCTCGACCTCGAGAATGTCAGTGCCGACCTGATTTCTTGACCTGAAGGAGGACCCCATGTTTTTCTTTAAAAAGAAGCGCGATATCTCCGAAAAGGAATTTGAAGAACAGCAGAAGATCCAGCGCGGTCTGGAAAAGACCCGTACCGGCTTCTTCCAGAACATCCTCAACACCCTGACCAACTGCCAGATCGACGACGACCTGTACAACGATCTGGAAGAACAGCTGATCCTGGCCGACGTGGGCCCTGTCTGTGCCGTCCGCCTGGTGGACGAGCTGCGGGACGAGGTGGAAAAGAACCATCTCAAAACCGGCGAGGAAGCCCTGGACGCCCTGCGCGGCATCATCTGCCAGGAACTGACCCCTCGTTATCCGCTGGAACTGGACGGTCACCCGGCGGTGATCCTGGTCATCGGCGTCAACGGTGTGGGCAAGACCACTACCATCGCCAAGCTGGCCCATCTGTATAAGGAACAGGGCAAGCGGGTCATGCTGGCCGCCGGTGATACCTTCCGCGCGGCTGCCAGCGAGCAGCTGGAACTGTGGGCGGACCGGGCCGGTGTGCCGCTGGTCCAGGCAGGGCAGGGGGCGGACCCCGCCGCTGTCATCTTTGATGCGGTGAAAAGCGCCTCTGCCAAAGGCTATGACATGGTCATTGCCGATACGGCGGGCCGTCTGCACAACAAGAAGGGCCTGATGGACGAGCTGGGCAAGATCTCCCGCAGCGTCAAGAAGGCCAGCCCCGAAGCCAGCCTGGAAGTGCTGCTGGTACTGGACGCCATCACCGGCCAGAATGCCATCAGCCAGGCGGAGGAATTCTGCCGGGCTGCCGGTGCCACCGGCGTGGTGCTCACCAAGCTGGACGGCACCCCCAAGGGCGGCTGTGCCGTCAGCGTGTGGGAAAACCTGGGTCTGCCCATCCG
>NZ_JACJKP010000027.1 GCF_016901605.1 Gemmiger formicilis
ACCCGGGCGTCTGGGGCGGCAACTGGATGAAGGACCATTTTGAACTGCCGGAAAACGGCAGCAACTATGCCTGGAGTTTTGACGGCGTACCCGAAGAAAACAGCCTGCTACTGGATTTTGGCGGCCACCTGATCCAGACCCCGGCGCTGAACCTGGTTTTGCAGCAGCCCCGGGCCCTGCTGGGCGACCGCGTCCATGCCCGTTTCGGCAAGGAGTTCCCCATCCGGTTTGATATGCTGGACACCATCAACGGGCAGAACCTCTCCCTGCAGGTCCACCCGCTGACCGAGTACATCCAGCAGAATTTCAACATGCATTACACCCAGGACGAGAGCTACTACATCCTGGACGCCCAGGAAGGTTCCTCGGTCTGGCTGGGTGTGCGGGAAGGGGTGGACCCCGCCGCCATGGAAGCGGACCTGCGCCGTGCCCAGGCCGGGGAAGCACCGTTCCCTGCCGAAAAATACATCAACCATATCCCGGTGAAAAAGCACGACCACATCCTGATTCCCGCCGGTACCACCCATTGCTCCGGCGCCGGCACCATGGTGCTGGAGATCAGCGCCACGCCCTACATCTTTACCTTCAAGCTGTGGGACTGGGGACGTCTGGACCTGGACGGCAAGCCCCGCCCCATCCATCTGGATCACGGCATGGCCAACATCCAGTGGGACCGGGATACCAAGTGGGTACACGAGAATCTGGTAGGCCAGACCACCGTGGTGCATCAGGACGAAAACGCCCTGGTGGAACGCACCGGCCTGCATGAGCGGGAATTCATCGATACTTTCCGCTACACCACCGCATCGTCGGTGACGGTAGCGCGCAACGGCAGCGTCCATGTGCTGAACCTGGTGGACGGTGCCCGCGCCCGGCTGGTCAGCCCGGACGGCGCCTTTGCCCCCTTTGAACTGCACTATGCCGAAACCTGCATCCTGCCCCAGGCGGCGGGCGATTACCGCATTGAAGCACCCGACGGTGCCGAAGTAAAAATGATCGTGGCCTGCGTGCGCAACTGAGGCGGCGCATGCCACCCGGAAGGAGGCCTTCTGATGGCAAAAGCACTACACGAACAGGCCGCGGATTATATCCGCAGCCGCATACAGTCCGGCGAATATCCCGTAGGCAGCCAGATCCCCACCGAGAACGAGCTGTGCACCCTGCTGGGTGTCAGCCGCCCCACCCTGCGCCAGGCGCTGGACACGCTGGCCCGGGAAGGCTGCCTGCTGCGGATCAAGGGCAAGGGGACCTTTGTCACCGAGCCCAAAGTCACCCACGAATCCACCAGTTTTATTACCGGCTACCGCGCCGAGAGCGAGCGCAACCACCGCACCATGCGCACCCGTGTGCTGGACATAGCCCTGGAACGCGCCCCCGAAGCGGTGGCCCGGGCGCTGGAGCTGCCCGCCGGGGCCAAAGTGACCCGGCTGGTGCGGCTGCGCCATCTGGAAGGGTACCACAACAATGCGCCGGTGCTGTACACCACGCTGTATGTGCCCCACAAACTGTTCCCCGATATGGCGGAACTGGATTTTACCGATCTTTCCTTTTATGATGTACTGGCCAGCCGCGGGCTGGAGGTGCGCCATGCCAGCCGCCAGCTGGAAGTGGTGCCCCCGCCCGCCGAGGTGGCGGCCCGGCTGGAGATCAGCCCTTTTGAGCCCACTATCTTTATTACCTCCACCGGGCGCACCGGGGCCGGGCAGTGCATTGAATACACCGAGAGCTACTACCCTGCCGGCAGCAGCCGGTTCCTGATCGAGATCAACCGCTGAGGGGTCATTTTCCCCCGTGGCCTGCCAGCAGGCCGCGGTAGATCACGTCGGAAGAAACATAGCTGACCTCCTGGGCCAGACCGGGATGCTCCAGCAGGAACAAAATCTTGCTGGCCAGCCGGGCCCCCAGGGTCTTGGGGCGCACGTCCACCGTGGTGATGCGTTCCGCAACGTTGAGGTATTCGGCGTTGTTGTCGAAACCGGTCAGCGCAATACGGCCCTCCGGGTCGATGCCGTGTTCCTCAAAGTAACGCTGGATAAAATGGGCGATATAGTCACTGACGCAGACAAAACCGTCCGGCCGGGTGCCCAGATGTTCCAGAAAATAGCTGATCTCCTCGTAATGGGTGCGCAGACCCAGCGCACCGGTAAGGGAGAGAGTCGGGTCAGGGGTCAGGCCCCGCTGGGCATAGGCTTCCAGAAAGCCCTGGTAACGGTCGGTGTTGGTCTGGGCGTAGTATACGTCCCCCAAAAAGCCCAGTTTGGTGTGCCCGCGGTCTAGCAGACGCCCGGTAATTTCCCGGATGGGGGTGCGGCCTTCGATCAACAAAAGATCCCCGTGTAAACTGTCAAAGGGCATGGTGGGGATGGTATCCAGGTAGACTTTGGGCAGCGGCAGGTCGGCCAGCATCCGCAAAACAGGCTCCGCATACACGTTCAGCACGATGATCCCTTCCACCGAGCCGTCCGTCAGGCTGGTGGGCAGCGTATACCCCTCTTTATAGGAGGTAGGTAAATAGGTATACATTAAGTTAACGTTCTGCGAGGACAAATCCTTGGCGATCTGATGGATGATCTGCATCCAGAACAACGAGGATTCCGGCCGGCAGACCACCACCGCCACGTTGCGGCCGTGGGGATTTTCCGCGGCCGGCGCCGTGGCGGGTTGCTGCAAATAACCCATCTCACGTGCTTTTTCCTGGATCTGCTGGCGCAGCGCATCCGAAACGCCGGGGCGGTTGTTCAGCGCCTTCCACACCGAAACGCGCGAGGTTGACAAGGCGTCCGCGATATCCTGCATGGTTGGTTTACACATGGTGGCACACTCCATCTTTTTTCTTATCTATGTATACAGTATACTCCGCCGCCCGGCAAAAGGCAATACATTTGTTAACATTAGTTAACCTCCATTTTCTCCTTCGATGAGACAGCTTTCCCGTTTTTTGGAAAATGTCACAAAAAAATTACAACGTCAACAAAAAGTCTTGAAACTTGTGCAGTTTGACGGTTGACAAAGTCCTGGCAGACTGTTAATATTGAGTTAACAAACGAAAGAGCGTCGCCTTAACATGTTAACTCGTGTTAACGATGATACAATCGAAAGCCGGCGCAATTCATCGAAAGGAGCGTCCCACATGAATAAGGAGAAGACCGTAAGTTCCGCCGAGCCACGGCGCAAGCGCAAGCACTGGTCCCGTGACGACACTGAACTGACCCTGCTCGGTCTGCCTGCCACCATCTGGTTTGCCGTGTTCTGCTACCTGCCCATGTTCGGCTTGATCATTTCCTTCAAGGACTTCAAGCTGATCCCCGGCAAGGGCTTCCTGGCCAGCCTGTTCCAGAGCGAATGGTGCGGGTTCAAGAATTTCAACTTCTTCCTGAGCAGCAACACCTTCGGCATGCTGCTGCGCAACACCATCCTCTACAACCTGGTGTTCATCGTCATCAACCTGGTGCTGCCCGTCACGCTGGCCATCCTGATCAACCAGCTGTACTCCAAGCGGGCCTCCAAATGCTACCAGACCATGATGTTCTTCCCCTACTTCATGTCCTGGGTCGTGGTCAGCTACTTTGTGTACGCCTTCCTGAACCCCGACAAAGGCCTGGCCAACAACGTCATCACCTCTCTGGGCGGCGAAAAGGTCATGTGGTACTCCGCCCCCGTGTACTGGCCCTTCATCCTGGCGTTCATGTCCACCTGGAAGAGCCTGGGCTACAACATGGTCGTCTACCTGGCCAGCATCACCGGCATTGACAACACCCTGTACGAAGCCGCCATCCTGGACGGCGCCACCAAGTGGCAGCAGGCCAAGTACATCACCATTCCCTCCATCAAACCCATGATCATCATGATGTTCATCCTGAACATCGGCAAGATCTTCTACTCCGACTTCGGCCTGTTCTACCAGGTGACCCAGGGCGTGCCCGCCTCGCTGTACAACGTGGCCAGCACCTTTGACACCTTCATTTACCAGGCCCTGCAGAGCTCGGCCAGCATCGGCCAGACCGCTGCCGCCGGTTTGTTCCAGGCAGCCTGCTGCTGCATCACCATTCTGGTCGCCAACTTCATCGTGTCCAAACTGGACGCCGACAGCGCCATCATCTAAGGGAGGAGGAACAACATGACACTCGCCGAAAAACGCCAGGCCCGCAAAGCAGAAAAGGCCCTGGAACGGGAGGAAGCCCGTGCTACAGCGCACATGAACCAAATCAAGCCGCTGACCAACGCACTGTTCAACGTACTGTTCGCCATCCTCTCCTTCATCTGCCTGTTCCCCGTATTTTACGTGGTGATGATCTCGGTCAGCTCGGAGGAATCCATCCGTCTGAACGGCTACGCCCTGTGGCCCGAGACCTTCTCCAACAGCGCTTACATGTTCCTGTGGAACGAGCGCGGCACCATCTCGCACGCACTGCTGATCTCCGTGATCGTCACCGTGATCGGCACGGTGCTGGGTGTTCTGCTGACCACCAGCATGGGCTATGTGCTCTCCCGCCCGCAGTACCGTCTGCGCAACTTCTTCAACTGGGTGGTCTTTATCCCCATGATCTTCAACGGCGGCATGGTTGCCAACTACGTGGTCGTGGCCAACATGCTCCACCTGAACGATACCCTCTGGTGTCTGATCCTGCCGCTGGCCGTTTCCAGCTTCAACGTCATTATCTCCAAGACCTTCTTCCGCACCACGATCCCCGACTCCATCATTGAGTCCGCCAAGATCGACGGTGCGTCCCAGCTGACCATCTTCAGCCGCATCGTGGTGCCCATCTCCAAGCCTGTGTTCGCCACCATCGGTTTGTTCCTGACCTTCGGCTACTGGAACGACTGGTTCCAGTCCAGCTTGTACATCTCCAAGAACAACCTGATCAGCCTGCAGGCCTTGCTGAACAACATGATGAAGAACCTGGACTACATCGCCAACAACCCCTCTGCCGGCCTGAGCCTGCAGCAGTACCGCAACTCGATGCCCTCTGAATCGGTGCGTATGGCCATCGCCGTCGTCATCGTCATTCCCATCGCCTGCGCGTACCCCTTCTTCCAGAAGTACTTCATCTCCGGTCTGACGATCGGCGCCGTCAAGGGCTAAGATCCCCTTACATCCCATGGTTTTCCGTTTTGGAACGACACTATAAAAAAGGAGTAACAACATGAAAAAGCTCAACAAAGCACTTGCTCTGGGCATGGCCGGCGCGATGTCGCTGAGCCTGGCCGCCTGTGGCGGTTCCACCAGCAGCTCCGCTGCCGCGACGGGTGATACCGCCGGCACCACCGATGAAGTGGTTACCCTGACCTGGGTTACCGTTGGTAACGGTCAGCCCACCAACTACGATGCCTGGCTGGCACAGATCAACCCCTACCTGGAAGAGAAGATCGGCGTCAACCTGGACGTTCAGGTCGTTTCCTGGGGCGACTGGGACAACCGCCGCAACGTTATCGTCAACACCAGCGGTGAGTACGACATCCTGTTCACCAACATGAACACCTATGTCAACGACGTGCACATCGGCGCTTTTGCCGACATCAGCGAGCTGGCCAAGACCGCTACGCCCGACCTGTACGCCTCCATTCCCGAAGATTACTGGGAAGCCTGTGAGGTTGGCGGCAAGCTGTACGGCGTGCCCACCTACAAAGACTCCTCCATCTCCGAGTACCTGGTCTTCGACAAAGAGCTGGCCGAAGGCACCGGTTACACCATCCCCGAATCCCTGGCCATGTCCGACCTGGGCACTCTGACCGATACCCTGGCCGCCATGAAGGACACCAAGGGCGAAGCTTCCTTCCCCATGAACAAGAACGGCGCCACCTGGGTTGCCTTTGAGTACGACAACATGGGCACCGGTCTGCTGCCCATCGGCGTGCGCTACAACGACACCACCGCCACCGTTGTTCCCGTTCTGGAACAGGAAGACATCCAGGCTTCTCTGGACACCTTCCATGAGTGGTACCAGGCCGGCATCATCAACTCCGATGCCGCCACCAAGCCCGAAGAGAACGCTTACAAGCCCTGCAGCGTAGCACAGGGTTGGTCCGGCGCCGCCATCACCAGCTGGGGTCCCCAGATGGGTGTTGAGGCTGCTGCCACCAAGCTGGGCCCCACCATCATCTCCAACGACACCGTCCGTGGTTCCATGAACTGCATCTCCGCCAACTGCGCTCACCCCGAGAAGGCTCTGGAACTGCTGCAGCTGGTCAACACCGACAGCTACGTCCGCGACCTGCTGTACTACGGCGTGCAGGGCGAGAACTGGGATTACACCGACGACACCAAGCAGTGGGTCCACAAGAACAACGCTGACTGGACCATGGCCGGTTACACCCAGGGCAGCTTCTTCACCGTTACCCCCAGCGACGAGTTCGACTTCAACCAGTACGACGAGGTCAAGGAACTGAACGAGAACGCCGAGGCTTCCGTGCTGCTGGGCTTCACTCTGGACACCACCAACTTCAAGGATCAGCTGGCCAACTGCGTCTCCATCTACGAGCGCTACAAGGGCGAACTGCTCTCCGGCACCCATCCCACCGATGAGATCGTACCTCAGATCATGAGCGAGCTGCGTGCCGCCGGCTTTGACGACATCGTGGCCCAGTGCCAGGAGCAGGTCGACGCCTTCATCGCCTCCAACGGTGCTGCCACTGCCGAAAGCGCCGAATAAGACCGACTGAACTTTATCCGTAACCCACCCCCCTCTACATGTAAGGCCGTCGCTCAGCGCGGGCAGGAGAAAACACACGAAGCGGCATTCCATTGCATCGCCGCCTTTTGATCGAACAAAGTATTGTCATGATCAGCGTTTTCACCGGTCCGCCCGAGCGACGGCCCTTTTTGATGAACACAGTGTCAAAATTTTAAGAAATGAGGCCGCGCCCCATGAAACAGCATTCTATCCGCACGGTATATGCCGTGCACCATTCCCATACCGATATCGGCTATACCGATCTGCAGGAGCATGTCATTGACCTGCAGGTGGACTATATCCGCAGTGCCCTGCGCCTGATGCAGGACCCCGCCAATGCAGATTTCCGCTGGAACTGCGAGACCCTCTACTGTGTGGAGGAGTTCTTCAAGGCCGCCACGCCCGAAGAACAGCAGCAATTCCTGGATCTGGCCGCGGAGGGCCGCCTGGGGCTTTCGGCCAACTACCTGAACTTCACCGACCTGCTGGACTGCGGCATCTTTGCCCGCCGCCTGGCCGCCTGGCGGGAACGGTTTGCCCAGGCAGGCATCACCCTGAACACCGCCATGTGCGCCGACATCAACGGCCTGTCCATGGGGCAGCGTGATGCCATGCTGGACAACGGCATCCAGTTCCTGTACACCAACATCCACTGCCACCACGGCATGTACCCCCTGTACCAGAACCAGAACGCCTATTTCTGGGAGAATGCCGCCGGCCGCCGGATGCTGGTCTGGAACGGCGAGCACTACAACCTGGGCAATGTGCTGGGCCTGCGCCCCAACCACATTCCCAACTTCATGACCCAGGACCGTCTGGGCAGCGGCCCCGCCCCGCAGGATGATGTGGAAGCCCTGGCCCAGAACCTGGACAACTACCTGAGCGAGTGCGAGGAGAACGGCTACCCCTACGACTTCATTCTGGCGTCGGTATCGGGCGTATTCAGCGACAACGCACCGCCGGAGCCGCTGATCCTGCAGACCATCCAGGGCTATAACCAGAAGTACGGCGACACCGTAGAGGTGCGGATGGTCAGCCTGCAGGAACTGTACGCCGCCATTGCCCCCAAACTGCAGGGTGCGCCGGTCTACCACGGCGACCTGAACGACTGGTGGGCCAACGGCGTGGGCTCCACCCCCTATGCCGTCAAGCATTACCGGGACGCCTGCCGCAGCTATGAACTGGCCCGCCGCCTGGACCCCCAGCTGGAGGCCCACGACCCCGTCCTGACCCGTGAGGCCGAGGACAGCCTGCTGCTCTACGCCGAGCACACCTGGGGTCATTCCGCCAGCATCACCAATCCCTACGAGTCCATGGTGCTGGATCTGGACAGCCGCAAGAACGGCTACGCCAGCCGCGCCCACGAGGCAGCCGCCCGCATGCTGGGCCGCATTGCCCGGGATCAGGGGGATATTCTGCGCTACTACGCCACCGACGGCGCCATCCGTGTGCAGAACCCCACCGCCCACCAGGGCCCCATGGCGGTGGAATTTTATGTGGAAACCCTGCCCGCCGGGCTGCCTGACGCAGTGATCCGCACCGAGGACGGCCGCGAACTGTGCTGCCAGGTCAGCCCCCATCCCCGCGGACGGCGCATTTCCTTCGTGGATACCTTTGCGCCCGGGGAGGTAAAGCGGTATACTTATCATAAGAAAGCCGCCGAAGAACAGCGGCTGAACACCCGCCACTGCTATGTGGGCGCCGAGCGCATCCGGGATATTGTGAACGACTTTGATCCCGTGACCTACCGCCTGCCCTACGAGTTCGAGAACCAGTTCTTCCGCCTGGAATATCAGGTAGGCAAGGGCCTGTGCCGCCTGTACGACAAGCGCAGCGGCCGCGACCTGCTGCCGAAGGAAGGCGTACCCTTCTTTACACCGGTGTATGAGTGCACCCCCGTGCGCCCCGGCATCACCGATGTGTACGAGGAGCGCCGCCTGCTGGGCCGCAACATCCGCGGTCAGCACGCCAAGCAGTACCCCGCCGTGCTGGAGGAAGTGGTCTGCGAGGAACGGGGCCCGGTGTTCACCATCCTGCGGCTGCGCGGTTCCATGACCGGCAGCGTGCACTGCGATGTGGTGCTGAAACTGTACGAGGATCTGCCCCGCATCGACCTGCGGCTGGAACTGGGCAAGACCCTTTCCACCGACATTGAAAGCGTCTATCTGCCCCTGACCCTGGACCTGCCGGACCACGAGCTTTGGCTGCGCAAGGGCGGCCGCGAGGCCATGCGCCCCGGCGTGGACCAGCTGCCCGGCACCAACATGGAGTACAGCATGAGCGACGACGGCCTGGCCTGGGTTGGCGAAGGCGGCGGCGTGCTGCTGGCTGCCATGGACACCCCGCTGTACTATTTCGGCGAACTGCGGCACCATCCCATCCGGCTGTGTGAACGCGCCGCCGAGGACAACCACCGCCCGGTGTGGAGCTGGCTGATGAACAATACCTGGGAGACCAACTTCAAGCTGGATCTCTCCGGCTTTGCCGAGTACCGCTACACCCTGTGGCTCACCGAAGAAACCGACCCCGAACGTGCCCTGGACAGCCTGCATGAGCAGATGTTTGCCCCGGTGGTCCGCATCGTGGGATAACCTTTCACCCCAAATTCAGGAGGTAATCGTATGGCTAAAATCATTGGTAACGCACTGCCCAACATTCCCTGGCAGGACCCGCCCGCTGTGACCCGCACCCCGCTGTGGCGCTACGACGGCAACCCCATCATCGGCCGGGACGGCAACAAGCGCTCCAACAGCGTATTCAACAGCGCCGTGGTGCCCTTTGGCGACGGCTTTGCGGGCGTGTTCCGCTGTGACAGCCTGTCCATCAGCATGGATATCTTTGCCGGCTTCAGCAAGGACGGCATCCACTGGACCATCGACGACGAGCCCATCCACCTGGTGGGCGATGACCCCGAGGTCACCAGCCGGGAATACCGCTATGACCCCCGCGTCTGCTACATGGACGGCAAATACTATGTAAGCTGGTGCAACGGCTACCATGGCCCCACCATCGGCCTGGCCTGGACCGAGGATTTCAAGACCTTCCACCAGCTGGAAAACGCCTTCCTGCCTTACAACCGCAACGGCGTTCTGTTCCCCCGCAAGATCCAGGGCCGCTACATGATGATGAGCCGCCCCAGCGACACCGGCCACACCCCCTTTGGCGATATCTTCGTCAGCCAGAGTGAGGATATGATCTACTGGGGCCGCCACCGCTACATGATGGGCGCCGTCAAGGGCGACGAGTCCGCCTGGCAGAGCCTGAAGATCGGCCCCGGCCCCATTCCCATCGAGACCGATGAAGGCTGGCTGCTGATCTACCACGGCGTCATCAACACCTGCAACGGCTATGTGTACCGCATGGGCGCCGCCCTGCTGGACATCGACGAACCCTGGAAGGTCAAGGCCCGCGGCAAGGACTACATCCTGGCCCCCCACATGCCCTATGAGTGCATGGGCGACGTGCCCAACGTCACCTTCCCCTGCGCGGCGCTGGCGGATGCCGAGACCGGCCGCATCGCCGTCTACTACGGCTGCGCCGACACCGTCACCGGTCTGGCCTTCACCACCGTGGACCGGGTGCTGGATTACATCAAAGCCAACTCTTTCTGAGTTCCGGCGTTCACGCTCCGCCTGAGAAAGGAGGGACCCGTCTGCCGAAAGATAATATTCTGCTGATCACTACCGATCAGCAGCGGTTCGACACCATTCAGGCGCTGGGCAACACCAGCATCTACACCCCGCACCTGAATTATCTGTACACCCAGGGCACCGCCTACACCCGGTGCTACGCAGACTGCCCGCTTTGTGTGCCCTCCCGCACCACGCTGATGACCGGCCAGCCCGGCTACGCCAGCGGTGTGGTCACCAATGCCACCCATGAGCAGGTCATGCGGCAGGCTACCGCCGAACGGCGGACCCTGGCCGCCCTGCTGACCGATGCAGGCTACCAGACCAAAGCCATGGGCAAAATGCACTTTGACCCGGTGCGGGCCTGCTACGGGTTTGAAAGCATGACCCTGCCCATTGACTACCTGCGGGAATGCGAAAAGCGCGGCACGGTACGCCCCAAGGTACACGGTGCCATGGAATGCGAACTGGTCCCTGCCCTTTCCACCGTGGACACCAAGGACAGCATTACCACCTGGATCGCAGACGGGTCCATCGATTTTCTGGAAACGCGCGACCCGCTGCGGCCCTTCTTCCTGTGGACAAGCTTTACCAAGCCGCACCCGCCCTTTGATCCCTGCCGGGATTTCTGGGATTTGTACGACAGCATCCCCATGCCGGAGCCCATCTACGGCGACTGGTCCCGGGACCTGGCCGCCGCACCCCAGGGCTTTTTGGCCGGCAGCTACGAAAACACCGACGTACACCTGTACAGTCCCCAGCAGCTGGCCAACACCCGGCGCGCCTACTACGCCATGATCACCCAGGTGGATTACGCCCTGGGACGGCTGTTCGCCTGCCTGCGGGAAAACGGCCTGGATCAGAACACCTGGGTCATCTTCACCTCCGACCATGGAGAGATGCTGGGCGACCATCACATGTCCCAGAAGAACCTCTTCTTTGAAGGGTCCGCCCATGTGCCCTGCCTGATTCTGCCGCCCCGGGGCCGGGGATTGCCGGTAAACCGCCGGGTGGATACCCTGGCACAGCTTTCGGATATTTACACCACCATTCTGGGGATCGCCGGGGTGCCGGCGCCGCCCCAGGCGGAGGGCATCGACCTGCGCGATGCCTATGCGGAACGCACCTTCTACGGCAACAGCCTGGATGTGAACTTCTGCATCATGCGGGACGGGTTCAAGCTGGTGTACAGCGCCTGCGGCGACCACACTTTGCTGTTTGATATGCGCCGCGACCCGCTGGAACAGCAGGATCTGGCCAAACTGCCTGCGTACGCGGACATCCGCCGGGAACTGTGGGAGGATCTGCTGATCCATACCGCCCGCACCCGCCCCCAGGCGCTGGAAAACGGGTATTTCCGGACCCGTCCGGCCCCCGAATTTCCCGGGGATGTGGATTTCCGCTGGCTGGGCTTCCACTATAAGGATTACCGCTTCGATGTATTCCATTGATCGGCGCCGCCGGGCGCACTGCGCCCCGGCACGCCCCAAACACTGAAAAGGAAAAAGAATCTATGCGTACTATTGATTTTCTTGACAAACGGATCAACGGCATCTGCACCGAACTGCAGAAGCTGTCCGTAAAGCAGAAATTCCCCACCGACAACTGGCTGTACAAACCGGGCAACTTCCTGCGGCCGGAGGACGCCGACGCGGACGCTGCCCCCTGGGAACCCTTTGACTGCCGCACCATGCACTGGTACGGCCCCGACAAGCACTACTGGTTCCGCGCCGATGTGACGGTCCCCGCCGAGATGGAGGGCAAGCCCCTCTGGATGCATGTATGCACCCAGATCGACGAATGGGACGACGCCAAGAACCCCCAGTTCCTGCTGTTTGTGAACGGCGTGGTGACCCAGGGCATCGACATGAACCACCGGGATGTGCTGCTGGACCGCTGCGCCAAGGCCGGTACCCAGTACCGCCTGGAACTGCAGGCTTACACCGGCATCCTGCACACCGAGTTCAACCTGATCGTGGACCTGCGGGAAGTGGATCCCGAGATCGAAGGGCTGTACTACGATATGGTGGTGCCGCTGCAGGCTTTCCCGCGGTTGGATGAGGACGGCAAGGCCCGCCGGGATCTGGAGCGGGTACTCAACGAGGCCGTGAACCTGCTGGACCTGCGCACCCCCTACAACGAAAGCTTCTACGCCAGCGTGGCCGAAGCCCGCAAGTACCTGGCCCAGGCCCTGTACACCGATCTGGCCGGCCACGACGAAGTGATCGCCAGCTGCATCGGCCACACCCACATCGACGTGGCCTGGTGGTGGACCGTGGCCCAGACCCGGGAAAAGGTCTGCCGCAGCTTTGCCACCGTGCTGAAGCTGATGGAGGAATACCCCAACTACAAGTTCATGTCCAGCCAGCCCCAGCTGTACTACTTCCTGAAGCAGCGCTACCCCGAGCTGTTTGAGCAGATCAAGGCCCGGGTGGCCGAAGGCCGCTGGGAACCGGAAGGCGGCATGTGGGTAGAAGCGGACTGCAACCTGACCAGCGGCGAAAGCCTGGTCCGCCAGTTCCTGTACGGCAAGCGCTTCTTTAAGGAAGAATTCGGCCTGGACAACCGCATCCTGTGGCTGCCCGACGTGTTCGGTTACTCCGGTGCGCTGCCCCAGATCATGAAGAAGTGCGGCATCGACTACTTCATGACCACCAAGCTGGCCTGGAACCAGTTCAACAAAATGCCCTACGACACCTTTATGTGGCGCGGCATTGACGGCACCGAGATCCTGACCCACCTGGTCACCACCCTGGGCGTGGGCCAGGACGAGAAGGACTTCTTTACCACCTACAACGGCATGCTGCACCCCGATGCCATCATCGGCGGCTGGCACCGCTACCAGCAGAAGGACATCAACAACGATATCCTGGTCTGCTACGGCTACGGCGACGGCGGCGGCGGCCCCACCCGCGCCATGCTGGAAACTTCCACCCGTATGGAAAAGGGCGTGGAAGGTCTGCCCAAAGTGCGGCAGGTATTCTCCCGCACCTTCTTTGATGAGCTGAAAGACCGTGTTGCCGGCAACCGCCGCCTGCCCACCTGGGAAGGTGAGCTCTACTTTGAGTATCACCGCGGCACCCTGACCTCCATGGCCCGGAACAAGCGCTCCAACCGCAAGGCCGAGCTGCACATGATGGACCTGGAACTGCTCAGCGTACTGGCCGCCCCCGAGGTCGCCTACCCCACCGAGGCCATCGACCGCCTGTGGCACGGCATCCTCATCAACCAGTTCCACGACATCCTGCCCGGTTCCTCCATCCATGAGGTGTACGAGGTCACCAAGAAGGAATACGAGCAGATGGAAGCCGAGATCGGCACCCTGCGCGACGAGCGCCTGGCGGCCCTGACCCCCGCCGGCGAGGGTGTGACGGTGTACAACACCACCGGCTTTGCCCGCAACGACGTGGTGGCCCTGGGCGACTGCAAAGCCGCTGCCCTGGCCGACAACGACGGTTACATTTACCCCGTGCAGCAGACCGCCGAGGGCGCGGTGGCCTTTGTGGCCAACCTGCCCGGCAAGGGCCGCAAGACCTTTGCGCCCGCCAAGGCCGAAGCCGCTCCCGCCCGGTTCACCCTCTCGGAAGACGGCCACACCCTGGAGACCCCCTTCTACACCGTGCGCTTTGACCAGCAGGGCGGCATTGCCGGTTTGTTCGACAAAGAGAACCGCCGCGAAGTGCTGCAGGCCGGCAAGACCGGCAACCTGCTGCGGGTGTTCGAGGACAAGCCCATCTACTACGACAACTGGGACATCGACATCTACTACACCGAGAAATTCTGGGATGTTACCGACCTGAAGGCCTTTACCTGGACCGAACAGGGCCCGGTGCGCGCCACCCTGCACATTGAGCGCGCCTTCAGCAACTCCACCATTTCCCAGGATATCCACTTCTATGCCGACATCCGCCGCATCGACTTTGTGACCACCGTAGACTGGAAGGAACACCAGCATCTGCTCAAGGTGCAGTTCCCCTGCAACGTGCACACCGACGAGGCCACCTTCGAGGTGCAGTACGGCAACCTGACCCGCAAGACCCACACCAACACCAGCTGGGACCGCGCCCGGTTCGAGAGCTGCGGCCAGAAGTGGGCCGACCTGTCCGAAGGTCACTACGGCGTCAGCCTGCTGAACGACTGCAAGTACGGCCACTCCGTCAAGGACAGCTGTATCAGCCTGACCCTGATCAAGTCCGGCATTGAGCCCAACCCCACCACCGACCAGGAAGTACACCACTTCACCTACGCCCTGTACCCCCACGCCGAGACCTGGCGCGCCGCGGGCACCGTGCGGGAGGCCTTCTTCCTGAACCAGCCGGCGCTGGCTGTGGCGGGCGGCACCCCGGGCGACACCTTCTGCCTGGCTGCCTGCGCTGCCCCCAACGTGGTGGTGGAGACCATCAAGCAGGCCGAGGACGGTGACGGCATCATCGTGCGTATGTACGAGAGCGAGAATGCCCTGACCGACACCGTGCTGCACTGGGGCCGCCCCGTGACCGAGGCTGTGAGCTGCGACTGCATGGAGCAGCCGGACGGCGAGCCGGTCACCGTGGAAGCGGACGGCATCCACTTTACCATCAAACCGTACGAGATCAAGACGCTGCGCATCCGGTAAGCGCGCAGCGCCCCACACACAACAACAGGCCGCAAGGCCGCGAGGATATTTCCTATGGCTATGGAATTTTTACCGCAGCCCAAACGGGTCGAGGCCCGTTCCGGAGCCCTGACCCTGACCCCGCATACCCGCATTGTTCTGCGCCCCGGCACCGCGCCGGAGGCCCTGGTTTACGCGCAGATGCTGCGCGACGCCGTACATGACCAGGCCGGGCTTTGCCCGGCCCTGGGCCGCGGCGAAGCCGCCCCCGGCGACATCGCCCTTTGCATCGACACCGCCCTGCCCGCCGCCCATTACACCCTGACCGTGACCCCCGAAGGGGCGGTCATTGCCGCCGGGGACGATGAGGCCCTGTGCAACGGTGTGCAGACCATGATCCAGTATCTGGAGCAAAAAGGCGCCGTGCTGCCCGCCCTCCTGCTGGAGGACTGGCCCGACCTGCTCAACCGCGGGTATTATCAGGACTGCTCCCGCGGGCGGGTACCCACCCTTGCCTACCTCAAACGGGTGGCCGACCTGCTCTGCCGCTACAAGATCAACCAGTGGCAGCTCTACATCGAGCACACCTACCTCTTCCGCGATCTGTCCGAAGCATGGCGGGACGATACCCCGCTGACCGCCGACGACATCCTGGAACTGGACGCCTACTGCGCCGCCCGCCACATCGAGCTGGTGCCGTCCCTGTCCACGTTCGGGCACATGTACAAGATCCTTTCCACCAAGACCTGCTGCGACCTCTGCGAGCTGCCGGATTCCGAAAAGATCCCCCACAGCTACACCTATGCCGGGGCGCACCATACCCTGAACGTTTCCCATCCGGATGCGCTGGACTTCATCAAGAAGCTCATCGACGAATACCGGCCGCTGTTCCGCTCCAACAAATTCAACATCTGCGCCGACGAGACCTTCGACCTGGGCAAAGGCCGCAGCAAGGCCCTTGCCGACGAACTGGGCGAGAAGGCCCTCTACGTCCGCCATGTAAAAGCCCTTTGCGAGTACCTGGTCAGCCAGGGCTGCATCCCCATGTTCTGGGGCGACATCATGTGGCGGTTCCCCCAGAGCTGCGCCGAACTGCCCAAGGAGACCATCTGCCTGAACTGGGGCTACCTGCCCAACCAGCGGGAGAACGAGATCCGGGATATTGCCGCCAGCGGCATCACCCAGTATGCCTGCCCGGGCGTCTGCGCCTGGAACCGCTGGGTACCCCTGTACCGGTACGCCTACTCCAACATCCGGGCCATGTGCCACCATGCCCACAAGTACCATGCCATCGGTCTTTTGAACACCGACTGGGGTGACTACGCCCACATCAACGACCCGCGGCTGACCATTCCCGGCATTTTGTACGGCGCCGCCTTTGGCTGGAACGCCCAGCCGGTGGAGATGGACGAGCTGAACGAGGCCGTCTCCCGCATTGGGTACGGCGACACCAGCGGCCAGCTGATGGCCGCCATGACCGACCTTTCGGACCACGAGATCTTTGACTGGCAGCATGCCGTCAACTGGATGGACGGGGACGAGGCACGCCGCGCCGAGCTGCTGGCTGAGCTGGACCTGACCCAGGTACCCGCCGCCAACGCCGCCGTGGCCGATGCCCTGGCCCGGGTGCTGGCCTGTGCGCCCACCATGCCCGCCGGCCGCAAAGAGATGCTCAGCCTGGCCAGCGTCACCGCCGAGAGCGTGACCATCTGGAACGAGATCGGCGCTTGGCTGGCCGGACCCCGCACCGAAAACCCGGCTCTGGCCGCCCGGCTGGAGCACTGGTACCACCTCTACCTGGCCCAGTGGCGCCAGGTCAGCCGCGAGAGCGGACTGCCCAACCTGACCCGACTGATCGTGCGGTATGCCGATCTGTTGCGCGGGCGGCAGCTCCGGGCGGAGTAAACCGCCGGGAGGCTTTCGATGGGCTTGTTCCGTCAACTGTTTTTTCCGCCTGAACCACCCACCGAAACACAACTGGAGGCCGGCCGCCACGCCCTGATTACCGAGGGCGCCGTGGCCGCCGTCCTCTACTCGGTGGGTACCGGTAACTTTCTGGCCGGTTACCTGAGCCAGCTGGGCGCTTCCATCTCTTTCTGCGCCTTTGTGGCCATGATCCCCCAGCTGGGCTGCGTACTGCAGTTTTTCTCCCCCTTTTTGTTTGAGCGCATCCACCACCGCAAACTGTCCATCTGGCTGTTGTGCGTGGTCTACCGGTTCGCCCTGGCGGCGGTCTTTCTGGTGCCCCTGGCGGTGCCGGGCCACAGCCAGGCCCGGTGGGTAGTGCTGGCGCTCTACACCGTATCCTTTTTTGCGGCCGGCGTGGTCACGCCGGGGCTTTCCCACCTGACGCTGGGTCTGGCGCCGGAGGGGCGGCGGGGCGCCTTTTTTGCCCGCAAGGACATTGCGGCCGTCTGCGTCAACAGCGCCGCCACCCTGGTGCTGGGCCGCCTGCTGGACCGCTTTACCCGGGGCGGTGACCCCGACACCGGCTACCTGCTCATCGGCATCGTCTGCACCCTGCTGGCCCTCTTCGACGCCGTACTGCTGGCCCTGGTCCATGAAAACCCGGTGGCCTTTGTGAGCAAGGTGCGCCCTGCCGACATTCTCCGCCCCGTGCGGGATGCCTCCTACCGGCCGCTGCTGCTCTACTGTATTCTGGGCGGCCTGCCGGGCGGGCTTTCCACACCCTTCCTCTCGGTTTACCAACTGCGGGTGCTGGGGCTGAGCCACAGCTTCATCACCACGGTGGGCGTGGTTTCGGCGGTAGCCGGTATGGCCGGCAGCTGGTACTGGGGCCGTCTGGCCGATGCCGCCGGCTGGCGCCGGGTCATCTGGCTGACCGCCGGCATCAACCTTTCCTGTACGCTGGGCTGGGCCTTGATCCGCCCCGCCTGGGCCCCCTTTACCGCTCCTGTGCTGATGGTCGCCACCGCTGCCTGCAGCAGCGGCGCCACCATTGCCAGTATGAACCTGCAGTTTGCCTCCAGCCCTGCCAACGCCAAGACCACCTACATCAGCGTAACTTCGGCATCGGCCAGCATTGCCGCCTGCCTGATGGCCAGCGTGGGCACCACCGTGCAGCCCATGCTGGAAACCGTCTTTGGCAACGGCAGCATCCCCTGCCTGTTTTTGCTGGCCGGGCTGCTGGGCTTTGCCAACCTGGCCGTCAACGGCCGCAAACTGCCCAATACCAAATCCTGATTCCTTATGGGAGGAATGTTTTCGATGTTCCCTTACCAAGATGCAAAACTGCCCATTGAAGAGCGCATTGACGACCTGCTGGGCCGGATGACCCTGCGCGAAAAGATTTTGCAGACCGACCAGTATTTCTCCGGCGACTTTACCGCCCAGGACGAAAACGGCCAGGTGACCGCCATGGACCTGGACCGGCTGGACGCCCTGCTGCAGGGCTGCAGCGTGGGCAGCGTACAGCTGCGCGGCATGGACGCCGCCCAGGCCAACACGGTGCAGCGCTACGCCATGGAAAAGACCCGGCTGGGCATCCCGTTTTTGTTCAGCGAGGAAGCCCTTCACGGTCTGATGACCAACCGCGCCACCAGCTTCCCCCAGCAGCTCGGCCTGGCCGCCACCTTTGACCCGGAACTGGGCCGCCGGATGGGCCATGCCATTGCCACCGAGACCCGCGCCATGGGCATCCACGAAACTTACAGCCCCGTCATGGACCTGATCCGCGACCCGCGCTACGGCCGGGGGGAGGAATCCTACGGCGAGGACACCCACCTGTGCGGCGAATTTGCCCGGGAAGTGGTGCGCGGCATGCAGGGCGACGACCTGACCGCCCCCGATGCCATTGCCGCCGAGCCCAAGCACTATGTAGGTTACGGCAACCCGGTGGGCGGCCTGAACTGCGCCCCCTGCACCATGGGCCGCCACGATGTGTTCAGCGACTGCCTGCCGGTGTTTGAAGCGGCTTTCCGGGACGGCGGCGCCGTGGACGCCATGTGCAGCTACAACTCCATCGACAGCATCCCTGTTTCGATGGACCACGAACTGCTCACCGACGTACTGCGCGGCCAATACGGCATGCGCGGCTTTGTGCGCACCGACCTGACCGCCGTTTCCCGCCTGTATGACTGGCACTTCATTGCCCCCACCCCGGAGGAAGCCATCCGCCTGGGTGTGGAAGCAGGCGTGGACCTGCAGCTGTACGACTTCCCCCACGATGTATGGCAGGACTCCCTGCAGCATCTGGTGGAAAGCGGCCGTATGGATGTTTCGGTGGTGGATACCGCCTGCCGCCGGGTGCTGCGGGTCAAATTCATGCTGGGCCTGTTTGAGCACCCCTACACCGACGAACGCCGTGCCGAAACGGTGCTGCGCTGCCCCGACCATCTGGAGTTGGCCCGGCGCATTGCCCGGGAAAGCGTGGTACTGCTGAAAAACGACGATCTGCTGCCCCTGCGCAAGGACCTGGACTGCATCGCCGTTATCGGCCCCGGCGCCGACGAGGCCGCCCTGGGCGACTACTCCGAAGCGCGGGGACGCACCGGCCAGGTGACCGTGCTGGACGGCATCAAAGCCGCCGTCAGCCCCAAAACCAAAGTGCTGCACGCCCGCGGCTGCAACTTCCTGGGCCAGGCCCTGCATCCCTTTGACCCCGGTATGCTCCAGGACGAGGAGGGCAACGCCGGTCTGACCGGCCGCTATTACAACGGCCCCCGGCCCGAAGGCACCCCCGTGCAGACCCGCAACGACCGCACGGTGAACTTCAACTGGATCTTCGCCCTGCCCCACCCCGAACTGGACGCCCACTGCTTCAGCGTGGCCTGGACCGGCTACGTCTGCATGCCCAAGACCATGGACGGCTGCATCGGCCTGAGCACTCAGGACAGCATGCGCCTGTACATCGACGATGAACTGGTCATCGATGGCTGGGGCCCCGACAAGAGCGCCGACCGGGCCCTGGACTTCCACTTTGAAGCGGGCCACCGCTACAAGGTCCGCATTGAATTTACCAACGACCGCCGCGGCGCCCGTGTCATCTTCGGCTACAGCGCCGGACGGGAGGACTTTGACGCCGCCGTGGCCGCCGCCCGCCAGGCCGATGTGGCCATCCTCTGCATGGGCGACAACGAAGAGACCAGCGGTGAAAACTTTGACCGTACCAGCCTGGACCTGCCCGGCCGTCAGCTGGAACTGGTAAAGGCCGTTTACGAGACCGGCACCCCCGTGGTGCTGCTGCTGCAAAGCGGCCGTCCCGTAAGCGCCAACTGGGAGAACGAGCACCTGCCCGCCATTCTGGAAGCCTGGTTCCCCGGGGAACAGGGCGGCGCCGGCATTGCCGACGTGCTGTTCGGTGACGCGGGCCCCTCGGGCCGGCTGCCCATCACCTTCCCCCGCAGCGTGGGCCAGGTGCCCTGCCATTACAGCCGCCGTCCCGGCGGCGGCAAGCGCTATGTGGAGATGGACTGGCTGCCCCTGTATCCCTTCGGCTACGGTCTGAGCTACACCACCTTTGCCTACCGCGACCTGACCCTGGACCGCACCGAGATGGACCCCGGCGACACCGTGCAGGTATCCTTCACGGTGGAAAACACCGGCACACGCCCCGGCGTGGCGGTTCCCCAGGTGTATGTGCGGGATTATTTCAGCTCGGTGGTCAAACCCGAACGGCAGCTGGCCGCCTTTACCCGGGTGGAACTGGCCCCCGGCGAAAGCCGCCGCGTCAGCCTGCCGGTGGGCACCCGCGCTTTGCGCACCCTGGGCCCCGACTATGTCTGGCGTGTGGAACCCGGCGATTTTGAGATTCAGCTGGGCGACAACGCCGAGAACATCCTGCTGCGCACCAATCTGACGGTACGCGGCTGATCGGTCCCCGATTTTTTTCAAAAAAGCCACAGGCGGACCGTGTGCAGCGGCCCGCCTGTGTGGTATAATGGCGGTAACCTGGAATATTTCCTGGGGGCTGCCCCCATCCATCATCATCAGGAGGGACTTTATCCATGTCTACCATCGAAACTCGTTATAAGGCCTGGCTGGCCCAGCCCGGCCTGCCGGAGGACCTGGCCGCCGAACTGCGCGGCATTGCCGGTGACGCCGATGCCATCAATGACCGTTTTTACCGGGACCTGGAATTCGGCACCGGCGGCCTGCGGGGCGTGATCGGCGCCGGCACCAACCGGATGAACGTATACACCGTGCGCAAGGCCACCCAGGGCCTGGCAGACTACCTGAACGGCACCGACCTGCCCAAAAAGGTAGCCATTGCCCACGACAGCCGCCACAAGGGCGATCTGTTTGCCCGGGAAGCCGCCCGGGTACTGGCTGCCAACGGCATTACCGCCTGCCTGTACCCCCGGCTGGAGCCCACCCCCGCCCTGTCCTGGGCGGTGCGGTACCTGGGCTGCGGCGCGGGCATCTGCGTAACGGCCAGCCACAACCCCGCCAAGTACAACGGCTACAAGGTCTACGGCGCCGACGGCTGCCAGATCACCCTGGAAGTGGCCGAAAAGATCCTGTCCGCCATTGAAGCGGTGGATATTTTTGACGGCGTAAAACTGGTCGATTACGACACCGCCCTGGCCGACGGGCGGATCGTCCCCATTGGCGAGGACTGCATCGACGCCTTTGTGGACGCGGTCTATGCCCAGCGGGTGGGCGACGGCGCCGGCATTGCCGACCTGAAGCTGGTCTACACCCCGCTGAACGGTTCCGGCCTGGAACTGTCTCTTATACACATCT
>NZ_JACJKP010000261.1 GCF_016901605.1 Gemmiger formicilis
CGGGTTGCAACTGCAGCAGGGTCTGGGGAGCGTCCTGGCCGGTGAGATAGGCGTAGGCGGTACGCAGCGCCGCCTCCATCACACCGCCGGTGTTGCCGAAGATAACGCCCGCGCCTGAAGCCTTGCCCATCAAAGAATCGTAGGCGGAATCCTGCAGGGCATCCCAGTCGATGCCGGCAGCCTTGGCCCACCGGGCCAGTTCCCGGGTGGTAATCACCTGGTCGGTGTCCCGCATCCCTTCCACGCCGTGGTAATCGCCGGCGGCGTGCATTTCTTCCCGCCGGATCTCAAATTTTTTGGCGGTGCAGGGGGTCAGGGCTACATGGACGATTTGCGTGGGGTCCAGGCCCATCTGTTTGGCAAAATAGGTTTTTACCGTGGGGCCCTGCATGCCGATGGGACTTTTGGCGGTGGACAGGTGGGGCAGCAGTTCCGGGGCGTAGATCTCCGCAAAATGCACCCAGCCGGGGCAGCAGCTGGTGAACTGGGGCAGGGGACGGTCCTTCTGGGTGATGCGGCGGATCAGCTCACTGGCTTCTTCCACAATGGTAAGGTCGGCGGCAAAGTTGGTGTCCAGCACATAATCGACCCCCAGGGCACGCAGCAGGGCGACCATTTTCCCCTCTACAAAGGCGCCCGGCTCCATGCCGAACTCCTCACCCAGAGCGGCACGGACGGCGGGGGAAGTGCTGACCACCACCACCTTGTCCGGGTCGGCGATGGCTTTTTGCACCTGCGGCGTTTCGTCCCGCTCGGTGATGCTGTCCACCGGGCAGACATTGGCGCACTGGCCGCAGTAGATGCACAGTGCTTTGCCGCCTGTCTGCTCCAACGTGTAGCTTCCGTGTACCCCCATCAGGTTGGTGCAGGCTTCCTTGCACATACCGCAGCGGATACATTTTTCTTCCCAACGAACGATGCTGGGGTTGTCTGCCTCAATGGCAACTCGGACTGACAATGGTAAATGGTTCAGTTGGCTCACTTCCTTTTTATTTGCTTTTGTTCCGGCAGGCTTCACACAAAACGTTCAGTTTCAGATCATAGGACAAAATGGGGATTCCCGCCTTTTTTTCAAACTGTTCGGTAAGGTCGCCCAGGTCAATATCCATCAGCTTACCGCACGCTCTGCACACCAGGTGGTCGTGGCGCTGGATACGGTCATACCGGTCGGGCATTCCTTCCACCGATATCTTGTGGATCAGATCCTCCTGCAGTAGGCGGTTGAGGTTGTTGTACACCGTAGCCAGCACCACCGTCGGGTAGGTCTGCCGAAGCGCCCAAAAAATCTCCTCAGCCGTCATGTGGCTGCGGGAGGAACTTACGATCTCTAAAATTTGCTTTCCATATTTCGTCACAGTACTCAACACCATTTTTAGAATTATTCTAATTCTATTATATCGATTTTTCCCGTCCGGTCAAGGGGTAAATTGCCCAAAATACCGTTTTCGCTTTTGGGCAGAAGTGTGATGTTGCAACAAATGACCTGTCATCCCCAGTTTGCCGCCGCAGCGGCCGGGACTCCGCTTTTTTATTGTGCTGTAACCAAAAATAGACAAAGCAGCGGGAAATATCTGCAAACAATAGAGGCGGGGGCCGGTGAACCGGGCAGGGGAAACTTCACGCTTTTGGCATGGCGTGCACACAATAAAATAAAAACGGCTGGAAGAAGTTGACACTTCAACTTCTTATTGCTATACTCATAAAGTTGTGTTTTCAACTTCTGGAAACGAAAGGAGTTTGTCCATGATCGAGCGGTTTGAACGGTTTTCTCTGGCCATTGCGGAGATTTCCCGCTGCTGGCACAAGCTGGCAGGGGAGGAAATGAAGGCGTACGGTCTCAAGGGGGCCCATGCCACCTACCTGACCATTTTGTACCGCTACCCGGCGGGCATCACGGTGCCGGAACTGTGCGAACTGTGCCTTAAGGATAAATCCGACGCTTCCCGTATGCTGGCCATTCTGGAAGAGAAGGGCCTGGTGCGCAAGGAGGGCGGCTACGGCGGCGCGGTACTGCTTACCGAAGCCGGACGTACCGCCGCCATCCAGGTGCGGCAGCGGGCATCCCGGGCGGTGGAAGCCGGGGGCAAAGACCTGACCGACGAGGAACGGGCCGTTTTCTATAAAGCCCTTGGCTCCATTGCCGACAACCTGCGCGCTTTGGCCGACGAGGGAATCCCGGAATAAACGGAAAAAGGAAAGGAAAAAAAGAGAATGAATGCGGTAGAAACCAAACCCAAAAGAAGTGTAAAAAAGATCCTGCTCACGGTGCTGGCCGTGCTCGTGGTACTGCTGGTGCTGGCCTTTGCGGGCGTCTGGGCCGTCTGGCATAACGAGATCAGCTCGGTGGCCAGCATCCGGATGCTGCGGGAGCGCAACGACGACCACCTGGACGGCGCGGTCTATTCCATGGAGGTGAAAGGGGACTTTTACCTGGATGACTTTGTGGCCCAGGGCGGTGTTTCCAGTGATACCGAACTGATTCAGTTCATCACCGACAACATCACCCACGGCGTGGTAAACCTGAACATGACCGCCCCCGAGATCGGCTGTTCCTCCTTTACGGCCACCGCCGAAAACGGGGACGCCCTCTTTGCCCGCAACTACGACTTCTCCAAGACCAACGCCATGCTGGTCTTTACCGAGGCCAACGAAGGCCGCCATGCCACCATCTCCACGGTGGACCTGCAGTTCCTGGGCATTGACGTGGACCAGGATATGACCGGCCTGATGGACAAGGTCATCTGCCTGGCGGCCCCCTACGCCCCGCTGGACGGCATCAATGACGCGGGCGTCAG
>NZ_JACJKP010000262.1 GCF_016901605.1 Gemmiger formicilis
ATGTTCAGCAGCATATACACCAGCGCATTCTGGGTAAAACGGCTGCGCCAGAACGCAAAAATGAAATTGCAGACCAGTGTAACACTGCACAGGATGGGAATGACCAGGTCCACACTGTACCCGGTATACCCATGGAACCAGTCGGTAAAAATCAGCAGCGCCGATACCAGAAGCAGCAGCTGGAATACCTGCCGCGGTCCGTTATACCGGCGGCGAAGCAGACTGCGCAATACCAGCAAAATCGCAATCACCCATACCAGCATCAACAGGCTTTCATGGCGATGAGGTTCCTCCACCAGCAGGAAATCGATGGCCCCGGCCACCACATTGGCCGCCAGCAGCAAAAAGGCAACGATCTTGAACAGCATGCCGAAGCGCCGCACCCGCGGTGTGATCTTCGGCCACCAGGGCGCGTCATCCGGACCGGACAGGCGGTTCTGGCACAGCGGACAGTAGGCAGCATTGCCGCCCACCTGAATATGACAATGCGGGCAGGTTTTCACTTTTCCACCTCCGTTGCATAGAGCGTGACGTTCAGTCCCTCGGCGGCAAAACCGCGGTAAAGGCGGCGCAAAACGTTGGTGCTGCGCAGCGCGGACGCCGTTCCCAGCACCAGATCATCCCCGTAGGAACTGACACATGTAAACAGACCTTCGCAGCTGGAGAACGCCGCAAACTGCCGGATGTAAGGGCGGAGTTCCTCCGAAACATCCACCCTTCCCATATTGGAAAGCACCGCGGTCACATGCCGGTCTTCCAGATGGGTAAAGAACCGCACGGCCGCATTTTTGATAAAAAGCGGTACCAGGCGGATGCCCGGCATGTGTTCCAGTTTTTCGTACTCATCCATCTGGGCTTTGATGTTTTCCGGGTGCAGGATCTCTTTGAGTTTGGCATCAAACACCGGCGCCACCGTTTCCAGAGTATCAGCCTCGGTCAGTGTGTGGGTCACATACACCGAATTGAAAAAGTTCCGGGCTGTTTCGCTGGGATAATAGTTGCGCAGGTTCACCGGCAGGCTGATGGAAATGGTCTTGTTGCGGTCCATGGCCGGCATCTCGGCATAAATGGCCAGCATCAGGGATGCCCCCAGGTAGCTGGTCAGGGATACGCCCAACGTGCGCGCCCGGGCCAGTACCTCCTTGGCACTGAGATGCCCTTCAAAGTACTGCAGCTGGTCATAGGGAAGCCGCAGCCCCCGCAAATGGTAGGCACGGGGTTGTTTGGCCGGTGCTGCGCGCCGCGTTCCCCCGTAAAAATTCTTGAAGCTGTCCTGCGCCAGGTCTGCCTCGGATGCACTGTTGGGCGTAGGCACATGGTCCAGCGTACCGGGATAACACAGCGCCAGATAATTGCGCACAATGGATTTCAGGAACAGGAATCCGCCGTTGCCATCTGTCATGGCATGGAACATTTCCAGATTGATCCGTGCCCCGAAATAACTCACCCGGTAGATGAGCTGGTTCCGGCGTTCCGGTACATACAAGGGGGCGCAGGGTTCTTTGTTTTCCTCCTTGGCAAGGGGGACCTGATCGGTGGATTCAAAATAATGCCAGAACAACCCCCGATGCAGTGTCACCTGAAACTGCGGCCATTCCTGTGCCGTGCGGCGTACTGCTTCATTGAGTTTTTCCGGGTCGATGTCCTGCGTCAGTGTGCAGGAGATCCGGAACACCCGGGGGTCTCGGCGTGTGGTTGTGGCCAGAAAGACCTTTGCAACGTTATCAACTTTATACCAGGATTGTGCCATAGGACTCCTCGTTTTCTGTGCCTTCCGGCCGGCAGCTTACATCAGCCGCTGCACAAACCGTCCGGCGGATTCCATCGCTACTTCGGCGCGATGGATCGGCATCTGCTGGAACACATGCCAGCATTCTTCATACACTTCCAACTTGGCATAGCCGCCGGCCTTTTGCAGGGCTTCGACCAGGCTTTCACTGTCGGAACGTAAAATTTCATTGGTGCCCACCTGCACCAGCGCCGGCGGCATTCCCCGGAGGTCAGCAAACAGCGGGCTGTAACAGGGATTGGACCAGTCGGCGTCCGGCCCGGTGTAGGCGGCACGCACCGCCTCCACATATTCTATGGTCAGCATCGGGTCCAGGTCACGGCAGATGCGGTAACTTTTACCGCTGGCCGTCATATCGGTCCAGGGGCTGAACAGCAGCAGTCCCCGGGGCTGAGCGCGGCCCTGCGCTTTCAGTTTCAGGCAAAGTTCCAGCGCCAGATTGCCGCCCGCGGAATCCCCGGCCACGATCACGTCCCGCGCACCGTACCCCATATACATCATATAATCCCACATGGCCAGCGCGTCCTGCACCGCCGCCGGGTAGGGATGTTCCGGCGCCAGGCGATACTCAAAAGAGAGCACATCAAACCCGGTGCAAAGCGCCAGTTTGCTGGCCAGGATGCGGGCATAGCCCAGCTGACCGCAGGTATAGCCGCCGCCATGGCAATACAGCACTGCATGGCGGCGGTCATGACCATGTTCCAGGCTGACCCATTCGGCAGGGATCTCCCCCACCGTCAGCCCATCGCTGCGGATTCCCTGGGACGGTGCCACCAACCGGCCGAACAGTTCCTGCGCAGCCCGCTGACGTTCCAGATCTTCCGGGGTGGTAGAGGTGTTGTCGGTCACGCTGTGCACCGCCTTGATGGCGCGCATCATGGGACCAAGTTCATCGGCACTTTGTCCGCGCTGCGGAATCAGTGTTTTGATAACGGTTTCCAGCCGCTGGGTCAGATCTTTTCGATTTCGTGGTGACATAGGCCCTCCTTGTGTAACTTA
>NZ_JACJKP010000263.1 GCF_016901605.1 Gemmiger formicilis
CTGGGTATCCAGTATATGCTGGGTGTCTGGGATCTGCTGGACCGCCTGGATGAGGAGAAAGCCAAGGCGTAACCCGCCCTTTGTTCCTTCTTTGCAAAGAAGGAACCGAAGAAATTCCAACTAAAAATCCCCCGCAGGGAAATTCCCTGCGGGGGATTTTTGTATAGAGTTCTTTTGGTTCTTTTCTTGCAAGAAAAGAACGAAAGCGGGCTCACACGCTGTGGCTCACACCGCACCGTAGATGCCCTGGACCGATACTTCGCCGGTAAAAACGCGGGTCTCGCCGTTTTCGCCTTCCACGATCAAACGTCCTTCCTCGTCCACATCCACGGCAGTGCCCGCGCCGCCCTCATAGGTCACGCGGCGGCCCAGGTTCACGCAGCGGGCCTTGTACCGTTCCCGGTACGGGGCAAAGCCCTCCACCTCGTAGGTATACAGTTCCCGGTCAAAGCCGAAATCCGTCATATACTGGGCCAGCCATTCCGGGTCCACTTCCAGGTCCACCTTGACCCCCTGCAGGGCCAGGCTGGTGCCGTGGGGCAGGCCCGCGGCGTCAAAATAGGCCTGGTCCTGGGCCAGGTTGATGCCAATGCCCGACAGAACACTGTGTCCGTCGGGGGCACCCTCGCACAGGATACCCACCACCTTTTTGCCGTTGAGCAAAAGATCATTGGGCCACTTGATCTGGCACTGTACGCCGTAGCGCTGTTCCAGGGCATCGGCCACCGCCAGGCTGGAAAACAGCGGCAGGGTGGACGGCTGCACCAGCGGCGTTTTGAGCACCACCGTGTAATACAGAGCCTTGCCCGGGGCGTCGATCCACTGACGGCCCAGCCGTCCCCGGCCCGCCGTCTGGCTGGTGGAATACACCGCCCCGATGGGCCCGAACTCCTGCAGATGGGCCTTGGCCCAGGTATTGGTGCTGTCTACTTCCGGAATATACTGTACACTTTCGTTCAAAATGCAGGCACCCGCTTCCATCCGAAGGCACACTGGCCGTCGGTCACTTCAATCACGCCATAGCTGCCGCCGTCCCGCAGGCTGCCGGGATTGAACACGGTAGCCGCCGTGCCCACGCCCCGCTGCAGTTCCCGCACATGGGTGTGGCCGAAAAGCGCCACATCGGCGCCGCGGGCCCCGGCCGATTCCGCCAGCCGTTCACTGCCCATCTTGACGCCGTAGTGGTGGCCGTGGGTGTAAAAGAAGAGCACCCCCGCAAAGGGCGCCATGCCCTCGGTGGGTTCCTCGTAGCCGGTATCGCAGTTGCCCGCCACCCGGTAGATGGGGTACGGCACCGGCGTTTTGCGCAGCTGCAAAGCCGCGTTCAGATCATACAATCCGTCACCGAGATAAAACATAGCCTCGGCTTCCTCATGATCCAGCACCCAGCGCAGGTCGCGCAGGCGGCCGTGCACATCGCTGATGACAAGGATCTTTGTGGTTTCAGACATGAAAGTAAATCCTTTCTGGAAAAATCAGAATATCCCCGCGGCGGGGGATCGCCGCCCGCTTACTCCTTGGCGATCAACTCTTTGTAAATCTCTCCCTTGGAGAAGGGCGTGCCTGCCGCCGCCTGCTTGGCCGCGGCGGAAGGGGGCATACCGCCCGCCAACAAGGTTCTGGCGGCGGCCACCACTTCTTCTTTGGTGGGTTCGGCATCGGCAGCCGCGGCGGCCGGGTCGGCCCCTGCCACCACCAGCACATACTCGCCCCGGGGATCGTGTTCCTTGTAATAGGCCACCGCCTCACCCAGGGTAGTTTTGACGATCTCCTCGTGGAGTTTGGTCAACTCCCGGCAAAGGCTGACCGGACGTTCCGGCCCGAATGCCCCGGCCAGATCGTCCAGGGTCCCCCGCAGTTTGTGGGGGGCTTCGTACAACAGTATGGTCCGGGTCTCGCCCTGCAAAGCCGCCAACCGTTCCCGCCGTTCCCGCTTGGGTACCGGCAGGAATCCTTCAAACACAAACCGGGCGGTAGGCTGCCCGCTGGCGGCCAGCGCCGTAATGCAGGCGGATGCGCCGGGCACCGGCACCACCCGGATGCCCCGGGCGTGGGCTTCGGCCACGATCTGTTCCCCGGGGTCGCTGATGCAGGGCATGCCCGCATCGCTGCACAGGGCGCAGTCCTCCCCCGCTTCGATGCGCTGCAAAATGGCTTCGCCGTGGTGCAGGGCGTGTTCATAATAGCTGACCAGCGGCTTTTTCAGTCCCAGATGGTTCAGCAGCCGCAGGGTCACACGGGTATCCTCGGCGGCCACAAAATCCACCGCCCCGAAAGTCGCCGCCACCCGGGGCGGCATATCGTCCAGGTTGCCGATGGGTGTAGCCACCAGATACAAAGTCCCGGCCAAAACAAAGCCCCCTTTTTCTATAATATTTTATTATACCGAACCTGTCTGCCGTTGGCAAGTTTGACGCGTGGTTTTCCCGGTGGGTTCGCGCTGCCGGGATATGTTCCTTTTTGACCGACCAAAAAGGAACCGAAAAAGTCGCCGCTAGTTCCGAGGCGCGGAGCACGGCTTGGGGGTTACTCACCCCCAAGACCCCCAAAGGAGAAGTCGAATCGAAAAAATCGGGAAAAACGCCTGGAGAGACTGTTTTTCCATCGATTTTTCCGATTCTCCACCGTTGATTCGGGTGTGCCCGAACCCCCGTAATGGAAAATGATATATAAAAAGGCATGGTCCAAAGACCATGCCTTTTTGATCAGAGTTTCTTCGGTTCCTTCTTTGCAAAGAAGGAACAA
>NZ_JACJKP010000264.1 GCF_016901605.1 Gemmiger formicilis
AACGGTGCACTTTATTCCGCAGATCAGCGTAATTTTCTGGGCCTATCCCCTGACCTGGACCGTCAGTTCCATCCTGTTTGTCTGGTACCTGACCCACTGCCCCATGCCCACGCCGGGCGGCGGTGCCCAGCAGCATCCGGCCTAATTTTACGCAAGACAAAAAACAAAGAACTGTGCAAAAGATACATTGATTTTGCGTTGCATCGGGTGTATCATAGAATGAGCTCATCCTGCAAAACAACACTGCAACCCGAGAAACAGTGCAAGGGTTTTCCGGTCGGGTCCCGGCCGGGGAACCCGCTGTTTTTTTGCACGGATTCGGGCGCGGAGAGTAGAGAAAGGGAAACAATATGCAAGTAGTAGAAACCTTCGGGCGCACCGTGGAGTCCTGGAGCAACCGGAACCCCCAGCGTGCGCGCAGGCTGCTGCGCACCGGGTGGGAAGCCCAGAACCTGAAAAACCGGTTCAGCCCCGACAAGCGCCTGCAGCCGGCGGACCGGAAACTGGCCCGCATTATGATGGACGCCATGCTGGCGCCCTTGCAGGACCCCGACCACTCGGCTATGGTCAGTGTGTTCACCCCCTGCGAAATGCTGCAGGAAGCAGGGCTCAACCCCTATAATGTGGAGGCTTTCTCCTGTTATCTGTCCGGCTCCATGGCGGAGCGCGGTTTTCTGCAGCAGGCCGAAAACACCGGTATTTCCGAAACATTGTGCAGCTACCACAAGACTTTTCTGGGGGCCGCCCAGAAAGGGGTACTGCCCAAACCCAAATGCATCGTCTATACCAACCTGACCTGTGACGCCAATCTGCTGACCTTCCGCACACTGAGCCAGCTGTACCATGTACAGCCTTTTGCCATCGATGTGCCCATGCAGCAGAACGAGGACAATGTGGCCTATGTAGCCGCCCAGCTGCGGGCGCTGGCGGCATTTCTGGAACAGCAGACCGGCCGCCCCATCGACGAGGAATCACTGAAAGAGCGGCTGCGCCGCAGCAAACGGACGCTGGAAAAATACCGCACCTACCAGCAAAAACGCGCAGACCGGTATGTGCCTACCGATCTGGTCACACCGCTGTACTGCGGTATGACCAACAACATCCTGCTGGGCACGCCCCAGGTGGAAGCCTATGTGGACCAGCTGCTGAAAGACCTGGAACACGCCCCCGCCGCCAAAGGCAAGCGCATCTACTGGATGCACACCATCCCCTTCTGGTCCGATGCCATCAAGGAGGATCTGCTCTTCCGGGAAAGCGCCCAGATCGTAGGATGTGAACTGAGCGAAGTATGCGAACCGGACTTTGACCCCGAACAACCCTACGAGGCCATGGCCCGCCGCATGGTGTACCATGCCCTCAACGGCAGCGCAGTGCGCCGCATCAAGGCAGGCATCCGCCATGCCAAACAGGTGGGCGCCGACGGCGTGGTGTGGTTTGACCACTGGGGTTGCAAACACACCCTGGGCGCTGCCCAGCTTGCCAAAAAGAAATTTGAGGAAGCGGGCCTGCCGCTGCTGATTCTGGACGGCGACGGCTGCGACCGCAGCCACGGCGGCGAGGGGCAGACCTCCACCCGGCTGGGCGCCTTTTTGGAGATGCTGAACGAGCCGGGCCGCACCGGGGAAGGAGCCGAGGCATGAACAAGACCTATTATGTATGCAAATACACCCCCATTGAACTGCTGACCGCCCTGGGTGCAGAGTGCGAAAACCTGAACGGTATGCAGGAGGGCTTTGACCGGGCCGACCAGATGGCTCATTCCAACATCTGCGGGTTCGGCAAATCGCTGCTGGAAGCGGTGATGAGCGGCCAGGTCCGCGAACTGGTGCTGGTAAACTGCTGCGATACCATCCGCAGCGTTTATGATGTGCTGGCGGAAAGCGGCAAACTGGATTTTTTGTACATCGTGGACATGCTGCACAGCGGCGGCGAGTGCAGCCGCCAGCGCACCGCTGCCCAGCTGAAGGGGCTGGCCAAGGCCTATGCCGCTTACAAAGGCACCACCTTTGACGCCAAAGCTTTCCGGGCGGCCTTCCATGCCCCCGAAAAGACCCGCGGGCCGCACATCAGTGTGCTGGGTGCCCGGATGGGCAAGGAACTGTTTGAGATGGTGCAGAACGCCATGCCTTTCCCTGTGGAGAATGAAACCTGCGTACACAACCGGTCGGTGGGTGAAGTACTGCCGCCGGAGGATGCCGACTTTGACGCCCTGATGGAGTGGTATGCCGCCGAACTGCTGGGGCAGATCCCCTGCATGCGGATGATGGACAATACCGGCCGCAAGCGGCTGTTCAACGACCCCGACCTGAAGGGCATCATTTACCACACGGTCAAGTTCTGCGATTTTTACAGTTTTGAATATGCCCAGGTAAAGCAGAGCGTGGCGGTACCGCTGCTGAAGATTGAATCCGACTACACGCTGCAGAGCAGCGGTCAGCTGCTGACCCGCCTGGAGGCCTTTGCCGAAAGCATGGACCCCGGCCAGGGGGAAGGAAAGGAGATCAAGATGGAAAAAGGCTATTTTGCAGGCATTGACAGCGGTTCCACCAGCACCGACGTGGTGATTCTGGACCGGGACCAAAAGATGGTCACCGGCGTGATTCTGCCCACCGGTGCCGGTGCCGCCGTAGGCGCCGAACGTGCCCTGGAGCAGGCCCTGGAACAGGCCGGGCTGCAGCGCAGCGACATTGACGCCATCGTGACCACCGGCTACGGC
>NZ_JACJKP010000265.1 GCF_016901605.1 Gemmiger formicilis
TTTGGGATGGCTGGTCATAAAACGAATCTGATAGTCGCCGGGCACCTCACACAGAAGATTGAGAAGATCGGCAAAATCCACCGACTTCTCCAGCCCTTTTCCGTAGCTGTTCACATTCTGCCCCAACAGGGTAATTTCTTTATACCCTTTGGCGATCAGTTCCTTAAACTCTGCCAGAATCGCCTCCGGTTCCCGGCTGCGTTCCCGGCCACGCACATAGGGTACAATACAATACGTGCAAAAGTTGTCGCACCCGTACATGATCGGCAGCCAGGCCCGGAAACCGGAATCCCGTCGGATCGGCATTTCCTCCACTACGGCGTTCCGCTGTTCCGGATTTTCCAGATACCGCTTGCCGCGGCGCAGGCGTTCGGCCAGCATAGCCGGCAATCTGTCAATGCCATCCACGCCAAAAACCAGATCCACATACGGGTAGCTCTGACGCAGTTTTTCCACAATATGCTGCTGCTGAGCCATGCATCCGCACACACCAATCATCAGCCGCGGATTCTGCTCCTTCAACTTTTTGAGCGCGCCGATATTACCGAACACACGCTGTTCGGCATGTTCACGCACCGCACAGGTATTGAACAGGATCAGGTCGGCATCTTCCAAGGTATCACATAACCCGAACCCTACATCCTGCAAAACGCCCCGGATTTTTTCACCGTCGTTGACGTTCTGCTGACAGCCGTAGCTGCGCACATAGGCCAGAGGCGGCGTTTCGTAATAAGCTGCCAGCGTTTTGGCAGCTTCCTCATTATGGGTATAGATCAGCTTTTCCAAGAGAATTCTCCTTAAGGTACACAAATCCAATATACCGTAATAGTATAGCAAATCGCCTGCAAAAGTACAAGCGGTTGTTCTGCATTTTGTCCACTATACGGCATACTGTGGTTTTACTCCCATGACTTTCTGTACAAAAAAGAGGGAGATCCCAAGCCGGATCTCCCCTCTTTTCATTTTTCTTGCTTTTGAATTTGCCTGGCTCTCTCCAGCATAGGTTTCAGATACTGACCGGTAAAGGACTGCGGGTTTTCCGCCACTTCCTCCGGTGTACCGCTGGCCACAATACGGCCGCCGCCACTTCCGCCTTCCGGTCCCAGATCAATAATATAATCTGCCCGCTTGATCACATCCAGATTATGCTCGATTACGATCACGGTATTACCGGCATCTACCAGCTTATCCAGAACCTTAACCAGACGGTGCACGTCCGCAACATGCAAACCGGTTGTGGGTTCGTCCAGAATATAGACCGTCTGCCCCGTACCGCGGCGCGCCAGCTCATTTGCCAGTTTCACACGCTGTGCTTCGCCACCGGAAAGTGTAGTGGCTGCCTGCCCCAGCTGAATATACCCCAGTCCCACTTCCTGCAAAGTTTGCAGTTTGCGGGCAATCTTAGGAATATTCGCAAAGAAGGTGCATGCCTCTTCTACAGTCATGTCCAACACATCGGAAATGCTTTTATCTTTATACTTGACTTCCAGCGTTTCCCGGTTGTAGCGTTTTCCTTTGCAGACATCGCAGGGCACATAAATATCCGGCAGGAAGTGCATCTCAATTTGCAGGATGCCGCCGCCTTCACAGGCTTCACAGCGGCCGCCCTTTACATTGAAGCTAAACCGTCCCGGACCATATCCACGCATTTTTGCATCCTGCGTGCTTGCAAACAACGCACGGATATCACTGAAAACACCTGTATAAGTGGCCGGATTGGAACGGGGTGTGCGCCCGATCGGGGACTGGTCAATACCAATCACCTTATCGACCCACTCCATTCCCTGCACTTCTTCGCATTGGCCCGGGCGGCTCCGCGCGCCATTCAAGGCTGCAGCCAGCGTTTTGTACAGAATCTCATTGATCAGCGTAGACTTTCCGGAACCGGATACGCCGGTAACGCAAATCATTTTGCCCAGCGGGAAATCCACAGTAATGTCCTGCAGATTATTTTCATGCGCTTTTACAATACGCAGGAATTTGCCATTTCCCTGCCGGCGCTCTTCCGGCACCTCTACAAACTTGCGGCCGGACAGATACGCACCGGTAATGCTGCGTTTGGCTTTGCAGATATCCGCCACCGTACCGGCTGCCACAATTTCACCGCCATGAACACCGGCACCAGGACCCACATCCACGATATAGTCTGCCTGACGCATGGTGTCCTCATCATGTTCCACCACAATCAGCGTGTTGCCCAGATCCCGCAAGCGTTTCATGGTTGCAATCAGCTTATCATTATCGCGCTGGTGCAGGCCAATACTGGGTTCATCCAACACGTACAAAACACCCGTCAGCGCACTGCCGATCTGTGTCGCCAAGCGGATGCGCTGGCTTTCGCCGCCGGACAGTGAAGCTGCACCGCGGGACAAGGTCAGGTATCCCAGTCCCACACTTTCCAGGAAGCCCAGTCGTTCTTTGACCTCCTTAAAGATCGGAGCGCCAATCATCTCATCCCGTTCGCTGACTTTGGCGGTCTTGATGAATTCCAGTTCCTCGCTGACACTTTTATCGCAGAAATCCGCAATATTGATTCCGCCGACAGTCACCGCCAGGCTGGTCGGTTTCAGTCTGCGGCCATGGCAAGCGG
>NZ_JACJKP010000266.1 GCF_016901605.1 Gemmiger formicilis
ACCAGCAGTGTGGCGATGGGGCCCTGGCCCTTGTCCAGACGGGCTTCCACAACCGCGCCCTTGCCGCGGCGGTTGGGGTTGGCCTTCAGTTCCATGACCTCGGCTTCCAGAACGATCCGTTCCAGCAGGTCGGTGATGCCCATGCCGGTCAGTGCCGACACCGGGATGCAGGCTACATCGCCGCCCCAGTCTTCCGGCACGATCTCGTACTGGGTGAGCTGTTCCTTGACACGCTCGGGGTTGGCGGTGGGTTTATCCATCTTGTTCACAGCCACGATCAGCTTGACGCCGGCAGCTTTGGCATGGTTGATGGATTCAATGGTCTGGGGCATGATGCCGTCATCGGCTGCCACAACCAGAACCGCAATATCGGTCATATTGGCGCCGCGGGCACGCATGGCGGTGAAAGCCTCGTGGCCCGGCGTATCCAGGAAGGTGATGACGCTCTCGCCGCTCTTGACCTGGTAGGCACCAATGGCCTGGGTGATGCCGCCGGCTTCGCCTGCGGTCACGTTGGTCTTGCGGATGGCGTCCAGAATCGAGGTCTTGCCGTGGTCGACGTGGCCCATGACCACAACGACCGGCGGACGCTCCACCAGATCGGCGGCGTTGTCCTCTTCCTGCACGAACAGACGTTCCTCGATGGAAACATGAACCTCATGCTCCACCTTGGCATGGAATTCCTCGGCAATGAGGGCAGCGGTATCGAAATCCACCACGTCGGAAACCGCGTGCATCTCGCCCATCTGCATGAACTTGGCCACGACCTTGGCAGCGGTCTGCTTCAGGCGGCTGGCCAGTTCACCGACGGTGATCTCATCCGGAATGGAGATTTTGAGCTGAGCGTTGCGGGCCTTCTCCAGCTGGATGCGCTGCAAACGCTCTGCCTCGGTCTCACGGCGGCGGCCAAACTGCTGGCCGCGGCGATTGTTGCGGTTGTTGAACTTTTCTTTTTTGCCGGTGGGCTGGTTCTTGCGCTTGTTGGGCATGTTGCGGCTGTCCGCCAGGTCGTCATAACGGGCATTGAATTTATCCACGTTGACGTCCACAGTGCGGGTATCCACAGAAACCTGCGCGCGGTTGACCTGCACCTGCTCGGTAGCGGCCACCGGCTTCTTGATGCCGGTATCAGCAGCCAGTTCCTGCAGGGTGACGCGCTTTTCGTTGCGCTTTTCCGCCTGCTTTTCCGGCTTGCGGTTATCCCGCTTGTTTTCGGGTTTCTTATTCTCCGGCTTTTTGGCTTCCGGTTTCTTGGTTTCTGCCTTGGGCGCGGCGGGTTTCGGTTCTTCCTTGGCACCGCTGGCCAGGTAGGCATCCAAGCTATTCTCGGCGTTTTCGCGGGTCAGGTTTTCCAGCAGGAAATCCAATTCCTTCTCCCCGAACGTGCCGCCGGTTTTGTAAGCTTCACCGGTAACCGAAGAAACGGTCTCGATGACCTTCTTGGCGGGCACGCCGAACTCCTTGGCAACATCTGCGATCTTGTATTTAAAATCCATAAACTGTGGTCCTCCTCTGCATCAGGTAAGATGTTTTGCGCACAGCTGCGCAAGGTGTTCGTCCGTAATGCCGAACACGGCGGCAGGTTTTGGGGTGAGCATCGCCAGATCGGCGGTGGTCAGCGGCATCTGTTCACATGCCACGATCCCCTCGCAGGCGCTGCGCATGTGGGTCACGGTACGTTCGCTGGCATCTGCGGCAAGCAGAACCAGTGCCACCTTACCGCGCAGGGCATTTTCCTGCACGCGGTCGTATCCGTGCAGCAGCTTACCGGCTTTGCGGCAAAGCCCCAGCGCCCCCAGCAACGGATGTTGGTCATTCGCCATGGTCTGCCGCCTCCTTTGCACTTTGTTCCGCGCATTGGATCTCCTCGGTCAGGCGCTCGTAAATTTCGGCGGGGATGGGCACTTCAAAAGTGCGTTCCAACCGCTTGGCTTTGCGGGCCTTGGCCAGGCATGCGGCCGAAGGGCAAAGATACGCCCCACGCCCCGGTGCTTTGCCGCGCAGATCAATGCTGATCTCGCCTTCGGGGCTGCGCACAACGCGCACCAGTTCACGCTTCGGGCGCTGGGTGTTACATCCAACGCAACGGCGCACCGGGATCTTTTTTTGCTTTTGCTGCTGCAAGTAGCCGACCTCTTTTCAAATGAACTCCGGAGCCAACGGCTCGGGCAATGGCTTGGTTTATTCTTCGTCCTCGCCGTAGTAACCGGATTCAGGACGGATGTCGATGTTATAACCGGTCAAATGCGCACACAGGCGTACGTTCTGACCCTTGTTGCCGATGGCCAGGCTGAGCTGGTGATCGGGCACCGTCACACGGCAGCTCTTGGTTTCGCCGGGCAGCAGTTCCACCTTGACCACCTTGGCCGGAGACAGCGCAGCCGAGATAAACTCGGTCACATCCTCGCTCCAGCGGATGACGTCGATCTTCTCGCCGCCCAGTTCCTGCACGATCTTTTCCACACGGGCGCCGCGGGCACCGATGCAGGCGCCCACCGGGTCGACGTCGGGGTTCTTGCTCCAGACGGCCA
>NZ_JACJKP010000267.1 GCF_016901605.1 Gemmiger formicilis
CTTGGTTGCCAGACCAGCTTTATTCTAGCACAGGAGGTTCTTTCTCTTCACTAAAGTATTTTTTATCCACCCCCAGTTGAACTGGGGGTTTTATCATGCCTATTCGGCGCCAACCAAAAAGCAGTCCCGGCGGAAGTTCCCGCCGGGGCTGTTTTTCGTTGTATTCAAGTGGTACCGGTATTGGCAGATTCCAAACCGTCCCTGTGGCAAATGACCATCATGGAGTCGGTTCCCTGCTCTGTCGTGATCACAAATTCATAGTTATATACCGTATCCAGACGATACTGCAGTGCGCCGTCATTCGTTTCGGTCAGAACATAGTCCAAATCCGGCTGCGGCATGACCTTATCGTAGTAAATGTACAGGTAGGAAACGTTTTCCACAAATCGCAGTTCGACCTCTTCCGGGTCTACACCATACAGGGTGACGACGGGGACACCCTTGACCTGAACCGCTGTTTTCTCCGTCCAGTAATCTGTGTCCACCCTGTCCATGGCATAATAAACCGGGCCGCTGTTTTCCAGTGTACAGTTGCTTACTTCCATCTGCACACCTGTCTGAGGAAGCGTCTGCTGCCACACCGGTGTTGTATCCACATTTTGGGATGTACACCCTGCCAGCAGCAAGCAGACAGACAGCAAGAACCCTGCGATTCCTGTTTTTTTCATGAATGTTCCTTTCTTTACCGATAGGGGTCATAAGGCGGCCGCGGGAACTCGTCCCCCGGCTCCAACGTGCGCGGACACAACCCGATTTCTGCTACGATAAATCCCATCAACATGCCCAGATGCAGATGAAGATGCCTGTACTGCGACAAAATCAGGGTGAATCTTGTCCATTCGCAGTTTTCGGGGCGCTGCAGCAAGTCCTCGTCATGCAGCGAGGTCAGATACAAGGACAACTTCGCTTTGATGGTATAAAAATAGTCATCGATCTGCCCGCGGTCCAGATGCGCCGCCGGGTAGATGTCCAATTCATGAAGATCCGGCGTATGGACGGGCGGTGCCACAAAATCATTGGCGCGCGGATTGATGAACCACTGGTCCAGGCTGTGCAGCATATGATACAGATGCTGCCACAGCGGCGATCCCCCATAGTGCTTATCCCAAATTTCATCCGGGATGCAGTCGATCACGTTCTGTGTTTCCCACAGCGCCCGGACCGTCATCTCGGTGATGACGGCATGATACGATGTTTCCCGCATACTTTGCCCCCCAATGTTTTGGGGTTAGTATGCCGGACCGACTTCCGGATTATTCCCCTACCAACAGAGTCGGCAGCGTCTTTTCGCTATATTGGCTGGAAATAATCGGGCTGAGCGACACCCGGGAGTAAACACCCTGTGCCACACCGTCGTACACATAGATGCCTGTCAGGTTATAGTACCTGTTTTTGCCGAATTTCCCATCCGGGCCGATGCCGTAGTTTTCGGTCACATAAGGACGGTAGAACTCCTGCAGCAGGTACCCTTCCGGTGTATGGAGGACAATTTCTTCCCATTCCTTCTGGGTGTGTTCCACACCGGCGTGCACGCCGCGGGAGGCGTAGGAATCCAGAGGTTTCAGAATCCAGGCGTCCTTATCCGCCAGCACAGCGGGAATATCCGATTGTTCGAAGCTCTTTGTCAGGGGCACATGGGCCTTTACAAATGCCCGTTCTTCCTCCGTCAGCATCACCTGTGTGCGTGCTTCATGCAGGATTCGGAAAATCGTTTTGTTGTGGACCAGCTGCGTGTGGAAATCCCCCACCAAAAGTACCGCATCGTCACGTACTGCAGCCAGCAAAGGCCCGCATTCTTCGTAACGTTCCAGAATATCACTGGTAACGGCGCGCCGATAGATGGCATCAATTTTATGCCCTCCGGGCCCATACAGTACTTTTTCTTCTGCGTTATATTGCAGGCTGCGCAGATCGCACACCTCTGCGGGCACACCGTTGCGGACAAAATATCCCTGGAACACCTCAAACTCGTTAACTGTTCCGCAATCCATAAAATCCACAATGGCTACATAGGGCGCCTGCTCGGTTTTCCGCGCACGGCGATAGACTGCGCACAGTGTTTTGACCCAACTGTCAAACAACTCACAGGTACGGGTAGGATGGTTCTGCCGGAATTCCCGGTATACGGTGGACAGCTGCTGCCCCAGATTCAGTTCACGGTCTTCATTCATGGCGCTGGTGCCATCGGTGTTGAACTCGCAGTATTTATAAGCGCCGGTTTCCTCATTGTAAAAGAAATCGATCCGTGCCATAGGAAGCAGAGAAATCTCCGGGTCTGCACGCAGAATCAGTTCCTCGGCCACTTTATCAAAGCCAAAAAGCGCGCGGTATTCCGGGTCCCGGTAGTATGCGTGGATGACCTTGGACAAAATACCGTACAGCGTACGAATATCTTCCGAAAATGTCTGAAAAATCTGCTCTGTAAACAACTTGGGCTGATAGCAGGTACGCACGTATTCCCCGTGGTGAATCGCGGTGGAAGCCTTCATATATTCGGTGATTTCATCAAATTCCCGCGC
>NZ_JACJKP010000268.1 GCF_016901605.1 Gemmiger formicilis
GATGCAGGAACTTTCCAGCAGGAACATGGTACGGATATTGCCCAGCTCACAGCCCAGCACCTTCATGACGCCGATTTCCCGGGTCCGTTCATAGATGGCCATGGTCATGGTATTGATGATGTTGATGGCCGCCACCAGCAGCGAAACCGCCGCCACGCCGCCAAAGATCATCTGGCTGCGCATGACCTGCTTCTGCATCTCTTCCCGCTGCTGGTTCATGGAATAGGTGTTCTCAAAGCCCAGGTCATGAATGGCTTCTTCCACGTCGGCCACGTTTTTCAGGTCATCCACCTTCACGTATACCTGGTCGTAGGAAGTATTGTTGTTGGTGATCTTGGCCATCTTGTAGTAGGCTTCCTCCACCATTTTCAGGTCCTGGGTGCGCAGAATGATGTTGCTTTGGGTCCACCATCCCTTGCTCACGTCCTGCTGGATGTGGCCCACCACTTCCAGTTCCCAGCTCTGGGTCTTTTCGTTGCCGGCTTCCCCCGTTTTGATGGTCAGGGTCATTTTGTCCTTGTCCACATTCACAAAGGGTTCAACGGGGTTGCCCTGGGCATCGGTCATGCCCTGCCAGCGGTACCGGTTGGGGCTGTTCATGCTTTTGCGGGAATCATAAAAACTGTACCCGGTGTAGTCACACACCAGCACCTGCAGTTTGGTGGCCTTTTTGCTGGCCGGGCCGGAATCCGGCCACCGGCCGGAGGCAAGCTCAAAGCCCATGGGTTCCATGGCGGTGGGGTCCACGCCGGTCAGGGAACCAATTTCCATCACATACCGGTCATTGTTGCCGGCCGTGACCTGCCCCTGGATGCTGTAAGCCGATACATAGGCCGTGGCAGCCACCACATGATCCAGCTTTTTCATACTTTCAATGGCCGCGTCGTCCAGTTTGAGCGTCTTGCCGTCGGCCCCCACGGCCATGCCGCCGCCGTAGACCTGGATCTGGGTCAGGTCACCCCAGCTTTGCAGCATTTCCTCGTTGGCCTGGTTCTGGGCAATGCCCAGCGAGATCATCAGCACCACCATACAGGTGCCGATGACCACACCGATCAGCGTAAGGGCCGTGCGGCCCTTGCGGCGGGTCAGGTTGCGGGCGCTCAGGACGATTTCATCAGAGATCTTCATCGCTGTCCTCGGCTTCCAGGGCGGCCAGCGCCATGGCTTTCTTCTTCTTGGTGCGTTTGACCACCACCACGATGACCACGACCACCACGCCGCCGCATACCACGATCAGCACCATGGCCCAGGCGGGCAGACCGGTCTGTTCCGGCTGCATATCTTCCATGCCGGGGTCCACCATGCCGGGGTCAAAGGTCATTTCTTCGGCGGTGGTGGAGAAATCCTTGGTGATGGTGCGGGGTTCGCCGCTGGCGTCCTCGTAGCTCAGGGTGATGGTACCGGACACGGCGCCGCCGGCTTCGGGGGAAAGGTCAAAGTCCACGCTGCCCTCGGTACCGGCGTTCAGGTTGCCCAGGTACTGGTAGCCGCCGGCGCCCAGGTTGGTGCCGGAAAGCCGTGCTTCCAGGTTGGAGATGGGGTTTTTGCCCTTGTTCACATAGCTCAGGGAGACACTGGCCGTGTCGCCCAGGGTGATGGAGGAAGGCACCTGCAGTTCACCCACCTCAAAGCGATCGGGCTGGCTGATGGGCACCGAGATGGAGGTGTTGGCGCTGACGGCCTTGCCGCTGATGGAACCGGTGCCGGTCATGTTGACGGTAATGTTGGCCACCGTGCCGGTAAAGCCGGAGGCAGGCAGCACGGGGAAGGTCACTTCCCGGATGGTTTCGGGCTGCAGGGTGCCGATGTAGTTGGACAGGCTGCCATTGGAAAGAGAAACATTCTCCGGCAGGGTCAGAGAAACGATGACGTCGTTCAGGTCCTCGTTGCCGCTGGTGGCGTAGACGCCCAGGGAGAGGGTGAACTCCTCACCGGCCACAGCGCCGTTGCCGTAGCTGGAACTGCGCACGATCAGGTTGGGGGCGGTGGTCTGGTCCTTGTCCACACACTGGCCGATGGAAACGCTGAACTGCTGCATGGGTTTGCTGGTGTCCAGGTAAGTCAGGTTGATGGGCAGGGTGTTGCCGCCGCCGTTGTAGACCACATCCCGGAACAGCAGCACATAGCTGTAATAGTTATAGTAGGCGTTGGCCTTTTTCTCATCTTCGGTGGCTTCGCCGTTGCGTACCCGGCTCAGACGCTCCTGGTTGGGGTCGTCGTTGGAGTCAAACAGCTGGCCGATCTCGCCGATGCCGGTGTACTGGAACACCGAGGAGTTGATCCGGGCGGAGATTTCTTCCGGTTTGACGCAGTACCGGGCCGAGGAATGGTCCACCACCTGCAGCACGATGTTCACGTGGTCGCCCACTTCCACCGTGGTGATCTCGCCGCCGGCAATGTCGGTGACGGTGTAGCCCACCACATACACGCCTGTCTCTTATACACATCT
>NZ_JACJKP010000269.1 GCF_016901605.1 Gemmiger formicilis
ACCGCCTGTCCATGAAAATCCGAGTGATTATATTATTAAGGCCGTGCAGCGTCGAGAACTGCGCTGGTTTTCCTTTTTTCTGCATCACTATGAGAACCGGCTCAATGGTCGTATTCACCGTTTCCTGCTGCGGGAGGGGCTGGATCGCTATGACCCGGAACGCTTTTTGGATTATAAAATGGGCTGTGTGCTTGCCATGCTGGATTGTCTCCGGGAGTACAATCCAACACAAGGGGCGGATTTTCTGACCTATGCCCATCATTTTATCGGGAACGCCCTTTTGACCTGCCGGATGCAGGAGGAGGCCGGTTCCTTTGAAAATGTGGATGAGTACAAAGCTGTGCGTGGAATTGCATGGCTCTACAATCAATCCGGTCAGTCTGAACAGGCGGCGATCCAAAATTATGCCCAGAAAAACGGTTGTACCGAGGAAACCGCAGCAAAGTTTTTGGCAGTGGCCAAACAAAATCGAAGCCGTGTTTCGTTTTATCAGACCATTCAGGATGAGGACAGCGAAGAAACCGGCGAGGATGTCAGCCGGGATGACCATTGGGACTATGCGGAGATTCTATGGAACGGCATCCAGGCTGAAGCTGTCCGAGAATCGTTTGAAAAGCTGAATTACCGGGAGCAGACCCTTTTGGAAAAGAGAAACGCCATCTGTATGACCTGTGGTAGGGTTAGTCCCATCAGCACCCGACTGACCTTTGAAGAACTGGCAGTCCTCTTTGAGGGCAGCACAGCCAGTGGTGCAGAACGGGCCTACCGCAAAGCTGTGGAACACTTGGCCTGTCTGCTGACAGAAGCCGGGGTGCTTCACATAACCCTGCTGAAACGCAAATCCCAGATCAAACGCAAAAAGAAAATCGCCGCCGCTGTCTACCTCTACCAGGTGGACAACGACGGCGAATGGGGAGAGATTTCGTTTGATTTTGAGGCCGGAACGGCGGAGATTATTCGGCTGGCGGAGTGGGATACGACGGTAAGCAAGAAATTTGCAAAACAAGCAATTCGCCATCTGCAAACTTCTCCAAACTATAATCTGCCCAAGGATGGGGTAATGATATTTGAAATATGATTCCCATATTTTAAGGCTGAATATCTTTCACCTTATTTGTCGTCGTGCAGTTCTTTATACAGACGATCCGCCAAAGCTCTCATCACAGCCTGATACTTATCTGCATCCAAGAAGAGCTGCTCATATGCTGCGGTGTTCTCCATATAAGCTTCCTGTGCGGTTGTATCAAAAATCCCCGGAAAAAGACTTCTCTCATATACTTGGCGATCCTCGGTCTTTGCGGCTTTTTTGGCTTTAGAATCCTTGCGCATTTTTTGATACAGCGTATCAACCATTACACGGTCTGCATCTGTGAATTCACCATAGAATTCCTCATTGATGCGCTGGATAATCTCGTCCAATGGACTGGTACGATCTTTTTGACCACCAGCCCGTTTTGGCTGAGTCGGTTTCCAAGATCCAGGCTTGCTTTCAAGTTCGATTGCACCTTCGTATGTCTTTTCCAGACGATAATATTCCAGCTTGACTCTATTATCAAGATCAAATGGCTGTACGGGATCGGAGGGAAGCAACTTGGCCAAGTAAGAGCAGAAAACGTACTCTTTGTGCAGTTCTTTATCGAACATACGGGTAATCTGAGAAATGTAGTTATACCACTTAACGAGCGCACGGACTTCTCTACGAAACTGATAGCGTTGCTCCTGATTGAGTTCGTTGTACTTATCAGCCACAGGCTTTAGCGCATTGGATATCTTTCCCTGAGTCAGATTTGCCTTGCGCACATCCGGGTCAAAATAAATACTGGAAACTTCTTCAATATCCTCATCTGTATAGATGCCAAAACCACGAAGCGTTTTCTGTGTTGTGTAAATCAAATCGAAGTTGATTTCTTCATCCAGACTGGTTTCCTGATAGAACTGCTGGAAAGCTTCACGGATGCGTTCAATCGGATTTACAAAATCGAGAATATAGGTGTCCTCTTTGCCAGGGTAGATACGGTTGACACGGCTTAAAGTCTGAACAGCCTTCACATCACGAAGCTCTTTGTCAACAATCATCGTGTGGAGAAGCGGCTCATCAAAGCCTGTCTGATATTTTTCTGCAACAATGAGAATATTGCCTTCTTCGTGGAATACGGCCTTTGTCTGACTTTCCTTCACCCGATTGCCGTTACGATCTACATTCATACCGCTTTCGGTGTATTCAGTACCTGTCGGGTCATCTGGGTCTTTCAGGCTCCCGCTAAAAGCAATCATGATTTCTACATCATCGTAATTGTTGCTTTCAAGATAACGCTTAATTTCATGATAGTAACGGACTGCCGCCAGCCTGGACGCAGTAACTACCATCATCTTTCCACGGCCACCGATTTTCTTTTTTGTGACCTCACGGAAAGTCTCTACAATAATAGCTGCTTTCTGCTGAAGGTTGTGCGGATGTAATTCCTCATAGCGTCGAATCGTTCTAACAGCCT
>NZ_JACJKP010000270.1 GCF_016901605.1 Gemmiger formicilis
TCCCGGCGCAGCAGGGTGCAATCATAGATGATGGAATCATAGCGCGGCGGCCTGGGCCGCAGCTGGAACAGGACGATCTCCTCAAAGCGCAGGTCGATGGTGTTGCGCCCGCCGCCAAGGATTTGCTGCTGCAGGGTAATGGTCAGCTGGCTGTGGGCATTGATGGGCTGCATCGCTCCGCTTTCCTCCACATAAGTGTCGGGGGTGTACACCGCCCGGACGATACAACTGTCGTGCAAAGACAGCACCGCTTCCAGAAAATGCTCCCTGTCTTCTTCGGTCATGATCTCTTTCCAGTTCACAGAAACACATCCTTTCAAAGAAGGTTATAACATCCATGTGCAGAAACAATAAAACGCACCGACCTGTGTCCCACACGATGATTTCGGTTTGGCCGGACTTCCGGGAAACGCACCGGCATTTTTTATGGGTCTGAAGATTGCCAGCCCGGATGGGCGGCGCACCACGCAGCCGTTTCTTTCTCGGCGGCAGCCATCTGCTCGGCGTATTCCGCATCGTCCATATTTTCCAGGCAGACAATGGTCCTGGAAAAATCAAAGCCATACCGACAGCAGAAATCCTGTAAGAAGGCAATGACCCGTTTTATAAAAGCGTCGCGGCGCAGGTCATCGTCATGGTGGGTATCCTCCCATTCCGCCAGGTCTGCCCTGTCGGCGGGAAGGCCGTCCGCCCAGATCTGGGGATTCAGAGCGCCCAACAGGATGCCCAGACCGTCCTCCTGGCAGTGCGTATAACAACGGTCCAGCAAAAGAAACAGCAGCCAGAACTCTTTCGGGTAACGCATGCAGTCCTCCTTGGAATGGGGGGAGATACCGCCCAATGAATTGCTACTTTTATTGTACACGCCGGCGTGCCATCGTTTCAAGGAAAAAGCCGTCCGGTTGCTATTTTTTACAACTGCACAACTGCCAAAAAAATCATAATGTTTTTGGGCAACCTGCTGCTTGCCCCCGCCGTCCCGGAACCGATACACTATAGATAGAGCCGATGGTATTTCCGGCAGGACGGAAAGTGCAGGTGAACGGTATGATAAGAAAAAACAGACTTGCCGCTGTGGCGGTGGTGTTTCTGGTAGCGTTGCTGGCCTTTTGGGGAGTGTGGACGGCTAAACGGCGGGCTGCAGCCGCCAGCGCCAATGAGCAGCAGGTGCAGGAGCTGATGGAGGCGGCCAAGAGTCTGGATTTGCCGGCAGGCGTGGAGCCGGAAACCGTGGAGATTTGCCACCTGCCGGTGACAGACCGGAGATGGGAAACCTATGTGTTTGTCACCGTCCGGTCAGACGCCTCTTACGAAGAGTTGAAAGCACAACTGGAATCAACGCCCCGTTATCCTTCGGCAGGGGCTACGCCCTTGAAGGTGCTCGACTGGGAAACTTATCGCCAGGCAGACTGGTTTCCCCGGAATGCCACGGCGGAAGCTGCCGGAAGTGCGGACCGTTGGGTGCTGAGTTGGTATGTCCTCACGGCGGACAGCACCGACCCGCAGCTGCGGGAAGGAGTGGCGTCCAGCTGCGCGCTAGCGTAAGGAGAAATGCGCCGATCCAGGTAAAAGAAAGAAGGTTTTTTGTGCTCACACTTCGACCGCTTTGCCAGAAAGGAAATTATTGTATCCAACTAATCGGGAGATAAAAAAATTCAAGCCCCCCTTTTTGAAGCGGAGCTTTGTAAAGCTCGATTCTTTGGTCCACATTACTTATGCAGAGGCAGCCGCCCTTAAAGTATTGCATAACGGAGCCAGTTTGGATGCACAGGAACTTTCTGAAATCATCGATGCAATTGCTTCGTAAAAATACTATAGCTGCTCGTTCTTGCATTTAATGGAAATATCTTTTTTGGAACGACACGCCACCAAGCCGGTCAACGAATGGTTGACCGGCTTTTTTGAAAATTTGGGTTGTTTTGCAGAAATAACCGACAATGGCACAGGCAAATAAATTACAGAAAACAGGGAGGGTTCAGGATGCAGTTTGAGCAAGACTCATTCAGAGAATATAAGCGTATAATGGAAACAACCAATGTTCAAAAATGTTATCAACAAATCCTGAAGCTCATTCGATATATTTCTTCAGAATTGATAAGGTACAATAAGTTTCGCAAATTGAAAAGAAGCTAAAAAGAGACACGGTTTGCAGAACTCTGGTAGAATGAAGTTGCGACACACCATTCTGAAAGGAGACAGCAAACCATGTCTGAGAAGATTGTACAGCTAAATGAGGAAGTTATCAAGGGGCAGCTCAAAGAGCTGGTACGAGGCAGCGTAGAGGAAACCCTCAACGAACTGCTGGAGGCCGAGGCAGAGAAGCTGACCCAGGCGGCCCGGTACGAGCGTAATGAGCAGCGCCAGGGATACCGGAGCGGCCACTACAGCCGCAACCTTACCACCACTTCCGGGGACGTTACCCTGAAGGTGCCTAAGCTCAAGGGAATCTCTTTTGAAACCGCCATTATT
>NZ_JACJKP010000028.1 GCF_016901605.1 Gemmiger formicilis
CGGCACTGGCGGCATTGCTGCAGCGAAAGCATTATTATTTTGTACCATTCGGCCAGGATGATAGCTACAAAAAGCCCAACAGCCTGAAAAGTGATTTTACACAACTGCCGGAAACGCTGGAAGGCGCGCTGCGAGGGGTGCAGATTCAACCGATGCTGCTGTGAAGCGGAGCGTCATAACCTGCCGCCATCCACATATATAAGTTAGTAGACAAATGCGTAATGGCGGATGGCCAATATCCGGCCCGGGAAAATTTTGGAGGCGCGGCGTAAGCCGCACTCTTTTTTGCCGTCTGCTTTATGCGAACGAAAAAGGGGGCCATCATGCAGACAATCACAATTACCGGCGGGCAGACCTTGCGGGGGACCATCCGCCCGGCGGCTGCCAAAAACAGTGTTCTGCCGCTGTTGGCAGCAACACTTCTGTGTGGGGAACCCTGCTGTCTGCATGCGGTTCCGGACCTGGCGGACGTGGATACCAGCCTGGCTCTTTTGCAGGCGGTGGGGGCCAAAGCGGTGCGTCATGGCCCGGATCTGTGTACACTGCCCGTATCCGCGGCGGATCTTTTTGGCGAGATTCCGCCGCACCTGGCGGGAGCCATGCGCAGCTCGGTGTTTTATCTGGCACCGCTGCTCTGCCGGGTGGGAATGGTCCGGCTGCCGCTTCCGGGGGGATGCCGGCTGGGACCGCGGCCGGTGGATATTCATCTGGCCGGGCTGGCGGCTATGGGTGCTCGTGTGGAACTGGAAGGCGAAGCGGTAACACTGCGCCGTACAGGACCGCTGCAGGGAACAGACTTTACGTTGCGTCTGCCCAGTGTGGGGGCAACCATGACACTATTGATGGCCGCTTGCTGCGCTATGGGAACTACGGTGCTCCGGGGGGCTGCATGTGAACCGGAAGTCTGTGATCTGGCCCGGTTTCTTTGCGCATGCGGTGCGCAGATCACCGGGGCAGGTACACCGGTTATTGTAGTACAGGGGCGCCGCACGTTGGGCGGGGTGCTGTATACGCCCATCCCGGACCGTATCGCTGCGGCTACTTACGGGGCCGCGGTGGCTGCTGCAGGGGGAGAAATCACCATAGAAGGCTGCGCTCCCGCGTATTATCAGGCGTTTTTGCAATTTCTGCGGGACTGCGGCGTCCAAACGGTATTGCACGAGAACGCGGTAACGCTGCTGCGGGACCCACAGAAGAAACTGCGGGGCGGGCAGCAGCTGTATGCCAATGCATGGCCGGCCTTTGCCACCGATACAGTGCCATTGGCAGCTGCGGTTCTGCTGGAAGCGGAGGGCGCCAGTGAGATCTACGACCATCTGTTTGCCAACCGGTTTGCCTGTGCGGAAGGATTTGCGGCAATGGGCGCATCCTGCCGTGTCAAAGGACGGATGCTGCAACTTGCCGGTGGAGCCATGCTGCAGGCGGCCGAAGTAAAGGCTCCAGATCTGCGCGGCGGCGCGGCCTTGTTTGTAGCGGCGCTGGCGGCACGGGGGACCAGTGTTTTGCAGGACCCGGGGCATATCCGGCGGGGCTATGCCGATCTTGCGGCCGATCTGGCGCAGTTGGGGGCACGGTGCGCGGTGCAGTGCCAACCCGTACGCAGATAATCAGCGGGCAATTGCCGCAAAATTCTACGTTTGTGCCAAATAATCCGACTGACTGCCCCCTACGGTTGGTGGATTCTGCGGCGAAACAGGCATTTTTTTACGAATTTTCCCCACAGGTATTGAAATCAGGCTGGAAATTTGTTATTCTAATAATCGGTTATATGCAAAAAATTCACGGACCAGTGTGCCCATTTCGGTGGTGTAACCCAAAGGTCCGCTGACACTTTTACATTTTAGGGGGATACACTCATGGCATTCGTTCTCGACGAAGAAATGCAAAATGTGACCAATATCAAGGTCATCGGCGTAGGTGGCGGCGGCGGCAACGCTGTGAACCGCATGGTAGAGTCCGGCCTGTCCGGGGTCGAGTTCGTTGCGATGAACACCGATCAGCAGGCCTTGCTCAACTCCAAGGCCACCCAGAAAGTTCAGCTGGGCGCCAAGCTCACCAAGGGTCGTGGCGCCGGCGCTGATCCGGAAGTTGGCCAGCGTGCTGCTGAAGAAAGCAAGGATGAAATTTCCAACGCCCTGAAAGGCGCCCAGATGGTCTTTATCACCGCCGGTATGGGCGGCGGCACCGGCACGGGTGCGGCTCCCGTTGTGGCGGAAACTGCCCATGATCTCGGCATCCTGACCGTCGGTATCGTGACGAAGCCCTTTGCCTTCGAAGGCAAGCGCAAGATGAGCCTGGCGGAGCAGGGCATTGCCTCCCTGATGATGCATGTGGACTCTCTGATCGTTATTCCCAACGAGCGCCTGAAGCTAATCAGCCAGGAGCGCATCACGCTGATGAACGCTTTTGAGGCTGCCGATAACGTTCTGCGTCAGGGCGTCGAGAGCATTTCCAGCCTGATCAATATTCCGGCCTTCATCAACCTGGACTTCGCCGACGTGCGCTCCATCATGAAGGACGCCGGTTTCGCTCACATGGGCGTTGGCGTGGCCAAGGGTGCCGGCAAGGCCGAAAATGCCGCCAAGGCTGCCATTTCCAGCCCGCTGCTGGAGACCAGCATTGCCGGTGCACGTGGCGTGATCATCAACATCACTTCCAGCCCCGACATCGGTCTGGACGATGTAGAGACCGCCGCTTCCATGATCACCCAGTCCGCTCATCCCGATGCCAACATCATTTGGGGTACTGCGTTTGATGAGCGCCTGAGCGATGAGATGAGCATCACCGTGGTTGCTACCGGTTTCGAGAGCACCCCGGAAGTTGATGAACCCATTCAGGCCCATGTGGATGCCAAGCGTGCTGCCGCTGCCCAGTCTGTGGAGGGTGCTCAGCCCGCCGAAAAGGCCCAGCCCGCTTCGCCGGATATCAGCCCTGTTATGCCCAACCCCATCTTCACCCAGTCTTTCAACACTGGTGTGGATACCCAGGTGGGTGCAGCTCCGGCCCCTGCTGAGGAAGAGGATGACGGCGATTATTTCGACGATCTGCTCAGCATCTTGAACAAGCGTTCTTGATTTAGCCAATTTGCCGCGAGAGGATGTAAAACGCCATGCCATCGGAAGCTAAGAACATTCAGGAACAAGGCTTTCGTTCCAGTTTGTTCGGATTTGATAAAAATGATGTGCTGGCGTATATGAACGCGTTGGCCGACGAAGCCCAGCAGCACGAAATGGAATACGAGCAGAAATTGCGTCGTGTCCAGACCGAGTTGGAAACTCTGCGCAGCGAACGGGCAGATACCGATGCCCGGCTCAAAGCACTGCAGGCAGAGGCGGCTGCGGCAAACCAGCGTGCCGAAACGGCGGAAACCAAGCGCCGTGAAGGCGAGGAACAGCTGGAAACCTTGCAAAAACAGCTGGATACATACCAGTCCGGCCAAAAGGAAAGCCAGAAAAATGCTAATATCTGGCAGCTGAAGTGCCATGACCTGCAGCAGCAGGTGGAAGATCTGCAAAAGCAGCTTTCCGCGGCGCGGCTGCAAAATCCGACGGTTGCGCCCACACCTGACGTGGTGCGGGAAGCAAAGTTGGAAGCGCGCAAAATTCTGTCTGACGCCAAGTTGTACGCCGAAAGCGCCGAGAAGGAACTGAAACAGCAAGCCGATACCCAAAAAAGCCGTATGGCAGAAAATGCCCGCGGTATTGCAGCCGGTGTTATGCTGGTGCGGGATCGGTTGGCGCGCGTGGATCAGCGCTTGAACGCCGCTACTTTGGACCTGGACGGTCTGACCCAGGCGATTTATCAGGCGTTGGATGATACCGAAGCGGAACTGAAAGAACTGGGAACAGAGATGCGGGATTTCGCCCAGGGCACACCGGAATGGAACGTGCCGGAGCCGAATCCGTTGCAGAGCCAACCGGCACCTGCCAAATCGCCTGCGCCGCAGTTCCGTGTAAAGGCAACCGCACAGCCTGTACGTGCACACCGTAATGCGCAGCCCCCTGCGCCAAAACCGGCAAGCCGCAGACTGCGCAATACCCGCCGCCCGGTTTCTCAGCTTTTGCAGGACGAGATCGATAAGATCGACGATCAGACATCCAAGGCATAATCCTTATAAAATTACACGTTGCCGCTCCGGCTTTTGCCGGAGCGTTTTTTTATGCCTGATTTTTTGAAGAAATGTGATTGTGTTTGTAAGAATCCGGATGAGGTGGTTGTTTATCAAAGTGAAAGGCGTCAAAAGAAGAAGGAGTGAAACGTTATGAAAGAACCTTGCACGCCCAGTCTGGCACAAGCAATTCTGACTGACCCGGAAACCGGTCTGCGCTGGGCAATGCGGGACTATGCGTCGCTGGTACGCGGAATCCTGCGGCGCATCCTGCCCCAGCGGGAGCGCGATGTGGAAGAGTGCATGGCGGATGTGTTCGTAGCCTTATGGCGCAACGCGCAGAAATTATACGATACAGGGACACCGGTGCGGGCATGGCTGATTGTTACAGCACGCAATACGGGAATCAATCGTTACCGGGTACTGCATCGCCGGGAAGAAGTGCCACTGACAGAGGAAATGACCCAAACCATTGCGGAATTGATGCCGGATACAGCCGGGGATGCCGCCGATTGGGTGGGGGCACTGGTAGACGCCATGGGGCCACCCGATCGGGAAATATTTCTGCGAAAATACTATCTGATGCAATCCAGCCGCGAAATAGCGGCAAGCTTGGGGATGAGTGTAGGCAGCGTGAATACTCGGCTTTGCCGAGGCCGGGAACGGCTCCGTAAAGAACTGCAAAAAGGAGGGTATACCCATGCCTGAAACCAAAGACTGGATGAATGATCTGAACGAAATTGAGATTCAGGAACCGGAGTTGACGGAAGCCGAGATGCAGCGCCTGACCCGGTCTGTGCTGCAGCGTACAGGGCAGGGGACCCGTCAACAAGGCAGGCGTACAGCCAAAACTGCACGGCGGCATCTGCCGGTATGGGCGCGGGGACTGCTGAGCGCTGCGGCCTGTGTGATATTGCTGGCAGGGGTGAACAGTGTCCAACCGGCCATGGCGGAAGGGATTCCTGTTCTGGGGGACGTGTTTGCTTACTTCAACCATCTGTCCAAAGGATATTTGCAGGGGGACGGATTGACGCAGTACGCCCAGCCCGCCCAGCTGCAGGCAGAATCCGCACCTGCAGCAGTACCGGAGACGGAACCCAAAACCATGACCGCGCAACAAAGTGCTGCGGAAACACTGCCTTATACGCTGACCCTCCGCCAGGTATACTGTGATGAATTGTATTTGCGAGTGGGGCTGGTTCTTACTGCATCGGATGAAAGCCTGGCCGGGTTTGATGCAGTGACCATTGATCCGCCGGTACTGTATGAGGATACTTCCCGGGAGGAAGCCAATACTCTCTATGGCGGTGTAACCATGAACGGGGAAGCTATCGGTGGCGATTTGCTGCCTTGTTTCCGTAAGCAGGATGATCGGACCTTCTTCTGCGAAATGCAGTACAATCTGCAAAATTACACCGGCGGTACCCAGGATATTCAGGTATCGCTGACTTTCTCCAACCTGGTAGGTGTAACGGAAGGCAGCGAGGACAAAACGCTGTTGGAAGGTTCCTACAATTTGAACTTTACGGTATCAGAGGATGCTTCTCTTACCCGTGTGGGACAAATCCAGGGTGGGGAACAGAACGGTATCCGGTTGATCAGCCTGAAAGCAACGCCCGGTGAGACATGCATCGCATATACAGCAGAATCTGTATCGGAAGGTGTTGCCTTGTATCCGCAGATGCTAACCGGAGATGGAACTTCTTTGGAGTGGGTCAGAGGAACACCTGAAACAGACGGGGAAACCACAAAATATTATTTCGATGCGGTCCCGGAAGGCGTAACAACGCTGACTGTCCGCATTATTGACAAGAACAGCGAAGAACAAACCGTGTTGGCAGAATGGACCGTAACACTGCCTGAATAAACAAAAACCGTCCCGCCGGAAATCCGGAGGGACGGTTTTGTGCAGGATTTATTTGGTTTTGGGGTGCCCGTTCTCCACACTGCTGGTGCCCTGTTCCATCAGATACGTGGCGGTCAGGTCGGCAATGTGCAGCTTTACAGCCAACGGGTAGGTGTTGTAAGCATCGCTTACGGCAAAACTGCCGCCCCGTACGGCGTCATCAAAGCCGCCCATGTGCCACCGTATGGCGATGGCCTCAGCCGTTTTCAGACGCATGAAATGCTCAATCAGATAAACACTCTTTTCACCATGGCCGTAAGGCAGCTGGTCGGCTACCTGATAAAAGGGGACTTTTTCCCATTGGCCGGTGGCATCATTCTTTACATTACGAGTGCTCACCTTGTAAAAGTTGGCTTTGCACAGATCATGCAGCAATCCACATATGGCGTAGCTTTCAGCGTTTTCGCCTTCGGTAAAAAAGTGCTGCATCATAGCCTGGTATACATTGATGCTGTGCATGACCAGTCCGCACTCACAGGCCCCGTGGAAACGGGTGGATGCCGGAGCGGTAAAAAAGTCCGTGGTTTCCAACCAATTCAGCAGGCGGTCGGCACCGGGGCGCGTAATGTTTTTGGTGTAGATCTCCACAAATTGAGCGTGGTAGTCTTCCATAGGGACCTCACAGTTCCATGTCGTTGAGAATGTCCTTCAGGGTCTTGAGCTCCTCAGCGGTCAGGCTGATGCCTTTGGCCATGCGGGTTCCATCCGGGGACCAGTCGCGAATATCATACTTCGGGGCATTGCCGTTCCAGCTGATCATATTCAGCTGGCGTTCCCAGCCACGGGCATTGGTCGAGAGCACTGCAATGCGCTCGGTAATTTCATAGGTAAATTCTGCCATACTTGTCAGGCTCCTTTCATATATATGTCCTGCAACATCATAGCCGATTCGGGCAGAAAATGCAAGACCAAACCGCTGCGGCATTGTAGGGAAGAATCAGTTCTCTACCCGTACAGCCAGCAGGGCAAAACGGGATTTGGTATTCAGTCGGGTGTCACCACAGGTGGAAAGCGTCAGTAGCTGCTGGCCGTATTCCGGCGTGATGCCGGTGTCGTACAGAGCCAGAGAGAGGATGGCGTCTACCCGTTCCTGCCATTCCGATGGAGAATCTGCGTCGAAAAACGTGTAGTAGGGAAGATCGTCACGGCCAAGTGTGGTGTCCAGCGCGGCCACTACCTGCCAGGTACCGGATTCGTAGATGGTATCAAAGGTAAAAGTGGGATGCTCTTTATAAAAGGACTCCTCCCGGTACCGCGTCAGCTCACCGAACATAGAACCGTCGGCCATGTTGTGACCGTAAATCAGCCAGTTGGCGGTGGAATCTTCCGGAAGGACAGAACACTGCTCGTCCAGAAACAGTGTGCCGCCAGTGGCGTACAGGCCATCAAAACCGCGGCGCAGATAGTATTCGTTATCGCCGGGGGTCTGCACCACGGGCAGATCAATATCGGTGCCGTCCATGCGCAGCCACCCGATCAGATCGGAATTTTCCTCGTATAGTGCACGATATTGAGGCAGTACCTGATTCGTCTGTTCAGGGGGTGGTGTGGCGGCGGTTTCCGGCGTCCGGTGCGCCTGGGCGTCTGCTTCCTCCGTGTGCGCCAGCGCATCTCGGGTGGCAGCAATAGCCTCGACCGTCACATGGCTGGATTCCCCGGTGGCAACAGCCGCAGATGTGTTGGATATGGGTGCGGGCGGCTTGGGCTGCCCGCCGTTAAAAACAGTCTGCCGAAGAAACAGTGCCCCGGCCAGTACCAGCGCAGCAGCTCCGGCCCAACGCAGCCGACGGGCACGGCGGCGCTGCCGGGCGCGCAGCCCGGTGCGGGCTGCAAACGGGTAGTAGGCGGTGTCACCGCGCAATCTGCGGTAGCGCTTGCCCATGGGGGACCTCCTTTCGGCAATTTTCGGGGAAATAAAAAAACGCCCCGCAGGGCGTTGCATCTTATATCTTTCGCAGCATCAGCAGACCGGCGGAACAAATCAGAATCAGGCCGACAATCCCAGCCAGATAGAAAACGGGAAACTCACCCGTGGCAGGGGTTCCGGTGGTAGCCGGTTCAGCAGTGGAAGAAGGCGTCTGGCTGCTTTGGGCAGTAACTACATCTACCTTGGCGGCGGTTTCATTCACGGGAACATTATCGCTGCGCTGCTGCGTACGGGAAGTAGAATTGGTGGGCGTGGCAGTTACCTCGGAAGAGGCGCTGCTCTGGTTCAACACACCGCAAGCGGCCAACAAAGCTACCAAAGCAATGAAAAAGGCAGCACATAAAAAGCGTTTCAACGCGAAAACGCCTCCTTAAATTCAATGTTCAGAAAGTATATTACAAGACGGCGTACAAAGCCCTCGGTATTTACACTGCGTATATTGTATCATATGGCAGGGTGTGCGTCAAGCGTTCGTAAACAAATGGTAACAATGTGGAAACAAATTCCACCGGGCAAGCATACATAGGCAGAGGATTTGCTACTTGCTTTATAAAAATAAATGCGTTATAATGATTCCAATATTGTGTGAGATTATGCCCCAATGGGGATAACCCGTAGGATGGGCGGCGCGCACTGCCAAATTCAGTATAAGGAGTTGTAACGATGAAAGGTATTATCCTTGCCGGTGGGGCCGGTACAAGACTTTACCCGTTGACGATGGTCACCTCCAAACAGTTGCTGCCTGTGTATGACAAACCGATGATTTATTATCCTCTGTCCACTTTGATGCTGGCGGGCATTCAGGATATTCTCATCATCTCTACCCCCACTGATACGCCGCGCTTCGAGGCCCTGCTTGGGGACGGCAGCCAGTACGGTCTGCATCTGCAGTATAAGGTGCAGCCCAGCCCGGACGGCCTGGCACAGGCGTTCCTTCTGGGGGAGGAGTTCATCGACGGAGATTGCTGCGCTATGGTGCTGGGGGATAATATCTTCTACGGTGCTGGATTCTCCAAGCGGTTGAAGGCAGCGGCTGCCAACGCAGCTGCCGGTCGCAGCACCGTGTTCGGCTACTATGTCAACGACCCGGAGCGCTTTGGCGTTGTTTCTTTTGATAAAGAAGGCCGCGCTACGTCCATTGAAGAAAAACCGGCCAACCCCAAGAGCAACTATGCGGTTACCGGTCTGTACTTCTATAACAAGGATGTTGTGGAAATGGCCAAGCAGGTCAAACCCAGTGCCCGCGGGGAACTGGAGATCACCACGCTGAATGCCATGTATCTGGAACAGGGCAAACTGGATGTGCAGCTGTTGGGCCGTGGCTATGCCTGGCTGGATACCGGCACGATGGATTCGCTGGTGGAAGCGGCCACCTTTGTGCAGACGGTGGAACAGCGCCAGGGCATCAAAATTTCCGCTCCGGAAGAGATCGCCTATAAATACGGCTGGATCAGCAAGGAAAAGCTGCTGGAAAGTGCCGAACGCTACGGTAAATCTCCTTACGGAATGCACTTGAAAAACGTAGCAAACGATAAGCTCCTGTATTGAGAGGAATTGTCATGAAAATTTTGATTACGGGGTGCCGGGGGCAACTTGGCACCGAACTGCAGCACCAGCTGGCAGAAGAAGGCTGTGTGCTGGGGGCTTTGCCGGAGCGGCTGCGTAAGGCTACCGTCATCCCGGTGGATGTGGATGAACTTGACATCACGGACCGTGAGGCGACGATCAACTACATTCGCCGCCACCAGCCGGATACCGTGATCAACTGTGCCGCTTTTACCAATGTCAACGGCTGTGAAACATCCCGCGATGCTGCTTTTGGCGTCAATGCCATCGGCCCGCGCAACCTGGCCCTGGCCTGCGATAAAGTCAACGCACGTCTGATCCATGTTTCCACGGACTATGTGTTCCCGGGTACGCCCAACGGTGGTATTCCGCTGGATGAATGTGCTGTTCCGGCGCCCATCTCCGCTTATGGACAGACCAAACTGCTGGGCGAACAGTATGTGGAACGTTTCTGCCGCCGGCACATCATTGTGCGTACAGCATGGCTGTACAGCTACTACGGCAAGAACTTTGTCAAAACCATGGTGAATCTGGGCAAGACCCATGAGAAGATCACTGTCGTGCAGGATCAGCTGGGGAATCCCACCAATGCGGTGGACCTGGCTTACCATATCCTAAAACTGGCCGTCAGCCACGACTATGGCATCTACCATTGCACGGGCAACGGAATTTGCAGCTGGGCTGATTTTGCTTCCGCCATCATGCAGGAAGCCGGTCTTTCCTGCAAGGTGATTCCCTGCACCAGCGCGGAATATGCCGCCGCCCATCCCGAAAGTGCCAACCGTCCTGAATGGAGTGCGTTGGATAACCGTATGCTTCGCTGCACCGTTGGGGACGAAATGCGCGACTGGCGCGAAGCACTCAAGGACTTTTTTGCAAACTGGAACGGAGAATGAGTAATTTATGAAAACTTATCTTGTTACCGGCTGTGCCGGTTTTATCGGCTCCAACTTTGTCCACTACATGCTGGAAAAATACACCGATATTCGCCTGATCAACCTGGACAAGCTGACCTACGCCGGCAACCTGGAAAACCTGCAGGACATCGAAGATGACGCCCGTCATATTTTCGTGCAGGGCGATATCTGCGACAAAGCGCTGGTCACCGACCTGATCGCCAAGTATGATCCCGACTACGTGATCAACTTTGCTGCCGAGAGCCACGTGGACCGCAGCATCAAGAACCCCGAAATCTTCGTGGAGAGCAATGTGCTGGGTACCGTGAACCTTCTGCAGTGCTGCAAGGACGCCTGGTATGACGCCGAGGCCAAGACCTGGAAGGAAGGCAAAAAGTACCTGCAGGTTTCTACCGACGAAGTGTACGGTGCGCTGGGTGCCGAGGGTTACTTTATGGAAACCACCCCGCTGTGCCCCCACAGCCCCTATTCTGCCAGCAAGGCCAGCGCCGATATGTTCGTCAAGGCATTCCACGACACCTACGGCATGCCCATGAACATCACCCGCTGCTCCAACAACTACGGCCCCTACCAGTTCCCCGAAAAGCTGATTCCGCTGCTGATCAACAACGCTAAGCAGCACAAGCAGCTGCCGGTCTATGGCGACGGCATGCAGATCCGCGACTGGCTCTATGTCATGGACCACTGCAAAGCCATCGACATGGTGGCCAACGGCGGCAAGGACGGCGAGGTTTACAACGTGGGCGGCCACAACGAACGCCCCAACATCTTCATCGTCAAGACCGTTATTGCGCAGCTGCATGACCGCCTGAAGGATGAAGGCATCAGCGAAGAACTGATCACCCATGTGGCGGACCGTCTGGGCCATGACCGCCGTTACGGCATCGACCCCACCAAGATCAAGGAAGACCTGGGCTGGTATCCCGAAACTCCCTTCGAGAAGGGCATCGTGCTGACCATCGACTGGTATCTGGCACATCCGGAGTGGATGAGCCACGTCACCAGCGGCGACTACCAGAAATACTACGAGCAGATGTACAAGAACAAGTAATTTCTGCCCGACAGACATTTTGCGGCCTGCAGGCCCATAGATCTTTAGGAGCTTCATAATCCACAATGGCAAATTACAGAGAAGAACAAATCCGCAACAGCCGCCGTTTGGCACGCCAGATTCTGGGCGCGGCTGCGTTGCTGCTGGCCCTCATCGGTTTGTTTACGGTGTTCGGCTGGGTGGTCAACGCACTGCGTACGGCTCTGGATGATTCCGGGCGCCGTGCTTCCTATGCCGACAGACTGTACGGCATGGTCATGCTGGACCCGCTGGCATTTGATGATGTCAACGATGTAGATCCCGGTGTGTTCAAGCAGGCAGCCATCTGGGGCACGGTGTATGAGATTCAGAAAAATGGGGAAAGCCTGGATCAGTATGAGCGTGATCCCGATACCGGTTCGGCTATGATTCCCAAGCTGGAGATCGACACCTACATTTCCAATCTGTTGGGACCGGATTACCCCATTACTGACGGCAGCTTCAGCACGGAGGAGTTTGTCTACCAGTACAACGAAGAAAAGCAGTGCTATCTGGTACCGGTCACCAGTTCGGTGGCCCAGTACACGCCGGAGGTTGAAAAGATTTCCACGTCCGGCGGCAAAATGTACGTTACGGTCGGGTATATTCCCACCACCAGCAACAGCACCAGCGGTGAATTGTCCTTGACCGCGCCGACCGAGCCGGTCAAGTATATGGATTATGTGTTCACCCGCGGCGAAAATCGTGAATGGTATCTCAGTGCGCTGCAGGAGAGCGAGATGAAGGTGGAAGCTACGCCGGAACCTTCGCCCACCGCAGCGGTAACGCAGGATACCCAGTCTATGGTAGAAAGCCAGCTGGACTCCACCCTGACGGGCGCAGCCAGTGACGTGGACGCGGAAGAAGGCGTTCAGGAAACTCCCGTGCAGGAAGAAACTTCCGAATCCCCCACTGAGGAAACCACGCAGGAACCGGCCGAGGATGCCGCCTCGGAGGAAACGGTGTCGGAAGATACAGCTTCTTCTCAGGACGCCGGCAGCGATGCATCCGGCTCGAATGACGCGGTAGGCTGATCTGCTCAAAAACCAAAAGGACCTTCGTGCCCAGGCACGGAGGTCCTTTTTCTGTGTTGGTGCGAAAAAACAGATGCAATCCGGTGGCGATTATGGTATAATCATACCATATATACATAAAGAGGTGTGCCACTATGGAAGAATTGCTTCGCATTTTGGAAAAGAATGCTCGTATGCCCATCGAGGATATTGCCGCAATGCTCGATAAAAAGCCGGAAGAAGTGGCGGCAATGATGGATGAGGCAGCCGCTAAAGGATATATCCGTGGCTATGAGGCACTGGTGGATTGGGAACGCGCCGGTGTGAACCTGGTCGAGGCTGTGATCGAACTGCGTGTCACGCCGCACAAGTCCCGCGGTTTTGACGATATCGGCACGATTATTGCCGGTTTTGATGAGGTGGATACGGTTCTGCTGATGAGCGGCAGCTATGATCTGCAGGTTATCATCAAGGGGCGCAGCTTCCAGGAGATTGCCCTCTTTGTTGCCAAGCGCCTGTCTCCGCTGGACGATGTGATTTCTACCGCAACCAGCTTTGTGCTGCGGGCGTATAAGCGGAGCGGCCGCCTGTATCAGGCCGAGGAGACCGACGAAAGAGAGTGGACAATGCTGTGATGAACTATAACGAACTGCTTGCGCCCAGCGCCAAGACCATGCGCCCGTCCGGCATCCGCAAGTTCTTTGACCTGGCCAGCGACATGCCCCACTGCATCTCGCTGGGCGTGGGCGAGCCAGACTTCAAAACGCCCTGGAGTGTGCGTGATGCGGGCATCCGCAGCCTGGAACAGGGCCGCACCAAATACACAGCCAACGCAGGCCTGAAAGAACTGCGCGCCGAGATCTGCCGGTATCTGGAACGCCGGTTTGACCTGAAATACGATGTGCCGCAGGTTCTGGTTACGGTGGGCGGCAGCGAAGCCATCGACCTGGCCATCCGCGCGCTGGTACAGCCCGGCGATGAAGTCATTATTCCGGAACCCTGTTTTGTTTGCTATGAGCCGATCACCCAGCTGACCGGCGGCGTGCCGGTGCATATTGCCACCCGCGCTGAGGATGAATTCCGGTTGACGGCGGAACAGCTGAAGGCGGCCATCACACCGCGTACCAAGCTGGTGATCTTCCCATACCCCAACAATCCTACCGGCGCGGTCATGAGTGTACAGGATCTGGAAGAAATCGCCGCCGTACTGCGGGATACCAACATCATGGTGCTTTCCGACGAAATTTATTCGGAACTGACCTATGGCCTGGACCGTCATGTTTCCTTTGCGTCCATTCCCGGCATGGCTGAACGTACCATTGTGGTCAACGGTTTTTCCAAGTCCTATGCCATGACGGGCTGGCGGCTTGGGTATGCAGCCGGACCGGAACCCATCATCAAGGTTATGACCAAAATCCACCAGAGCTGCATCATGAGTGCTCCTACCACCAGCCAGTATGCCGCCATCACGGCGCTGCGTCAGTGCGATGACCAGATCGAGATGATGCGCGATGAATACAATCGCCGCCGCCGGTATGTGGTCAAGGCCCTGAACCAGATGGGACTGACCTGCTTTGAACCGCGGGGTGCATTCTATGTGTTCCCGTCCATCCAGGTCAGTGGCCTTTCCAGTGAGGAATTCTGCGAACGGCTGCTGCGGGAAAAAGAAGTAGCCATCATTCCCGGCGATGCGTTCGGTGCTTCTGGCGAAGGATATGCACGTATCAGTTATGCGTACAGCGTGGACCATCTGCAAACAGCCATGCAGCGCATCCGGGCGTTCCTGCAGGAAAACGGCTGGCTTAAGGACTGATGATCACGCAAAATGAACAGGGGAAGTGACCCGTATGCTGAAAAAATCCGTAACGGTGTTGGCTCCGGCCAAGCTGAATCTTTCGCTGGATGTTGTGGGCACGCTGCCCAACGGCTACCACGATCTGGATATGGTCATGCAGACCATTGATCTGTACGAAAAAATCACCCTGCGCCGCAGCGAAGGACTGAGCCTGACGCTGCCGGGCAGTTTTGTGCCGGTGAATGATAAAAACACCGCCGTGAAAGCGGCGCTGGCGTTCTTTCACTATACCGGCCTGTTGGCAGGGGTGGATATGACGATCTATAAGCGGGTGCCTGTTCGGGCCGGAATGGCCGGAGGCAGTGCCGACGCGGCCGGTGTGCTGGTGGGCCTGAACGATTTGTACGATGCCCGCCTTTCCATGAGCGAGTTGTGCGCCATTGGCGCGGGAATCGGGGCGGATGTTCCGTTTGCCCTTATGGGCGGTACCTGCCGGGTGCGGGGCGTGGGCGACCTGATGAAAGCGCTGCCGCCCTGCCCGGACTGCTGGTTCGTGGTGGCCATGCCCAGCGTGGGTGTTTCCACGCCGGAGGCTTTTGCCCGGTATGATACTATGGGCAGCCCGGTGCATCCGGATTGTGAAGCCCAGGAACAGGCTGTACGGGCCAGCGACCTGCAAGCTGTTTGCGATGCGGCAGGCAATGCGCTGGAACATTGTTCCGGTGCCGAGGAAACCCCCGCAATCTGCAAAATCCTGCGGGAAAACGGCGCGCTGACCGCCCAGATGACGGGCAGCGGCGCGGCGGTGTTCGGCGTTTTTGCAGAGGAGGATAAAGCCCGCGCCGCCATGTCGGCTCTCAAGGCCGGCTATAAGCAGGTGTATCTCTGCCGCCCCACCCACGGCGGTCCGCGCGTAACGGTACGCCGTCCGATGAAAAAATAAGCACACACTGTTTACGGCCCGCTTCCTTTGCCGATACTTTAGGCGAAGGGAGAGATAAACCATGAAAAGCCGTAGACGAAAGGTGCTGGAACTGGGCGTAGGCCTGGGATTTCTGCTTACTGTGGTACTTACGCTGGGCTTGTCCTGGCGGCAAAGCGTGGCGGACCGGGTGCGGTCGGACACCATCCGGCTGCATGTGCTGGCCAACAGCGATACCATCGAAGATCAGCTTTTGAAGCTGAAAGTCCGCGACGCCATTCTGGAAGCGCTGCCTGCTTCCGTGACCGAAGCCGACACGCCGCAGCAGGCAGTGCATGCCCTGAAAAATGCATTGCCGGCGCTGCAGTACGCTGCCAACCGGGCGATGCAGGGGGCACACAGTGGCCAGACTGCAGTCGTTCGGTTGGAAGAATTTGATTTTGACGCCAAAAACTACGGAACGTTCGCCCTGCCCGGCGGTACCTATACGGCACTGCGGGTGGAATTGGGCGCTGCACAGGGCCACAACTGGTTTTGTGTTTTGTACCCGGCGCTGTGTGTATCCGGAGCTACAGCCGAATATCCCACCAAAGCAGAAAATGCACTGGTGTTCGGCCGGTATGAAGTGCGTCTTGCCCTGTTGGATGCTTTGCAGGGGTAAACCATACCAAGAGGGAAGAGAAAACCATCGGTTTGCCCTTTCCCTCTTTTTTCTGTCGAACAGGAAAGGAATCCTCTATGTTACACCTACTTCTGGGGCCATCCGGAAGCGGCAAGTCCCGCCGTATGATGGCGGAACTGCGTGACCGTGCGGAGCGCGGCGAGCACAGTCTGCTGATCGTACCGGAACAGTTTACCTCCTCCACGGAAGGGCAGCTCTACCGTACACTGGGGGATACGCTCTCCGCTTATGTGGAAAGCTATTCCTTTACATCACTGGCCGAAACACTGCTGCAGCGTTATGGCGGCGCAGCGGTCCAGACGTTGGACGAAGCAGGACGCGCGCTGCTGGTGCGCCGGGCGGTAGATTCGCTGTTGGACCAGGTGGTGTATTACAGCCGTCAGCGCCGTTCGGCTGCTTTTTGTGAGAAGGCAGCCCAGACGATAGAGGAACTGAAAAGTGCCGGTGTCACACCGCAGGCGTTGGCTGGGTATGCCCAGGCGCCCGGTGCCGACCGGGACAAGCTGCAGGAACTTTCCTTGATTTACGGCGCCTACGAAGCCATGCTGGGGCAGAGCGCCATGGACCCGGGCGACCGCCAGCAGCTGGCGGCACAGTATCTGGACGCAGCATTCTTTGCAGGGCGCGCGGTCTACATTGATGAATTCGATACTTTTAATGCGCCCAAGCGTGCTTTGCTGGCAGCTATGCTGCCGGTAGCCGATGTCACCGTCTGCCTGTGCTGCGACGGTATGCAGGACCGTGACGGCGGTATGGGACTGTTCAGCGGCGCAAAAGCGGTAGCATCCAGCCTGCGGCGCATGGCGGCGGATGCCGGTGTGCCGGTACATATCGATACACTGACCGAGGATCTGCGCCATACCGATGCGCCGGCGCTGGTGGAGCTGAATCTGCTGCTGGCGGACCCCACCTATACACCGCAATGCACCGTTTCTCTGGAAAATCCCTCCATTGTGTGCCATGCTGCGGCCAACCGTCAGGCGGAGGCCAAAGCGGTGGCGGCCGAAATTGCGGCTCGTGCCCGCGCCGGTACGCCCTACAACCGTATGGCGGTGATCTGCCGGGATGCCGAACAATATCTGGGCCCTATCCGCTATGAGTTTCGGCTGCAGAACATCCCGCTGTTCTGTGATGAGCCCACCACGCCGGAAAATACGGCGCCGGCCCGTGCGGTACATGCGGCACTGGAACTGGCACGCAGTGGTTTGTCCAGCCGCACGGTACTTCGTTTGCTCAAAACCGGGCTGGTAGACCTGCCGGAACGCCAGCAGGCAGCTCTGGAAAACTATGCCTACACCTGGCCGCTGAAATCCGCCGACTGGCGTACTCCGTTTACCCGCAGTGCCGCCGGTTACGCAGGAACGGAACGGGAAGAGGACGTCCGCACCCGGGAGGACGCCGAGGCGGCCCGCGCCTATGTGGCGGAACGGGCACAGAAGTTTTTGCAGCGCACCAAAAATGCCAACGCAGCCGCGCTCACAAAGCAACTGTATCTTTTCCTGCAGGATCTGGGCGCGGAAAACACCCTGAATACACTGGCCGAAACGCTGCGAGCCCAAGGACGTCTGCCGGAAGCGGACGAAGTTCTGCGGGAATGGAACGTAGTCATGGGGCTGCTCAACCAGCTGGCCCAGCTGCTGGGGGAGGAAACGCTGGCGGCTGCCGACTACGCCGAATTGTTTACACTCTTGCTGCGCACCACCGATATGGGGCATATCCCCCAAAGCCTGGACAGTGTGATCCTGACCACGGCGGGGCGAATGCGCCTGCCCGAAACGGATGCGGTGTTCGTGGTCGGCATTGAAGAAGGGACATTCCCCAAGACGCCCGGCGATCAGGGATTGCTGACCCATGCGGACCGGGATGCCATGATTGCCCAGGGAGCGGAACTGCCGGACTGCTTTGAAAACAAAGTCCTGCGCGAAGGCGTCTGCTTCTATAAGGCACTGACCGCAGCACGGTCTTTCCTGTGGTTGAGCTGGTCTGCCGCGGCGGACGATAAAGATGACGCTCCCGCCAGTGCGGCGTTGACACCGGTTCGCAGCTTTCTGCAGGTGCCTTTTGCAGCCCCCTCTACGGCGCAACTGGCCGCTACCCCGGCGGCGGCGCTGGATATTCTGGGCATTCTCAGCCAGCAGCCTGACCGGCAAGGACAGGGGGGCGCGCTTCGGGCCGCTTTGGATGGTGTGGAAAATACACCGGATGCAGCGCCCGGCTATGCGGCCGTACGAAGAGCCGAACGTGCGGAACCGGCCGCTGTACATCAGACGGAGGAACTGGAAAAACTGCTGGGCGGCAGCCTGCGCATCAGTCCCACCCGGTTTGAAAAATATCAGACCTGCCCTTTTGGTTACTTCATGCAGTTTGTACTGCGCGCAGCTCCGCGGCAAAAGGCGGAACTGGCTCCGAACATCAGTGGTACCTTGACCCACTGGGTGTTGGAAAACGCCCTTCGCCGTCAGGGGGAATCTTTCAAAACCCTGACAGAGGAAGAACTGCAGGCCCTGGTGGATTCGCTGGTAGAAGAATATACCCGGGAGAATCTGCCCGGCATGACGGTCCGTATGCAATATCTGGTGGAGCGTATCCGCCGCAATCTGGTGGGCTTGCTGGGGTTTATCCAGCGGGACTTGCTTCAGTCCGGATTCCAGCCGGTGGCGTTTGAATTGCGTATTGATGACCGCCCGGGGGAGGACCCCGACGCACCACGCATCGACCCGGTGGAACTGTCCGACGGGGCAGGCCACACCGTGCGTATTGTAGGCACGGTAGACCGTGTGGATGCCATGCCGTTGGGGGAACGTACCTACCTGCGCGTGGTGGACTATAAAACCGGCGGCAAAGATTTTCAACTCAAGGAAGTGTATTGCGGTCTGGATTGTCAGATGCTTTTGTATCTGTTTACGCTGGAACGCAATGCGCAGCAGCAGTTTCCGGGGGCGGCGGCAGCCGGCGTGGAGTACCTGCTGGCAGACCCGGCGCCGGAAAGCGTTCCGCGCGCCGAGGTGGAACAGGGCGAAGCGGAGCAGCCGCCTGTCTATCCGCTTAACGGCCTGCTGCTGGACGAGGAAAGCATATATCGCGCTATGGATACCCGCGGCACCGGTGAGTTTGTACCGTTGAACTTCCATGCCAAAACAGGAAAAGTCACCAACGGCAAAGGACGGCTGGCTGACGAGAAAAAGCTAGCCCGCATCCGGGACCATCTGGATGGTTTGCTGGTGCAGATGGCGCAAAATCTCTATGCGGGCAAAATCGATGCCGAGCCGCTCTGCAACAACGGGCGCAGTCCCTGTGCTTATTGCGATTTCCGGATTGCCTGTGCCCATCGGGACGGCGAGCATGAACGCAAGGTGGATGTTGCTTCCGATCCGTTTGAAGAATAAAAGGAGAACCCCATGCCGGATACACCCAAAATTCAATTTACCCCCGCCCAGGCTGCGGCTATCGAAGCGCGGGGCGGCAGTCTGCTGGTTTCGGCTGCGGCCGGTTCCGGCAAGACCCGCGTCCTGGTAGAGCGTGTGGTGGGTCTGATTACCGACCCGGTCCATCCGGTGGAAGCGGACAGCCTGCTGATCATGACTTTTACCAATGCGGCTGCGGCCAAACTTCGTGCAGACATTGCCAATCGTCTGGCAGATGAGGTGCGCGCCCATCCCGGGGATGTGCGTCTGCGCCGGCAGCAGCTTCTTCTGCAACGGGCATCCATCGGCACGGTGGATGCGTTCTGCCTGCATTTTGTACAGCAGCATTTTGCGGCGCTGGATGTGCCGCCCGATTTTGAAACAGCGGAGGAAGCGGACCTGGCCCGCATCGAGCAGGAAACCCTGGCCGATGTGCTGGAGGACGCCTACAAAGACCCGGATTTCCGCGCATTTGCGGATCTGTATGACCGTGGCCGCACAGACCAGACGGCGGGCAACGCGGTGCTGGATTTGTATCATTTCAGCCGTTCGCTGCCGCATCCGGTGCAAGCGTTGCAGTCCTTTGCAGAACTCTGGAAGCAGGATGCACCGCCCCAGAATACACCGTGGGGGCAGGACCTGTTGTGTATTGCGCTGGCTCGCGCCCGCGGCGCCAAGGCATTGCTGGAAGCGGGTGCCCGCACGGCGGCCCGCGACGAAGCGGCGGATGCGGCGTATACGGCGGTTCTGCAGGACGACGCGGCACAGGTAGAATGGCTGTGCCAGAAACTGGAACAAGGGGACTGGGATACCGCGGTTGCGGCATTGGTGGAAACCGGCGGCGCCTGGCGAAAAGCGGGGCGCATCAAAGGCGGCAAGGATTCCAATCCTGCGGCTTTCGCAGCCAGTGAACTGCGTTCCCGTGCCAAAAAGCAGATCGAAGGGCTGCGCAATGAGTTTTTGCTCTGCACGGCAGAGGAATACCAGCAGGACCGCCGCCGTGCGGCGCCGCTGGTGGAAGCTCTGGTACGGGTTACGCAGCGTTTTGCCGATGCCTGTTTTGCTGCCAAATGTGAAGAAAAACTGCTGGACTATGCAGACTTTGAGCATCTTACCCTGGACCTTCTCATCACACCGGAAGGGGAACGCACCTCCCTGTGCCGCACGGTCAGCCAGCGCTATTCCGCCGTTTTGGTGGACGAATATCAGGATACCAACGCCTTGCAGGATGCCATTTACTTTGCGCTGGCCTCTCCCCAGGCGGATAACCTGTTTTTTGTAGGAGATATCAAGCAAAGCATCTATCGTTTCCGGCAGGCAGACCCGGCGGTGTTCCTGGGCAAACAGCTGCACTGGCAGCCGTACCCGCAGCCGGTGCCGGAACCGGCCACCCTGGCACTGGATGCAAACTTCCGCAGTGCACCGCAGGTCATCGCGGGAATCAACTACCTGTTTTCGGTCTTTTTCTCGGAAGGTCTGGGCGGCGTTGCCTATGGCGAAGGCCAGCGGCTGGTCGTGGGCAAGGATGACGGAACCTATCCGGGTTTGTGCGAAGTGGATGTGATCGAAGGTGCTGATGCCGCCGGAGATGCGGCGGTCATTGCCCGGCGCATTGCGCAAATGATGCAGCAAGGCTTTTTGGTGCGCAGCAAAGAAGGACTGCGCCCTTGCCGGTATGAGGATTTTTGTATTCTTCTGCGCGGCCGTTCGGATTTTTCTGTATATGAAGAAACGCTCCGCGCCGCGGAGATTCCCGTGTTTGCCGATACGGCGGCGGATCTGCTGGATGAACCCCATATCCGTCCCTTTGCGGCGCTGCTGCGGGTGATCGATAACCCTGCCCAGGACATTCCGTTGGCATCGGTGCTGCTCAGTCCTATGTTTCCGTATACGCCGGACGATCTGGTGGCGCTGCGTCGGGCCTGTCCCAAAGGCAGCCTGTATGGCGCTGTGTTGTATGGGGGGCAGAAACGGTTCTCCGCTTTTACCGAGGCACTGGCCGAATACCGCCGTCTGGCACGGACGCTGCCGGTGGATCGTCTGATGGAAGAACTGTTGGCGCGTACC
>NZ_JACJKP010000271.1 GCF_016901605.1 Gemmiger formicilis
TTGCCCAGGAACTGATCGAGAACGGTTCTGTGGCGCGTCCGGCGCTGGGCGTCAAGATCTATGACGTCAGCGATGCGGCCACTGCCCAGCAGCTGGGCGTGAGCAGCACCGGCGTCTACGTGGTGGAAGTTACCGCGGGCAGCGGTGCCGAAGCAGGCGGCGTGCAGGTGGGCGACCGGATCATCTCGGTAGATGACACGGCGGTATCCTCCTCCAGCAGCATCAAGAGCTATCTGGCCGACAAGAATGTGGGCGACACCGTGACCCTGCAGGTGGAACGGGAAGGCAAAATCCTGAGCCTGAGCGTGACCCTGGGCAGCAGTGCCGGCTGATCGATTCCTCCTAATAGAAAACCCCTGCCGGGGATTCCCGGCAGGGGTTTTTGTGTGTTGCGAAAAATCGGTTCAGAAACCGTGCTTTTCCATCAGTTTGCGGCCCATCAGCACACCCATGACCGAAGCCATCATCAGGCCGCGGGTCCAGCCGGAGGAGTCGCCCAGGCAGTGCAGACCGGTGATGTTGGTTTCCAGGTCGGTATCCATCCGGACTTTGTTGGAATAGAACTTCAGTTCCGGGCTGTACAGCAGGGTTTCGGGGCTGGCAAAACCGGGCACTACCTGGTCCACCATCTTGATGAATTCAATGATGTTGACCATGGCACGGTAGGGCATGGCGGCGGTGATATCACCGGCCACGGCGTCTTTCAGGGTGGGGCGCACGTTGGCACGGGCCAGTTCCTTGGCCCAGGTGCGCTTGCCGTCCAGAATATCACCGTAGCGCTGTACCAGAATATGCCCGGCACCCAGCATGTTGGTCAGCTCGCCTACTTTCTGGGCGTAGGCAATGGGCTGGTTGAAGGGCTCAGTAAAATTGTGGCTGACCAGAATGGCCAGGTTGGTATTGTTGCTCTTCTTTTCTTTGAAGCTGTGGCCGTTGACCACGGCCAGGTCGTTGTCGTAGTTTTCCTGGGCCACAAAACCGCCGGGGTTCTGGCAGAAGGTGCGCACCTTGTTGCGCCAGGGGGCCGGATAACCGATGAGCTTGCCCTCGTACAGGACTTTGTTGATGGTTTCCATGACCTCGTTGCGGCACTCTACCCGCACGCCGATGTCCACGGTGCCGGGCTTGTGGGCAATGTTGTGTTCCGCACAAAGTTTTTCCAGCCAGTCGGCGCCCCGGCGCCCGGTGGCAATGACCACCTGTTTGGCCAGCACATCCCGGGTGCCGTTTTTCTCCCGCAGGCGCACACCTTTGCAGACGGTGCCTTCCAGCAGGATGTTTTCGCACTCGGTTTCAAACAACATCTCCACACCGGCATCCAGCAGATGGTTCTGGATGTTCAGGTACAGCTGCTGGGCCTTCTCGGTGCCCAGGTGACGGATGGGGCAGTCCACCAGCTGCAGACCGGCCTGAATGGCCCGCTTGCGGATGTCCTTGATCTCCTGCCCTTCGTAGATGCCTTCTACCTTGGGGTCGGCACCGAATTCCAGATAGATCTTATCGGTGTAGTCGATCAGTTCCTGGGCAAAATCTTCCCCGATCAGGTCGGGCAGTTCGCCGCCCACCTGGTAGGAAAGGGACAACTTGCCGTCCGAAAAGGCACCGGCGCCGGAAAATCCCGTGGTGATGGCGCAGGTGGGTTTGCAGTTGACGCATACACCGGTTTTGTCTTTGGGGCAGTGGCGCTTTTCCACAGGCTTGCCTTTTTCCACCAGCAGCACTTTGTGGGGCTTGTTGCTTTTGCGCAGCAGTTCCAGGGCGGTAAAGATACCGGCCGGGCCGGCGCCTACGATAATCAGGTCATACATGGGTGGGGAAACTCTCCTTGCTGAATAAAATGGATCGGGGTCAGTGGGGGGCGGTGGTGTCGTCGGGCACTTCGGTGCTCTCGGCGTTGTAGACCACGCCCTCGTGGTCGGCGTTCAGGGCGGCGGCTTCTTCCTCGTCCAGCATATCGCCCAAAGCGCCCAGGGTAGCGTTCATGGCGGCATCGGTCATACGGTCCAGGGCGCGCAGTTCCATGGCGGCGTATACCACACAGCTCAGGTTGACTACACCCTCCACAATGAGGAGCACCCCGCACAGGGCTACAACGCTGACGGCGGCCCCAAAGGGATTGAGCAGCAGCAGAATCCCCAGTGCGATGGACAGCAGGCTGAACAGCAGCATCACCCACCATTTGTCCCCGCGGCGCTTGGCCAGGTCCAGGGCGGTGCCGATGCGGCTGCACCCGTCAAACAGAATGAAGATGCCGAACACCACCGGCAGGAAGCTGGCCACCACCTGGGGCTGTGCCAGCGAAAACAGGCCCAGCGCGGTGGTGACGATGCCGCCTACCAGCAAAAAGGGAGCGGTAAAGCCGCTGCCGCGGACGCGCACATACTGGATCAGGCAGACGACGCCGGTAAGCAGTACCACGGCTCCGAAGGCATAACAGATC
>NZ_JACJKP010000272.1 GCF_016901605.1 Gemmiger formicilis
TTGCGCAGGGTTCCCTGATTCTGGATGACGCCTGCGCGGATGAATGGCTCCGCCGGTTCTTTAGCACTCCGCTCCGTTCCGGACCGCGGCGTTATTATGACAATTGCCTGTATCTTTTTGCGCTGCTTGCTTTAAGCGGGCATTACCGCATCTGGTTCCCGCAAGAAGCAACGGTATAATGTACCCTACCGAAAAAACGATTTTTTCCTTCCCCTTCGGTTTGCTTTTTTCCATGAACCGCAGTTTACTGGACCACACATTCAGGAGGCTATGTCAATGTTGATTTTCATTAACGGCAACCGCTCTGTCGGCACCATCAATAAAAACATCTACGGGCATTTTGCCGAACATCTGGGGCGCTGCATTTACGGCGGCCTGTATGTAGGCGAAGATTCCGAGATTCCCAACCAGAATGGAATGCGCACCGATGTTGTCAATGCTCTCAAAGCGCTGGATATTCCCGTCCTTCGGTGGCCGGGCGGTTGTTTTGCAGACACCTATCACTGGCGGGACGGCATCGGTCCCAAGTCTTCCCGTAAGACGCTGATCAATACCACATGGGGTGGTGTACGGGAGGATAATTCCTTTGGCACCCATGAATTTATGGAGCTGTGCCGTCAGTTGGGATGCGAAGCATACATCAACGGAAACGTAGGCACCGGCACTGTACAGGAAATGTGCGACTGGGTCGAATATTGCAACATGCCCGGCGTTTCCCCCATGGCGGACTTGCGGCGGCAAAACGGTCAGGATGCACCCTGGAACGTAAAGTACTGGGGAATCGGCAACGAAATGTGGGGCGGCGGCGGCAATATGCGCGCAGACTACTACTCCGATCTGTGCCGTCAGTATGCCAGTTTCCTACGGGACTACGATCCTTCCCACAAGATTTACAAAATTGCAAGCGGCGCCTGTGATTTCAACTACGATTGGACGCAACGGGTTGCTGAACTGACCGGGGCGCTGGTAGACGCTTTAAGCCTGCATTACTACACCATTCCCGGCAGCGAATGGGAGCACAAAGGCTCTGCCACCAAGTTCAGCCGCGAAGAGTATTATATTACCATGTATAAAGCCCTTCAGATGAAGGGGTTGATTGAAAACCACACCGCACGGATGCGGCAGGCCTGCCCCAACAAAAATCTGGGGCTTGTAATTGATGAATGGGGTACATGGCTTGATGTGGAGGAAGGAACCAACCCCCATTTCCTGTACCAGCAAAACGCTATGCGGGATGCCCTGGTCGCTGCAGTCAACCTGAACATCTTTGGCGATCATTGTGATTCCGTCGTCATGGCCAACATTGCACAAACGGTCAATGTGTTGCAGGCTATGATTCTTACCGACGGGCCGCGCATGCTTTGCACGCCCACGTATCACGTGTTCCATATGTTCAAAGGCCACCAGGGGGCTCGCCAGCTGGAAACTTACGCAGAAACAGCGCTCATCGGTGCAGACGGGGCAGACTGCAAGGTTCCCAATTTGCACGTTTCCGCCAGTGAAGACCATAACGGCAATGTGCTGGTTACCGTTGTCAACCTCAGCGATCATTCCTCTGTGCCTGTTGAAATTCACTGGGATGGCCTGAGCAAGTTTACTTCCATCACCGGTCAGGTTCTTAGCGGTGATGGTGCCGGCGCGGCTGCCTACAATACGTTCGATAATCCCCATCAAGTCGAGCCGAAGCCGTTGACAAACATAACTGTTGGTACCAACAGCTTTACTTCCCTCTTGCCCGCATGCAGCGTTGCTGCCTTTACACTGAAAGCCTGATTTCCAGACAAGAGCGCCGGAGATGACTCCTGCGCTCTTCTGCTTTATTCTATGCCGTCAAACGGTTACTTTTTGCCGTCTGAATTCTCCGTAGTATCCTGAGACTGCTCCTGATTTATCTGAGAAGAGTACTGCTCCGAGCACTTCATGAAAACGCCATTTAAAACAAATGCATTTGCATAAGCAATCGAAGAGAACCCCAGCGCAAACCACAAAAACAGTCCATAGCGCAATGTGGTCTGTGTATACAGGGTAAATGCTACACATGCGCCTATCAACAACAACATGGAAAAGGTTTTGGGCAAAGAGGTCACAGACATGATAAACGCATTCCGTATGGTACCTAAAACCGTATTGTTGAATCTTGCAAGCAGCGGGAAAGCATATACGAAGGTCATCATATAAGCGATTGCTGCCACGGGAATCAAAATCTTAAAGATGCTGTTTTGGAAATTCCCGGAATGCCATAGAAGATAGATATCATAGCCCAGAAATCCCCCTGCGGCCCCAAAAAGAATTCCCATCAGTACGCCCTGGCGGAAATTTGCCCGGAATGACTTGAAAAAATTGCCGACCACCGGAGTGCCGTCTTTTTCACCCGCCATTTTTGTGGTGACATAATGTAAAGCCGTGATGGCAGGGC
>NZ_JACJKP010000273.1 GCF_016901605.1 Gemmiger formicilis
TGATGGGTCAAACTTCCTACGCCGGCATTATCCGGATCAGGTTCAAGGCGACCCGAAGCTGCGGTTTGCTTCGATCTCAGCCGAGGATGCCCCTCAGCGCCCCTGTTTTTATGTCCAGTAAACAGTATACACCGGTGAACCGTTTTGTCAAGAAAAAAACAACCTCTGACGATATACGCTCTAAAAAATTCCGAAACAGGCGGCCCATATTACTAATACTGTAGAACGCTCAGGGGGGTGTGGGGTGTATATCTCTTTGGCAGGACAAAAACGTATCATGCATACAACCAATGGTATCAAGAAAGAAATTGCCCACAATATAGCAAAAAAACGGTAAAAACAGGCAAAAATCCGGTGCTGGCACCCCAATAAGCGACCGTGAAATAATGTCAAAAATTTACAGGAAAAAGCCGCTTTTTTGGCTGTTTGACCTCTTGCGGAAAAACAGCCTTTCATGCTATGATTTTATACATGGCGCAATAGTGTCTTTTATCTGTTTTTATTTTGGTGAACGGTGAGGTAAGGATGTTCAATAAGCGGAATCCCATGAAATATTTTTCGGGCAATGCCTTTGCGCGGCTGCCCTTATACAAATTGGTTGCCGGCGGTTCGGCGGCCGTGCTGACGGCAAGCATCGGCCTGGGTGTGTTTGCGGCTTCTTTCACGCCGGTGCCGGCCCCGGAAGCAACGCCCACCCCGACGCCGGAACCGGTGGCTACTCCGACTCCGACACCGGAACCCACACCGGAACCGGATGTGGAGTTGCTGGCGGACGTGAGCGTGGTGCAGCAGGACGTGGGCGTTCAGCTGTACACACTGGCGGAACAGACGGAAGAATCTGCAGAGGAGCCCCAGGCAACGCCGGGAGCAAAGGATGGGGAAGATACCCCGGAAAAACTGCCGCTTACCGGTGTGGAAGCAACAGTGACCCTGACGGATTCGGAGGGCGAAACCGCCGACTACGCGGTGGATACCGAAACCGGTACGGCTTTGGCGGAAGATGTGGACCCCGGTGAGTATACTGTGACGGTTCAGCCCATTGAAGGATATCTGGTGCCGGAAAGTACCACGGTTACCGTGCAGGAAAAAGTGGTCTATAAAGCGGATGTGGAAGCGGTCAAAGATAAGATCGTTCAGGCGAATCAGGTAAACGAGAGCGCGGAAGACTCCGCGGTGAATACTGCCGGTGCCGCCCCTATCGCGGAAGAAGTGACCGACACCGTCCAGTATGCTGAAAGTGCTGCCGAGGAAAAGGGCAAGACCGTTACATATACTGCAAAGCTGAGCAGCAGCGGCCATCTTATGCTGTCCGACGGCAGCGAGACGGCGTATCTGCCGGTTTACAAAGACGGCACGCAGGAACTGGTTGGTGCCAAGCGGGATGGAGGTTATGCCCCCAACAGCAATATGTCCCTCTGGCTGCCGGGGGCTGCGGACTCCATCGTGACGCTGGGCAATACCGGACGCACTATGCAGATGGCGCATCGCACCGATGATGGTACCCAGCTGTTGGCAGAAGGGGAAGCTTCGCCTGCTCCTTCGGACAGCGGCAGCGAAGCAGTAGCTACCCCCACCCCGGAAGTGACTCCTATTCCTACTCCGACCGTTGCGCCCACCCCGGAAGTGACGGCAACACCGACACCGATTCCTACCGAGGCGCCTACGCCGGTGCCCACGGCAACGCCTGCTCCCACGCCGGCACCGACCCCGGTGCCTACGCCGTCTCCCACGGCAACGCCAGTGCCCACCGCCGCTCCTACGGCAACGCCCAGCGATCCCACTGCCGGTTGGCCGGATGAGATCGAGGCAAGCGCATTGGCTGGATATGGCTTTGATGTGACCAGCACCGAAAAGGTGGAGTATGTTTACACCGGCTGGCAGGAGATTGACGGTGTGACCTATTACTATGACCCGGTTACGCATGAGCCTGTCACGGGCAACCAGGTCATTCAGGGAGATGTATACACCTTTGGTGCAGACGGTGCATTGAACCGTACGTCCCGCGGTATTGACGTTTCCAAATTCCAGGGTGTGATCGACTGGAACGCGGTCAAGGCCGACGGCATCACCTTTGCCATTATCCGCTGTGGTTACCGCGGTTATGGTACGGGTGCGCTGGTAGAGGATTCTACCTATCGGCAGAATATCCAGGGCGCCATCAATGCCGGCCTGAAGGTGGGCGTTTACTTCTACAGCCAGGCCATCAATGAGGCGGAAGCGGTGGAAGAAGCCAGTATGGTGCTAAGCCTGGTCAGCGGTTACTCGCTGCCGCTGGGCGTTTACTACGACACCGAGTCTGTGGCCGGCGGACGTGCCAACGCCATCAGCGCTGCAGAGCGTACGGCTTGCGCCGTGGCCTTC
>NZ_JACJKP010000274.1 GCF_016901605.1 Gemmiger formicilis
ATCATGATTGTGAACGATACGAGGAAAAGTTATTTGTTGATTCTGGATGGACCCAAAGATGAGAAGCTGTTTGCTGCCGTGGCTCAGGCGGCTCGTCCTTATCTGGCCGGGCGCGAGCAAAAAATGGATTTGAATATTACCACATCTGTTTCGCCCCTCGGCCAGCAGGGAATGCGTGGCAGTGAACCGTTCTACAGAAAAGGCATCGGTAGAGTCATCGAGGATGATGACGAATAAAAAGGGGAAAGGACATAAAATGTTCTTTCCTGCTATGTAATAAAAACAACAGCAGTACTGCCCACTTGGCAGTGCCGCTGTTGTTATAAAGAAAAAAATCCGCCACAAGTTTTTTCTTGTGGCGGATTTTTTAGACTGGATTAGGGTGAAGAAATAAGAATTACTTCTTCTGGACGTACTTCAAGCAGTCAAGCATAACGGCTACCAGGATGATGATGCCGGAGAACACGAACTGCAGGTTGGTATCGATGCCCAGGGTGGTCAGGGAGTAAGTCAGAGCGGTGAAGATGAAGACACCGACAACAACGCCGGAAATCTTACCGATACCACCGGTGAAGGAAACGCCACCGACAACACAGGCTGCAATGGCATCCATTTCCCAGCCCTGGCCGTATGCGGCGGAACCGGAACCTACCATGCGGATACATTCGAGCCAGGAACCGAAACCATACAGGATACCGGCCAGGATAAACGCACCGATGGTTACACGGAAGACGGAAATACCGGAAACGGAAGCTGCTTCAGGGTTACCGCCAACAGCGAACAGGTTCTTGCCGAAGGTGGTCTTGTTCCAGATGAACCAGACAATTACAACAGCTGCGATGGCCCACAGAATGATGGTGGGGAAGCCGCCGATCTTGGGGATGATCATGTTGGGAATGTCGGTTTCAATACCACCGAAGGAAACACCTTTGGTAGAGTAGGTGACCAGACCGAAGATTACCAGCATGTTGGCCATGGTGGAGATGAACGGGTGCATCTTGAACTTGGCCGTAAAGAAACCTGCAATGGTGGTAAAGATCGTGCACAGAACAATACAGGCAATCAATGCCATGAAGACGCGAAGGACAACGGGCAGACCGGTGAAGTCAAAGGTGACACCGAAGACAGAACCAGTATTGATACCCTTGTGCATGATGATGGTGGCGGCGGTCATACCCATACCGACCATACGGCCGATAGACAGGTCCGTACCAGCCAGAAGAATCAGACCGGCAACACCGAGGGCCAGGAACATACGGGGAGACGCCTGCTGCAGAATGTTCAAGATGTTATTGACCGTCAGCAGCGGCACATTCTTGACAATCGGCGTGATGATGCACAGCGCAATGAAGATCACGATAATTGCAATGTACAGACCGTTTCTCAACAGGAAGTCGCGGCGGTTAAAGGTGTACTTGTAGTTTTCCCAGCGCTGCGCCATCGTTTCGCCAAACGTGAATTTGGACATGCGCAGCATATCGATCAGGTGATACTCATGATCAAAGGCTGCGTGTTGACGATCCTTGACAGCCTGCAGGTCTTTGTCGCGCTGCATCTTGGCGTCGAACAGACGGTTTTTGTGAACGTACTTTTCGTCCTTGATTTCCTGCTGATCCGTCAGCTTGGCGATAGAAGCCTGGTGCTCCTTTTCCAACGTTGCGACAGCTGCCTGGTACTTCTGCTGTGCTGCAACTTTTTCCAGCTTGCAGCTGGCAACAACATGCTGATAATAATCTGCTTTATAATGTGCCTTCAGGTAAGCTTCCGCATCGGCAATCAGCTTGGAAACCTGATCTTTGTTTTTGGCCTCAACGGCTTTGGCGGCTTCCAGCTCGGCCTTCATACGGGCTTCGCGCTCTGCCTTCTCCTGGGCAGTATAGATACGGTCGCGCTTCAGGTTGTCCAGGTCGTTCGTAATATTGACGACCTTATCCGTACCATTGGCACGCAGCTCATCGATTTGAGCCTGAATTTTGCCGACATAATCGTCAATCGGCTTGCGGAGTTCGGCTTCTCGCTCCGCAGAAAGAATTGTACTATTAGCCATTTGTTTTATCCCCCACTTACAGGTATTTGGCGCTCAGTCTCAAAAGCTCTTCCTGATTTGTCTCTTTGGTGTTCACGATACCGGAAAGATGTCCGTTGGACATCACACCGATTCGGTTGGTAATACCCAAAATCTCGGGCATTTCCGAAGAGACAACAATAACCGTTTTGCCTTGCTTCGCCATCTGGATGATCAGTTCGTAGATTTCGTACTTGGCACCAACGTCGATACCGCGGGTGGGCTCGTCCATCATAAAGACCTGCGGTTCACGCTCGAGCCATTTGCCGAAAATTACTTTCTGCTGATTGCCGCC
>NZ_JACJKP010000275.1 GCF_016901605.1 Gemmiger formicilis
TGGTATTGCTGGCGGTGTTGGTGTATGAGGACCGTTTTGCCGGTTGGCTCTGCCTGCCGCTGCTGGTGATGCTGCCGTATCATTTGACCAACAGTGTGTTGCCGGTTTATAATGCTGAGATGGACAGCCAGATGCAGATTGTGGCGCAAGCGCTGTCTGCCCGTGAGGAAGCCCAGCAGAATGAAGATCCGTGGGCCCACACGCTGGCGTATGCCTTCCGGGATGATGTGTTTCACGGTTACCTCTATGCCGTTCCGGCGGGCATGGGAATACAGTTTGATCAGAATACCTATCTTGCCAATGCCGAAAATCCCATCCATTCTCAGTATGTCATGGTGGGGCACGGCAGCGAAGCCGAGACCCGGCTGGTAACGGACGGCTGGCAGGAACTGGTTTCTACAGAGGACCTGGTGGTTTATGAGAAGCCGGAAGGTTTGCAATAACAAGGAAGAAGGGCGAACAACCATGCAAAAAGTTTCTTATGTGATCCCGTGTTACCGCTCTGCGCACACGCTGGCGGATGTGGTGGCAGAGATCACGGCGACGATGCAATCGATGCCCCAGTACGATTATGAGATCGTGCTGGTCAACGACTGCTCGCCGGATGATACCATCGGAACCATCCGCCGCCTGGTGGCAGCCGATGCCCATGTGCAGGGAGTAGACCTGGCCCGGAATTTTGGGCAGCATGCGGCACTGATGGCCGGATTCCACCAGTGCACCGGAGATGTTGTGGTTTGCCTGGATGACGACGGCCAGACCCCGGCTAACGAAGTGGGCAAACTGCTTGCGCAGATTGAAGCCGGACATGATGTTGTCTACGCCAGTTATGATAATAAAAAACAGGCCGGGTGGCGCAACCTGGGCAGCTGGGTCAACAGCAAAATGACGGAGGTTATGCTGGGCAAGCCGCCGGAGCTGGTGGTCAACAGCTATTTTGCGGCCCGCCGCTTTGTGGTGGATGAAATGATCCGCTATGAGCACTGCTACCCCTATGTGATCGGTCTGGTGCTGCGTACAACCAAGAACATCTGCAATGTTCCGGTCCACCACCGTGCCCGGGAAGAAGGAAGTTCCGGGTATACCCTGGGCAAGCTGCTGGCGCTGTGGATGAACGGATTTACCTCGTTCTCCGTCAAACCGCTGCGTATTGCCACCTATTTTGGAACATTGTCGGCAATTGCCGGGTTCCTGTATCTGATTTACATTGTGATCAATCATTTTGTCAGTGACGCTGCCCCGCTGGGGTGGGCGTCCACCACGGCGTTGCTGCTCCTGCTGGGGGGCGCTATTCTGATCGTACTGGGCCTTATAGGGGAATATGTGGGCCGCATTTATATGTGTGCCAATGCCGCACCACAGTATGTGGCACGGGAGTATCTGCACCATGATGGGGAGGAAACAAAGTGAAACGGGCAAAATGGTTTCTGTTGCTCCATCTGATTCTGGGCATCTATGCCACCAGCAGTGTGTTCAGCAAGTTGGCGGCGCAGCAGTCCTTTTTGAGCATGGCCTTTATTCTGCTGTATGGCGCCATGATGCTGGCGCTTGTTGTATATGCCTTTGGCTGGCAGCAGGTGATCAAGCATCTGCCGCTGACTACTGCCTACGCCAACAAAGCGGTTACGGTGGTGTGGGGCATTCTGCTGGGGTTTCTTATCTTCGGGGAAGGCATCACGCCGCGGCAGGCAGTGGGGGCTGTGATCATCATTGCCGGTATCCTGCTGTTTGTGCGGGCTGACCAGGAAGGGGAGGAGCACAAATGACGCAGGCACAACTGCCGTATGTGCTGCTGTATCTTTGCAGCACCTTTCTGGCATCGGTTTCGCAGGTGCTGCTGAAAAAGGCGGCACTGCGGGAACACAAAACGCTGTTGGAGGAATATACCGACTGGCGGGTCATCCTGGGCTACGGTCTGTTTGTGGGGTGTACGCTGCTGACGATGCTGGCCTATAAAGGTGTGCCGCTCAACGTGGGTCCGGTGTTGGAAGCAACCGGGTATCTCTATGTGACCATTTTTGGTGTGACCATCTTCCATGAGAAGATGAATCCCAAAAAGATTGCGGCGCTGGTCATGATCGTTGTGGGTATTATTATCTACGCGCTGTAAAATAGGAATAAAAACCGCCCGTGACGGAATCGTCACGGGCGGTTTTGGTTTTGCAATCAAAAGAACGGCTTTACCACCATTCCGGCAAACGCTGCTGTTTGCGGGCCAGCCGCTGCTGGCGGCCCAGGGGCGAAGCCTCGTGCTGGAACACGGTGGCGGCGTAATCCAACGCCAGAGCCAACAGGATGCCGAACACCACGTCGATCACGCTGTGCTGTTTCA
>NZ_JACJKP010000276.1 GCF_016901605.1 Gemmiger formicilis
GTACGTCCCGGTTCGTCCGTCACAACATGGATGACGCATGGCTGTGTGCGCACGCCGTCATCCAAGACAACGCCGGATGCCATTTGAACAACCTGTTCTTCCGTTGCGCGCGGATTGACCGTAACCCGGTACAATTTGCCCACGCCTCCGGAAGGATGAGTAAGCAGGTTAATGAACGCGCCGTCATCAGTCATCAACAGCAAACCCTCGCTGTCTTTGTCCAGGCGGCCAACCGGCCGCAGCATAGCCGGTACATCGGCTACCAGATCCATAACGGTCTTTCTGCCCCGGTCATCGGATCTGGTGGTCAGATATCCTCTGGGCTTATGAAGCATAATATAGGTATATTGACGCTTACGCACGATCCGAACGTTTTTTCCATCAATAGAAACCTTATCGTAATCGGGGTCCATTTTATCTCCCAACCCCACGGGATGTCCGTTGACTTTTACTTTTCCGGCGGCGATCAGTCGTTCAGCCTCACGGCGGGAACAAATCCCCTGATCAGCCAGTACTTTTTGTATCCGTTGTTCTGCCATGCTTACTCCTTACGCTTTGGGTTCGGCCTCTTCAGGCTTATCCTTCTTCATCATAGCGGTGATTTTCTCAACCAGATCCGGCAATGCCGCAATCGCATTATCCACCGCGGTAACTTTTTCAATCAGCTGGACCGTGCGGACATTTCCTCCGGAAATCACAAGGAATGCAACCGGCGTAACGGAAACTCCGGCACCGGTACCGCCGCCGAACATCTGCTTGTCCGATTTCGGCGCTACGTCAGACCCGCCAGACGCAAAACCGAAGGTGACACGGGAAACAGGGATGATGGTAGTGGCAGCGTCCACATGGATCGGATCGCCGATAATCGTACTGGTATCTACCATTTCACGAATCTTGTCGATGGTAACGCCCATCAAACCTTGAATAGGATGCTCTGCCATAATAACTCCTCCTCAAATTTATGCGGTCAATTGTTTTCGGTTTTGGGTTGTGTTTTCGGCTGCAGCAAAGGATCTCTCCAGATCCGGTACAGCAGATGGATCATCAATGCGGCACTGGCCGACACGGTAAAAGAAATTCTGCGTTCCGTTCGGCGCGCGCCGGTAAAATCCGGTTCCAGCCACAGGCGGTCACTTTGCAGCCGTACAGTCTGCTGCATCAGTGCCAGCGCTGTATTTAATGCCCCCATGGCAGCGCCATAGGTAATTGCTGTTGCTGCTGCATCGTCGCAGGTGACTGTCCAGAACACATTCAGATGGCGAATGTGCAATTTAAATACAGAATGGCGATCAAGCCACTGCATATGCCCCAGCACGCACTGCAACATAGCTTTGGGGTCTTCTTCCAGCACCTCTATCGCCCGTTCCAAGCGGCCACGAATACCAGAAGGCAGTTTGTCCAGTTCCTCTTCTGCTTCCGGGGGCGGTTCTTCGACTACAGGAGGCGGATTTGCAGGTGCGCCTTGTTCCGAAGGTGCTTGTGCAGAAGGTTCTGTTTTCGTTTTTTCCGTAATCGGTTCCGTCTGCTGCTCCGGTTTTTTGGGTACTTCCTTCTTTATAGTGGATAAGGTTTCACTTACAGCACTTTGCTTTTTGGCCTTCGCGCGGTACGCCCACAATGTGCGGCGAAAAGGTCCGTACACAACCGACAACCGGAATTTTCCGGGTTTATATTCAACGGAAAAGCCAAGCGGCAGCAGCAACGCCGTGATCAGTATCGCCGCCAGAATCAGCAGCAGAACCGCGAGAATTTTAAGTATAGCAAGCAATACAGGCATCGTTGCTCACTTCCATTCCAATTGTTCGCTGTCTTGTTCCGGAACTTCATCCGGCGCCTGTTCGGCCGTTTCTTCTACCCCCGCTTCATCGTGCAAAGGCGGAAGATCCTGCAGGCTCCCCAGTCCGAACACACGAAGGAATGTGTCGGTAACCTGAAAAGCTACCGGTTTTCCCGGCAGGTCCAATCGCCCAGCTTCCTCGATCAAGCCTTTTTCCAACAGTTTTGTAACTGTGGACGAAGAATCCACACCTCGAACCTGTTCGATAAAGCTGCGAGAAACAGGCTGGTTATAAGCAATTACAGCCAGGACTTCCAATGCTGCCGGTGAGAGCGGCGCATTGCGGCGTGTATCAAGAATTCGCTTGACAATCTCCCCATAATAGGGCCTGGTTGTCATCTGCCAGCGGTCCGGGCCAAAACGCAATAAAGCAAAACCGCTTTCCTGTTCATCGTATCGTTTTTGCAGACGTTCCAGCAAATCCTGCGTTTCCACGGTGGAAAGACGCAGT
>NZ_JACJKP010000277.1 GCF_016901605.1 Gemmiger formicilis
TGCCCTCGGCACTGATTTTCTTTGCCCGGACGGAATGGGGAATCTCAGTTCCGAACACTTTGATTTTGCTGCCGTAGGTTTCTCGCAGCAGAGCCGCAATCTCCTTGGCAAAGTTGGTGCGGTTGTCCACCATCGTCAGCAGGATACCGTCGATCTGGAGCTTGGGGTTGATCTGCCGTTTCACCTTATTGACCGTCTGGAGCAGCTGTTCCAAGCCCTTGGCGGGCAGATACTCCGCCTGGACGGGGATTATTACCCTGTTGGCAGCAGCCAACGCATTGATCGTAAGCATCCCCAAGGAGGGCTGACAGTCAATCAGGATATGGGAATACTGTCCCTTGAGGGTGTCCAGATACTGCCGCAGGATTGTCTCTCGGCTCATGGCGTTCACCAGAGAGACCTCCATGCCGGAGAGCTGGATGTCAGCGGGCATCAGGTCAACGCCCTCCGGGTGATGCAGGATACCCTCGCCGGGGCGCAGCGGCTCGTCCATCAGGATACGGCCCATCGCGTCGGACAGGGTAAAGGGTAGCTTGTCCGGCTGGTGGTGGCCCAGGCTGATGGTCAGACTTCCTTGCGGGTCCCCGTCGATCAGCAGCACTTTCTTCCCGGCCTGTGCCAGCCCGATACCCAGGTTTGCGCAGGTGGTTGTCTTGCCAACGCCGCCTTTCTGGTTGGCGATGGCGATAATTTGTGTGTTCATTTCAGTTTCCTCCTGTGTCTTGAACAGAAGATGGAATATAAAGAGGGTAAACTACCCCCTTGGGTTTTCTTAAAATCAAGAACATTTCGGCATCCTTTTGATTTAGGATTCATTTATCACGGTTCTGTACCGGACACTCCCATTGCCTGCGACGCTTTTAACGCTCGGACTGTGGCTGAGTGTAAGTTTTCCCCCTGCCCCTGGATCGTGGCCTCAAGTTATCAAGCTCTTTACCGGCGATAGGGAAGTCGCTCGACCCGTAGGCGTCATGGCGTATCACCGTAGTGGCTCTCCGAGGGACGGTTGTACCTGATGTTCTTCTGAATTTTCAAGGTCCATGAGATGTAACTCTCACTTGTAGGCCACGGCAGAGGCCGTTTGTTGCGCAAAAAATAAAAAAAGGAGCAGAAAAATTTTCTGCTCCCTGTTGTGACAAGGTATAATGACCTTTTATTGTGTGTAGCCACGCTTTTTACTCCAATTCCTAATCAACAGTAAAATCGTGTTGTGCATCTGTTCACTATTGTAATGCGAGGGGAAATACTGCTTGATTTCTTCTTCTTCAACAATCATCGGCTCTCTCTGGTTTGGTTTCTTTTCCGATAAGATAGAAACCAAGTAATCTTCTGTGAAGTCTGATTCACTGGCCTTTTCTCGGATGGCTTTTGCCTGAGAAATAGATGGGGTTGCTTTTAGTGCTACCATCACCTTATATAGTAGCTTTTGTTGCTTCTTGTCCAAGTAGGAAATAGATACTGCTGGATTCAATGCGATTTTTCTATTATCAACCATTTCAAGAATTTCTGGTATCAATTCAGTAAGACGGATATAGCGAGAAATTTGGTTGCGACTTTGACCGACTTGTTCAGCAATTAACTCTCTGGATTCTTTTCCGACACACTTCCGCCCAAGTTGGGCGGAAGTAAATCCTTTACGCCCCTGATGGCTCATAGCTGCCAACTTCATTTTGTATGCAAAGGCTCTTTCACTTGGGAGAATCGTCTCACGCTGAAGGTTTGCATCTACCATGTTTACAACTGCCTCATCATCCGTCATAGACCGGACTAAAACAGGCATCTCAGAGTAACCCAATACTTCACAAGCCGCTTTGCGTCGATGACCAGAAATTAGTTCATAGCATTCCTCACCAATCTGGCGAGCCACCGCTGGATGAATTACACCGTGAATTTCAATGCTCTCAACAAGACGCCGAAATTCCTCATCGTCTCGTACCTGAAAGGGATGATTCTTAAATGGCTTCAGTTGTTCCAAGGGAATGTTTTCTACTGCTTGCCTTTGATCGTCTCGTCCCATAATGGCCCCCTTTACTGAAAGCTGAATTCGTCCAAAATTACGGAACTGGCTGCTGTGAAAATAGCAGCGAGCATGGACAAAATGTATTTTTGAAATCAGAATACATTTTTGCGTTCCCGTTTAGATTTGTACAAACAGCCCAAAATAACAATCAAAACCACCCGTTGAACGGGTGGTTTGAACAGGCCCTATAAGGGCCTATCTCCTGTGGTCGCTCCCTAAAGGGAGCCCTGAAAAGTCTGGCAACCACACTTTTACCA
>NZ_JACJKP010000278.1 GCF_016901605.1 Gemmiger formicilis
CCTGCGGCTGGTACCGGACACCCCCACCGGGGAAAGTCACATGGATATTCCCGGCTGGCTTTACGATGCCATGGACGGGGCCGGTACCTGGTACGACGGGGACTATGGCAAAGGGTTCAGCCCCGACTATGAAAATCCCGTCTTCCGGCAGGCTCACAGGGAACTGATTCAAGCGCTGGGGGACCGCTATGCCGATGACCCCCAGGTGGCTTTTTGGGAACTGGGCAGCCTGGGCCACTGGGGAGAATGGCATGTGGATACCGGGGCCGGTATTGAGCCGTTCCCCACCCAGGCGGTCGCCGACGGCTATGTGCAGGACTATCTGGCGGTGTTCCGGCCGGAACAGCTGCTGCTGCGCCGGCCCTACACCATCGGGCAGGAACAGGGGCTGGGACTGTACAATGATTCCTTCGGCCTGCCGGATTCCCATACCCAGTGGCTCTCCTGGATCGCCGACGGTTATCAGTCCGACCAGAACGGCGAATGGCTGCCTGCCATGCCGGATTTCTGGCAGCGGGCCCCCTCCGGAGGTGAGTTCTCTCCCCGGGAGGAAGACGGCTGGTATTTTACGGGGAAACAGTTTGCCACTACGCTGGACCTGCTCCGTCAAAGCCATACCACCTTTCTGGGACCAAACGCCCCGGTATACGGCGAACTGACCGGTGCCCAGGGGGAAAACCTGCGCACCCTGCTGGCCGAGATGGGCTACACTTTGGGCGTGCGGCGGTGTACCCTGTGGCGGACGGTGTTCTCCTCGGTATGGCAGGCGGAACTCACCTGGGAAAACACCGGCCTGGCACCGCTGTATGCCGACTGGCCCATCGCCCTGGAACTGCGGGCGGAATCGGGGCAGACTGTCTGGTCCGGGCAAATCCGGGCGCCCCTCTCCGACTGGGGGCCCGGCAGCCACACCATCCGGCTGACCCTGGACGATGTGGGAACACTGCCGCCCGGCCGGTACAGCCTGTGGGTGGGCATTGTGGACCCGCTGACCGGGCAGCCGGGGGTGGCTCTGCAGATGGATGTTCCCCGGGATGCGTTTCTTTATTGTGCGGCTTCCTTTTCTCTGTGAACCGCCTTGACGGAGCGAACGGTACACCGTATACTTTCTTTGGCAAGTATACGCCCGGCCGTGTTCCGCCCGGGCAAATTCCCGGAGAAAGAAGGCGGTGGCATGCCATCCAACCGAACATCCATCCTGTGGGCCGTTCTGGCAGCGGCCTTTTACGCACTGAACGCACCGCTTTCCAAATGGCTGCTGGCGGATATTCCCCCCACCATGATGGCGGCACTGCTCTATCTGGGCGCGGGCACAGGTATGACGGCGGTGCGGCTGATCCAGCGCCGTACCGGGACCCGCCCCCACGAAGCCCCGCTGACCCGGCAGGACCTGCCTTATACAGTGGGCATGGTGGTGCTGGACATTGCCGCGCCCATCTTTTTGATGATCGGCCTTACCAAAACCACGGCGGCCAATGCCTCGCTGCTGAATAACTTCGAGATCGTGGCCACGGCCCTGATCGCGCTGCTGGCCTTCGGGGAGGTGATCTCCCGGCGGCTGTGGGCAGCCATCGGGCTGGTTACCCTTTCCAGTATTCTCCTCTCGGTGGAGGATGCGGGCAGTTTCTCCTTTTCGATAGGGTCGGTGTTCGTGTTGCTGGCCTGCACCTGCTGGGGGCTGGAAAACAACTGCACCCGCAGCATTTCGGATAAAGACCCGCTGCAGATTGTGGTGATCAAGGGATTTGGTTCCGGCGGCGGTTCGCTGGTCATTGCCCTGCTGCAGGGGGAACGACTCACCGACGGCCTGGCGGCCCTGGGCGCGCTGGCGCTGGGGTTTGTGGCCTACGGGCTCAGCATCTTTTTCTACATCTACGCCCAGCGGGGGCTGGGAGCGGCCAAAACCAGCGCTTATTACGCGGTGGCGCCCTTTTTGGGGGCGGGCCTTTCGCTGGCCATTTTCCGCCAGGCACCCAGCCCCATCTTTCTGGTCGCGCTGCTGCTTATGGCAGCCGGGGCCTGGCTGGCTACGGTGGACAGCCCGCCTGCCGAAGATTCCTCCTCATAAAAGCAAAGACCTCCTGCCCGTTGGGGCAGGAGGTCTTTTTGTGTTGGCGCCGAATAGGCATGATAAAACCCCCAGTTCAACTGGGGGTGGATAAAAAATACTTTAGTGAAGAGAAAGAACCTCCTGTGCTAGAATAAAGCTGGTCTGGCAACCAA
>NZ_JACJKP010000279.1 GCF_016901605.1 Gemmiger formicilis
CCAGAGCTTTGACCTGTTAAAGGGCAAGGTGGTCATCGGCCGAGACCCGGCAACCTGTAACATCGTATTCGATAAAAACACGCCGGGTATCAGCGGGCGGCACTGCCAGCTAGTCTACGACCCGAATGAAGACTGCTTTATCATCACCGATCTGGGATCGTCCTACGGCACGTTCCTGGGCAACGGCAAAAAGCTGACGGCGAATGTGGCGGAAAAATTGTCGACCGGGGACACCTTCTACCTGTGCGACAACGCCAACCGGTTTGTGGTGAGCAAGGAGTAACCCGTTATGGCAGGGTATTGTTTAAAAAACGGAAGAATCCAGGAAGCGTGGGGAGAGGACGCCGCCGGCCGGGAACTGGCGGCTGTCTTCCACCTGACTGCAGACGGTGAAATGAAAGAACTCCACGAGTTCCCGGCGCTGTCGGAAGGTGAAGGGGCGCTGGCGTATGCAGGTGAGTTCTACATTGAACCCCTGGAAGTACAGATTGAATTTCTAAAAGCGGCCAATGCAGAAAAATGGCTGGAGGCGCTGGTCTTGCGGCATGTCGACCGGGTGCGGCAGGTATCGGAGGAACTCTTTGTCATAGCTGAGATAAAATCGTTTGGAGCATGAATGCAACGGACGCGATGGGGGATATTTTGTTGTTTGCCCTTGGAGTATGTTTGTTTCTCTTCGGAATCATTTTGGCATTCTGTCGGACTGTACGGTCAAAGCGTCGCTGCCGGAGAAGAGTGAACGCCGTCATCTGCGATGTGGACGTCAGCTGGACAGACGACGATTTCACCGATTTCTTCATTACCAACTATAAATACCATCCGGTCTACCAGTACACATTGGATGGACAGGAGTATCGGGTAGTATCCCGGGTAGAGTATTCCAAAAAGGACGAAATCAAAGTCGGTAGTTATGAGGTGCTCTTTGTGGATGAAAAGAATCCCCGGTACTTTTCCTGCCCCTCTGAGAATAGGGAACGTGTAATCAGCGCCCTTATCTGGTCTGTGCTGGGAGTTGCCTTTGCACTTTTTCCTTTAGTGGGCTGGGGCGGGTGGATCGGGCTTCTGGTGGCGCTGGGATTGCTCCTGCTGGGTGATCTGTGTTACGATGCCTGGTCCAAAAATCGGAAGGAGTGACTGTATTTTGCTATCAAAATACATCGTTTTATACTTAAAATACATTGCTTGAGGAGGTGGGAGAATGAATCCGGAACGTGTTTGTTATGGCTGTTTCGCGGAAAAAGAACCGGGGATTCCATGCCCCCGATGCGGATTTAATGAGAACGACGAGCAGCCCTATCTTGCGCTGCCCCTGGGTACGATCCTAAACGGGAGATATCTGGTAGGAAAGGTGCTTGGCATTGGCGGGTTCGGTATCACCTATCTGGGATACGACCTGACACTGGAGATCAAGGTTGCGATTAAAGAATATATGCCCTCCGCCCTGGCCACAAGGCATCCGGACCACTATAGTGTGGCGCTGACCGGACGGGTGGAGGAGGATTACCAGTACGGTATGGAGCGCTTTTTGGATGAAGCGAAGATCCTTGCCAAACTGCAAAACACCCCGCATATCGTATCGGTGCAGAACTATTTCAAAGAGAACGGCACCGCATACTTTGTGATGGAGTACATAGACGGTATGAGCCTGAAAGCCTACCTGGCAAAAAACGGGGATAAGATCCCCTATAACCAGGCGATTGCCATTCTGCAGCCGATCATGGAAGCGCTGGTTCAGGTGCATGCGCTGAACCTCCTGCACCGGGACATCAGCCCGGACAATATCTATATCACATCCAAAGGCGAAAGCCGTCTGCTGGATTTCGGCGCGGCGCGGTTCGCACTGGGGGACGGCAAGAGCGTGTCGGTCATCTTAAAACATGGCTACGCGCCGGAGGAACAGTATTCCAGCCACGGCAATCAGGGACCGTGGACGGATGTTTACGCCATGGGCGCTACCCTGTACCGCTGCATTACCGGGCAGCTTCCGCCAGATTCGGTGGAACGGATCCATGGGGATACCATGAAAAGGCCGTCGGAGCTGGGGTTCCGTATTCCGGCTAATGTGGAAAACGCCATCATGAAAGCGTTGGCGGTAAAAACCGAGGATCGTTTCCCCAATATGGAGGCATTCATCGGGGCACTGAACGGGCGCGTTTCCGTACAGGATCAGGTGGCGGCCAGTATCAGCCAGCGCACCCAGGCTACC
>NZ_JACJKP010000280.1 GCF_016901605.1 Gemmiger formicilis
GGCGTGTCTGCGGCTGCGGTCTCGGGCGGGATGAAGCCTGCCGAGCGCCGGGAGTTCCAGGACCGGTTTGTCCGCCGGGAAATTCTGGTGCTCTGCGCCTGCGACCTGCTCAACGAGGGCTGGGACTGCCCCGAAATCGAGGTGCTGTTCATGGCCCGGCCCACCATGTCCCGGGTACTCTACACCCAGCAGCTGGGCCGCGGGATGCGGCTCTTCCCGGGGAAAGAGAGCCTGATGGTCTTTGACTTTGTGGACAACGCCAGCCAGTACAATATGCCCCAGTCGCTGCACCGCCTGTTCAAGTTAAAGGAATATCGCCCAGGGGAAAAGGTCGTTGCCCCCGCCGCGGAAAAGGCCGCCGAGGCCGCCCTCTACGCCAAAGGGGAAAAGCCGGAAGCCCTCATCGACTGGCCGGTGGATGCCACCGACTACGAGCTGGTGGACATCTTCAACTGGCAGGACGAGGCCGCCGGGATGATCTCCCAGATGGAGTTTGTCCGCCGGGTGGATGTGCAGACCGAGACCATCGAGCGGTATGTGCGGGAGGGCAAGCTGGTGCCCGACCTGGTGGTGCCCATGAGTGAGCACCGTACCTTCAAGTATTTCAAGGAGGAAACGCTGGAGCGCTACGCCAAACAGTACGGCTGGACCCTCATCGACGATTCCAACCGCAAGGAACTCTTCCTCGAGATGGTGCGCCAGATGGATATGAGCTACTCCTACAAGCCGGTGCTGATTAAGGCGATTCTCCGCCACGCCGACGAAAAGGGCCGCATCCAGCTGGCCGACATCGTGGCCTACTTCCGCGCTTACTATGAGGGTCGCCGGGCTGCCGGACTGGTGGTGGAAAAGCCCAACAGTCTGTTCGCCCGGGGCGGGTACACCGACAAGGAGGCCGAGCGGAACATCCTGGCCAACCCCTTCAAGCGGTTCGAGGATATGCAGATGCTCCGCCACACCCGGACGCTGGGCATCGTCCAGGTGGATGAATCAGTGTGGAAGAAACTCACCGCCGGGGAGAAAGCGGAAATGGAGAAGATCTGTGAGGAGAAGCTGGAGCAATACTTCTCCCGGTTGGCCCGATAAACCGGATAAAAAAAGATGGCAGTTGTCCTCATTTTGAGGATAACTGCCATTTATTTTTCGGTGATTCGAGGGAGGGCCTGCGGCTGTTCACAGGAAATAATCTGCTTTCCTTTTTGCCTGGCGTATCGCAGGGTTGCGGCGGCTCCGCCCCAGTCGTGGAGCACACAGGCCACCACCACGTCGGCGGCATCGACCATCCACCGGTTTCTGCGGGGAATCGCAAACCGGCGGGGCACCGTTTCCAGCGGTGGATACAGGGTGCTGTCATAGTCGGAAACATCCTGCCTGGTGCCTAGATAAGCCAGAACAAGAATCCGCTGAATCTGCGGGTGCTGCTTTTTCTGGCTTCTCAAAACCGAAGCTGCCAAACTGTCAAAGTCCCCGTAACCGCCCAGGTAAAAGGATGCCGCGCCCTGTTCTATGAGTTTTTCGTCACCCCATAGAGCCATTTTTCAACGCCGCTGTTCTGCGAAAGCTGGGCGTGCCCGCAAAAAGTCACAATCATACCGCATTCCCCTGCATAAAGCTATTAGCTTATAAAGTATAGTCTATCAGAATCTATTTTCCCCTGCAAGGATAATGTAGCCTTAAAGTGAACAAAATAATCGCCAAGAGCTAATAGACGGGTATAGACTATGGAACAAAGCAAACTGGGAAAGCGGATCAACGAGGTGCGGAAGGCACGCGGTCTGACAGCGGACAAGCTGTCGGAGCTGTGCAACATCAATGCCACCTATCTGCGGCAGATCGAGGGCGGCGCAAAGATGCCCAGCCTGCCGGTCTTTATCGGCATCTGCAACGCGCTTCATGTTTCTCCGGATTATCTGCTCCAGGACGAGCTGGAGGAAAATGAGGTCAGCAAAATTCAGGCAATCGAAACGCTCTGGGAGAATGTGCCGTTGCAAAAGCAGGAAGTCGCCCTTACCATGATCCGGGCGGTTCTGGAACATACCGAACAGTAAAAAAGCCAGCCGGTTTAGAAAACCGGCTGGCTTTGCTGTTTGTAATCTGTATTTTGTGAAGCACGAGAAGTGCCTTCCACATGGAGGTTCCTCTTCTCAGCGCCCGCCCAGCACCGCCCGCAGTCTCTCTTCGGTGGCGGCGGGA
>NZ_JACJKP010000029.1 GCF_016901605.1 Gemmiger formicilis
CTTTTGTCTGTTATGGCTGCGATCCAGTTCCAGTGCGCCGTCCTGTTCCACACGAACACGCCCTGCTCGGATCAGTTCCAGCAATGCCAGGAAAGTTGCCACATTGGTACTGCGGCTTTCTTCCCTGCTGAACAGCTGATTCATCTTATGCAAACTTCCGCGCAGAAGCCCACGCAGCATATGGGAAACACGGCTTGCCACCGAAACAAACGGTGCCGTCACCAACGGTTCAAACCGTTCCTGAGTCGGTTTGCGCTTACGCAGGCTTCTCCCCATCAGGTTGAACCATGCCTGTACCAACAGGTTTGGATCATGGCGGCGTGTATATTCAGCAGCGCCGACCAGCGGCATGGGTTCGCGCACAGCTGTGTACAGATCTCTTGCGCGGCTGCCCAACTGTGCAGCCACCTCTTTACAAGCACTGTACTCAATCAACCGTCCGGTCAGTTCGGCCTTCATCCGTTCGGCCTCCGGACTCCGCGGCAACAACAGTGCACTCTTCATCTGCACAAGGTGGGCGGCCATATCAATAAACTCGCTGGAAACATCCATGCGGTTTGCTTGTAAGGTTCTGATTGCCGCCGTATATTGATCGATCAGCTCCATGATATTGACATCATAGAGATTCATCTTATTTTTGCCGACCAGATATAAAAGCAAATCCAGCGGGCCTTCAAAGTCTTCCAGCTTAAAAGTAAGTGCTTCTTGCAAAGTTACCCCCAGAGCAGTTCCACAAATCCTGTCAGTTCCACCAGGCGCCCCCACATGAAGTTGACCGCCGCAGAAAGCGGCCAATTGAGCAGGCCGAAAAAGACCAGAAACAGAACCGCAATCATAATATAACGCTCATACCGCATGGCTTTGAAATACAATCTTTGCGGCAAAAACAACAGTACAATGCGGCTGCCGTCAAAAGGCGGAACAGGAATCAAATTAAAGATGGTCAGACTTAAATTCATAACCACCATATCATAAAAAAACAGCATCAGAACCGGAATCCTGTTACCCATACCGCTGTACACAATGCACTTGTACACGATCATGGACGCCCATGCCAGTAAAAAATTGCTGAGCGGACCGGCGGCAGCCGATACTGCCATACCAACCTTGGGATTTTTGTAGTTTCGCGGATTGACCCCTACCGGCCTTGCCCAGCCAACACCGCCAACCAACATACACAATGCACCCAGCGGATCAAAATGGCGCAACGGATTCAGGGAAAGTCTGCCTGCACGAACGGCTGTATCATCCCCCAGCCAATGGCTGACAAGGGCGTGCGACGCCTCGTGAAATGGGATGGCAATCAGAACAACAACAGCTCGCAAAAGATATTGCACAATTTGATACGGCGAAAGCAAGCCGTTCAAAACAAACACCACCCCATTAAAATTTCATCTTATTATATCGTACAAAATGGCTCAAAACAAGCCCCCAACACTTTTACCGAAGGCAGCGCAGGACGAATTTCGGTCAACCGAAGATTTTCACAAAATAAGTTCAACTTTTTTGTGCAAAGGGCTTGCAATTTCAGGAAATATTCGTTATAATAGTACAGCTATTGAAAAGGAGGTGCAAGCAATATGGCCAAATGTTCTTGCTGTGGCAAGGGTGTCACGTTCGGTATCAAGGTTTCTCACTCTCATCGTCGGAGCAACCGTACCTGGAACCCCAATGTCAAGCGCGTGAAGGCGATCGTGGACGGTTCCCCGAAGTATATCTACGCCTGCACCCGCTGCCTGCGCTCTGGTAAAGTTACCCGCGCGGTCTGATTGGAAAGAAAAATTGCCGGTCACGTCCGTGGCCGGCTTTTTCTCTTTTTCGGCCTAATTGTAAGGAGTATACCATGCTGCCCCAGGACCCTATTATTCTATTAAGCTATGTAAATACCAAACTGCGTGACCGCGATGCCAGTCTGGCTGCGTTCTGCGAGGAAGAAGAAGCCGACGCATCGGCTTTGTGTGCGGCCCTTGCGGAAGTGGGATACGAGTACGATCCTGCACAAAACCAGTTTGTGTAAACCCGTTTTGTGAGAGAGGAAGTCGAATCATTCATGAATTTTGTTTTCGTCAGCCCGCATTTTCCCAAAACGTATTGGAATTTTTGCGAGCGACTGCGCCGCAACGGCGTCAATGTGCTGGGCATCGGCGACGCACCTTTTGACGAAATCCCCTACGAATTAAAAGATTGTCTGACGGAGTATTACCGTGTGGACAATCTTGGGAACTACGATGAGATGGTCCGCGCCGTCGGTTATTTCACCTTCCATTACGGAAAAATCGATTGGCTGGAATCCAATAACGAGTATTGGCTGGAAATGGACGCACAGCTGCGTACCGACTTCAACATTACAACCGGTGCACAGAATGATTTCATCGAGCGCATCAAATTCAAGAGCAAAATGAAAGAAAGTTATCGCGCTGCCGGTGTTCCTGTTGCCCGTCACCACATGGTCAGCACCATCAGTGCTGCCCGCCAGTTTATTCAAAATGTAGGTTATCCGGTCATTGTGAAACCGGATAACGGTTGCGGTGCGGAAGCGACCTACAAACTCAAAAACGACAGCGATCTTCGGGCTTTTTTTGCAAAGCTGCCCAGCATTCCCTACATTATGGAAGAGTACATTAACGGCACCATCGTCAGTTTTGATGGCGTTGCTGATTCCCACTGCATACCGCTGTTCTATACATCCAACGTCTTCCCTACCCCGCTTCTGGACATTGTCAGCCAAAAAGGGGATCTTGCGTATTGGACGCAAAAGCATGTTCCCCCCGCATTGAAAGATGTGGGTTTTCGAACCATCAAAGCCTTCGGCGCCAAAAGCCGTTTCTTCCATTGTGAGTTTTTCCAATTGAATGAAGATAAACCCGGCTTAGGACAGAAGGGCGACTATGTAGCGTTGGAGGTCAACATGCGGCCTGCGGGCGGATACACCCCCGATATGATCAACTTTGCCAATTCGGTGGACTGTTACCAGATCTGGGCTGATATGGTGTGTTACGACGAGGTCCGCAACCTGGATTTGCGCGGTCCTAAATACTACTGTGTGTATGCCTCTCGCCGGGAATGCCACCGTTACAAACATTCCCACGAACAGATTATGGCGCGTTACGGCAGCCGTATGAAAATGTGCGATGAGTTGCCCTTGGCCCTGCGCCTTGACATGGGTGACTGGATGTACACCGTTAATTTGCGCAGCAGTTCCGAACGGGATGCATTTATCCGGTATGTGCAGGAACGTGCCTGATTCTTCCCTTGACATTAACCATATAAGATTGTACCTGCGCCGCGCGGAAAGAATTCGTTCTTTCTTCGTGGTGTTTTCTTTTGCCCTTCTGCGAAACATATCCCATTTTGCAAAAAACCGGCATGACACTGTGCGTCATGCCGGTTTTTACATTATTCTTTTTCTACTACCACAACAGAGTCTTTGTCATAGTACGGTGTAAGCCCCCACATATCCGGCCCCACCGATACGTCCGTATAAAACAGCAGCCAGGGCCGTTCTTCCGCTCCCAACGGGCTGATGGCTACATCCGGTTGAGAGGCATCATTCAAAGCACGTTCCCGTTCATCCAGTGCCGCAGCAAAACGTGCCGCCTGTCCGTCCGCCAGTTCGTAAGCAGCTTCCAGACTGGTTGCAAAGTAATTGTCCTGCCCTTCTTTCACCGTATGGCTTCCGATGCAGGCCATGCAAACCAGCATTCCGGCTACAACCACCGGCAAACGGTGCCCGTGCCGCAGCAGAAACCGCTCTGCAGGTACCAGCGACAGCCCTCGTACTCGTTCCAGCCATCCGAACAGCAAAAACTCCGAAACTGCCAAACCCAGAAGGAAGGTCATCCATACCACATTCAGTAACCGACCGGCGCCGATGCCGCCCATCGTATAAGAAGGCAGGAAAATCATCGCCCACATGAGGATGAAAGTCCCTGCAATCCCCATCCAGGGATAGCGAAACATCCGATCGGAAATCATCTGGCTTTGTGCCAGACGATGCAGAGGCAAAGCAAGCAAAAGCAGCAGACAAAGCAGCGGAACATCCAGCCACCGAATCCACTCCATAGCCGCCAACAAAAAGCTTTTGACAACCGCTTCCAGGAAGCCTGCCTGTGCAAAGCCATCGGTTCGGACACTGGTGCCCGGTGCAGTAATGTTAATCAGCAACCCCGCCAGAGATGCCACCAATGTGGGGCAGATCCAGAAATTTTTCCGCCGCAGGCACACCACTGATATCAACAGAAGTACCAGGAGATTGAGTTCACCAACCACCTGATGGCCACCACCGATAGTCAACCCTATCAGCACCCCTGCGCCCGCATAGCAAAACCGGCGCTTCTTGCTGATGCTGTTCGGTGTGAACAGTGCTACTGCGATTCCTGCGTTGAGCACCGTAAGAGCAAAATACGGCAGATAGTTCATAGCGCCGTTGAACCAATAGAGACCTTCTACCGGCGAGGGCATGCCTTCGATAAAGGCAAACAGGAACAGCACCGACAAGGCCAACGGAAGGCGTCTTTGTGCCGGTTCCAGCCGGTTCACAATCAGACGAGAACAGGCATACAGACACAGAAACAGCGGTACCAATACACATGCCAGCGTCAGTCCGTACCAGGCATTTCCAAAAATCGCAGGCTGCAGTGCCAGTATAAAACCGGAAACATACAACCCTTGCCAATTCCGGAAGAAATAGACTGTTGTTTCCCAGGCAGCTGCCAGCAACCGCGGCCAATCTGCACCATACTGCTGTACAACTGCGTGCGTTCTTGCCGCATAGACATAGTCGTCGGCCGAAGGCCGCGCGTAAAACGCCAACATCACAACCGGAATCAACAACACAGCAATTGCAAGAATAAACCGGCGCAGCCAGCGCTTCTGCGCTGCCGCATCATGCCAGAAGTCCATACTTTCAATATTCCTTTTCTGCACTTATGGATTTCCAAGGATCATCTGCAGGAAATACACCCACTGTTTTTCCCACCAGGGCCAGTCGTGGGAAACATCCTGTCCCCAGATATCTACAATCGGATGGATGTTTTTGCTTTCCAGAATTGCCTGCAGCTCTTTCGTAGAAGCCAGGAGATCTCCTTCCCAGGCCCCCTGGCCGCAGCACATAATAAATTTATCTGCCTGCTCGTACAGCTTTTTGTAGAGATGATTTTCGGGGAAATTCCGCATATAGTCACAGGGAGAATTCCGGTAGACCAGATCGTCCATGTAATCTCCAAAGAACATCCGCGACGAGTACAGACCGCTCAACGCAATGGTACCGTTGTACAAATCGGGACGGCGCAGATAGAAATTCACAGCATGGCCGCCGCCCATACTGGCACCACCCACCAGGACCCGGCCGGTATGGTCCTCGCCCTGCTCCCGGTTGATTTCCAGAATACGGGGAGTAAGTTCTTCGCAAATATAATTATACCAACGTTCCTGCATCTCAATGCGCGGACGTTCCGGGCCATGATTGTCCCAACTTTCGGGGTCAATGCTGTCCGCGGTAAAAATCTGCAATTTTCCGCTGTCAATCCAGGGCGCGGCAAGATTGCACATGTTCCGGTCTTCCCAGTCGTAAAAGCGTCCACTCTGACAAGGGAAAATAATAATCGGGCGCCCGGCATGGCCGTATGCCTTGAATTCCATAAACCGATCCAGATAACGACTGTACTCCTTATAATAGCGGATCTGCATGGCAGTTCCCTCCTATTTATAAAAAAATCGTTTGTTCAAATCCAAAAGCCCCACCATAGCATGCATGGGACCGCTGGAAGATGTTTTGAATACCCAATAATAAGCAAGCGCCAGCGCCTCGCGTAAATAGCAGGGCAACACGCTGCGCCACGGCGTAGTGGAAGGCAGCGAAGTGACCTGTGTAAACCCGGCTCGTTTGGCATAACACCCCGCCCGGTAACAATGGAACGCGTTGGACACATATACAATGGGTGTATTCTCATCAAATCCATACTGCTGAAGCAATTCCAGCGACAAGGAAAAGTTTTCCTCCGTGGAAGTCGATGCATTTTCTGCCACAACACGTTCAGGCGGCAATCCCTTTTCAATCAGGTAGTCACGCATCGCCTGCCCTTCCGGCACCCATTCATCGCGTCCCTGCCCGCCGCTGGTCACCACAAACACATCCGGGTGAGCCATAGCATAATCATATGCCTTATCCAGACGGTAACGAAGCAAGGTGCTTGGCTTATCCCGACGCAGACCGGCCCCCAATACAACAAACACTTTTTCCTGCCCTGTGGGGGGATTGGCATAACCACTGACCGCCACAAAAGCAACCAGTCCCGCATACAGAACACCAATGACCAGCAGGCACCACCAGACGATGCGCCCGGCCCCGGGTGCATGAAACCATGTGTGCAAAGGCTTTCGCCAGATGGCGTAGGCTGCGATCATTGCCGTCAGCAACCAGACCATCAGGTTGCCCATGTTGAAGTTGCTGGTCAAAGCCAGGCCGATTGAATAAGCAACCAGTGCAGCGGTCACAACATAAAGCAGTATAACCGGCATCTTACTTGCAAATTTCATCATAAACTCCACAGCCTGCGGGGCAATAAGGAACCTGCAGGCTCTGGCAGACCGTGTCGGCAATGGTGGCAAAGCTGTAACGCGTATGCAGATTCACGCCCCCACGGATCTCATCGCCATAAACCAGGAACGGTACATACTCACGCGTATGATCTGTGGTTTTTGTGTAGCTGGGATCGCAGCCATGGTCTGCCGTAACCATCAGTACATCTCCGGGACGCATTTTCTCCATGAATGCAGGCAGCCAATCATTAAACTCTGCCGCAGCGGCCGCATAACCGGCCACATCGCGCCGATGCCCGTACAGCATATCAAAGTCCACCAGATTGACAAAAGCCAGACCTTCGAAATCACGATCCGCCAATTCCAGCGTCACCTTGAGTCCTTCGGTATTGCCGCTGGTACGGATTGTTTCGCCAATGCCTTTTCCTGCAAAAATATCATAGATTTTGCCCACGCCGATGGTTTCCTTACCGGCTGCCTGAATCGCATCCAGCATGGTATCATGCGGCGGCACAAGGCTGTAATCATGACGCCGCGGCGTACGGGTAAAGGTTTGGGCGTTTTCTCCCGTAAAAGGCCTTGCAATCACTCGGCCTACACCGTATTTGCCTACCAGCAGTGCGCGGGCCTGCTCACAGATCTCATAAAGCTTCTCGATGGGAACAATGGATTCATGAGCTGCAATTTGGAAAACGCTGTCTGCTGAAGTATAAATAATGAGTGCACCGGTTTTTACATGTTCTTCGCCATAATCACGAATCACGTCGGTGCCGGAATAGGGTTTATTGCAAAGCACTTTGTACCCGGTTTTTGCCGTAAATTCATCCAGCAATTCCTGAGGGAAACCGTTCGGGAAGGTGGGCAGCGGATCGGCACTCAAAAGTCCCGCAATCTCCCAATGTCCAATGGTCGTATCTTTACCGGCACTTGCCTCGCGCAGCCGCGCAAAGCTACCCAACGGGTTCGCCACAGGTGCCCCGCAGGTTACCCCGTCCAGGTTAAACATGCCCAGCTCTGCCAAATGATTTCCCTTGAAATTCGGGTGCGCTGCAATAGCTGCCAACGTATTGGTTCCTTCATCACCAAAAAGTGCTGCATCCGGTTCTGCTCCAATGCCGAAGCTATCCAGCACAATGAGAAATACTCGTTTTGCCATAGTCTTGAATCTCCTGTCTACATGTAAAGTTTGCACCGGGCACAGGAACAGATTCTGCAGGATGATTGATCGTACCAAACCAATGTGGCCGCCACGATTCACCAGAATCCGCCTAAGTCCCGGTAAACGCCGGAATTCAGTATTTCAAACTTAAATATTGTATTTTATTATACCTTAAAAGTTCCGAAAAGTAAAACACTAAATGGCCGCTTCTGTTTGCAGATTATCCAAAGGTAAAAAGCCTGTAAAAGCCTGTGTGGGGCTTGTGTATGTTGCACATTTTGTAGTATAATAAGTTCGTATAATGTTTATGATTGAGAATCTATGGAGGGATAAGTATATGCGTAAAACAAAAATTGTTTGCACAATGGGTCCGTCCACCGATAAGCCTGGTATTCTCCGCCAGTTGCTGGAAAGCGGTATGGATGTTGCCCGTTTTAATTTTTCTCACGGCGATTACGCTGAGCATAAAGGTCGTCTGGATGCACTGCGTGCATTGACCTCCGAAATGGATCTTCCCGTTGCCGCCATGCTGGATACCAAGGGTCCGGAAATTCGTCTGGGCACCTTTGCCAACGGGGCAGAGACCCTGACCTCCGGTCAGAAGTTTACCCTGACCACCCGTGATGTGGAAGGCACAAATGAGATTTGCGCCATCACCTATAAGGATCTGCCCCGCGACGTACAGCCCGGCGGTCGTATTATGCTGGATGACGGTCTGATTGAATTGACCATCAATCAGGTCACCGACACCGACATTCTGTGCACCGTGCAGAATGACGGCGTAATCAAAACCAAGAAGGGCGTCAACGTTCCCGGCGTGCATCTGTCCATGCCCTACATGAGCCAGCGCGATCGCAATGATATTCTCTTTGGCATCGAGCAGGGCTTTGACCTGATTTCTGCCAGCTTCACCCGCAATGCGCAGGATATCATGGAGATTCGCCATCTTCTGAACGAGCATGACTGCACCATGCGCATCATTGCCAAAATCGAGAACCAGGAAGGCATCGACAACATTGATGAAATCCTGACTGTTGCCGACGGTATTATGGTTGCCCGTGGTGATATGGGCGTAGAAATCGACTTTGCCGAAATTCCTGCCATTCAGAAGCATCTGATTGACCGCGCCATGAGCGCCGGCAAAATCTGCATTACGGCTACGCAGATGCTGGATTCCATGATGGTGAATCCCCGCCCGACCCGTGCCGAAATTACCGACGTTGCCAACGCTATCTACGATGGTACCGGTGCCGTTATGCTTTCCGGCGAAACCGCTGCCGGCAAATATCCGGTGGAAGCTTTGAAGGCTATGGCAACCATTGCCGAAACTACTGAAGCCGATTCCAGCTTTGACAGTCTGGTACACCACGCCGGTGCCCACGACTCTCACCTGACCATTGGCGCCGCTGTCGGTCATGCTGCCTGCACGACGGCTACCGATATTGGTGCTTCCGCCATCATTTCCGCTTCCAAGAGCGGTGAAACAGCCCGTCTGCTGAGCCGCTTCCGTCCTGATACCCAGATCATCGCCTGCGTGCTGGATGAAAGCACCCGCCGCCAGATGAACATTTACCGCGGTGTGACTCCCCTGCTGATGGATTACGCCAATTCCACCGATGAGCTGATTTCCATGTCGGTAGCCGCCGCTGAAAAAGCCGATTTGATTCATTCCGGCGACTTGGTAGTTGTAACGGCTGGCGTTCCCGTCGGCGTTTCCGGCACTACCAACATGATCAAGATTCACCTCGTTGGCAACACGCTGCTTGCAGGTGTCGGCATTGGTCAGCACAATGCCAAGGGCGAGGTTTGCGTCTGCCGCAGCGCTGCCGAGGCAGCCAAGAAGTTCAAACCCGGTCAGATCCTGGTTGTCCCCTTCACCACCAACGCAGCTCTGCCTTTCATGCGTGACGCTGCCGGCATCATTACAGAGGAAGCCGGTACCAACAGCCATTCTGCCATTGTTGGTTTGACGCTGGATAAGGCGGTTATCGTTGGCGCTACCAACGCTACCCGCACACTGAAAGACGGCATGACAATTTCTATGGACTGCTCTCGCGGTGTGGTCCAGGCCATGCCGGAATGAAGGAGTCTCCACGATGGAACGAATCGCCAGTTTTTGTGTTGATCATACCAAATTGCTTCCGGGCATGTATCTTTCCCGGCAGGACGGTCCAAACGGTGAAATCCTGACCTGGGATATCCGCATGAAGCGCCCTAATCAAGGGCAATATTTGTCCCCTGCTGCGGCACATACCCTGGAGCACATGTTTGCCACGTATGCTCGTAACAGCGCCTACAGCCACGGGGTTGTGTACGTGGGCCCCATGGGGTGCCTGACCGGTTTTTATCTGGTAACGATCGGCTTGAACGGTGGGGAGGCATTGGAACTTGTTCGCAGCGCCTTCTCCTGGATGGCTTCTTATGAGGGAGAAATTCCCGGTGCTTCTGCTGAGGAATGCGGCAACTATCTGATGATGGACCCCATTGCTGCCCGGGCTGAAGCTGCAGCGATGCTGCCGGTTTTGAACGCCTTGGATGCAGATCACCTGAGGTATTGATCTTTTTCGCAAAACCATAAACCAAAACGCCACCCCGTAAAAGGGGTGGCGTTTTTTGTACCTATTTCATGTTTTTGTGTTTCCGTGAGACTATACAAATTTGGGAAAAGAGTAGTGTTGGAAAAAGTTTGCCTTGTAAATTCTCCTATATAAGAAATTCCCTTTCCCATAAGGTTTGTGTTACGAGAAAGGGAAACTATATTTTACGCTATGAAGAAAAGGACACTCAGATCAATGCAGCCGTAATCAAAGCCATCTTATATACTTCTTCAGCATTGCATCCGCGGGACAAATCGTTGATAGGAGCGTTCAAGCCCTGCAAAATGGGACCGTAGGCTTCAAAACCGCCCAACCGCTGTGCAATCTTGTAGCCGATATTGCCAGCATTGATGTTGGGGAAAATAAAGGTGTTGGCATACCCTGCTACAGCAGAGCCGGGGGCCTTGAGCTGGCCAACTTCCGGTGCAACCGCCGCATCAAACTGCAGTTCACCATCCACCTTCAGTTCGGGATGTGCTTCCTGTACACGAATGGTAGCGTTGCGCATCTTGTCAACGGTCTCGCCTTTGCCGGAACCTTTGGTGGAATAGGACAGCAGTGCCACACGCGGGTCGATACCGAAGATCTCTGCAGTGTGCGCTGTTTCTACCGTAGACTCTACGATCTCATCCTCACTGGGATCAATGTTGATGGCACAGTCGCCCATGGCAATGCTCTCATTGCCGCGCATAAGGATGAAGCAGGAGCTTACCGACTTGATGCCCGGTTTGCATTTGATCAGCTGCAGTGCCGGACGAACGGTATCGGCTGTAGAATAAGTGGCACCGCCCAGCAGGCAATCCGCTTTCCCCATCTTTACCAACATGGTGCCGAAGTAGTTGGATTTGGACAATGCTGCACGGCACTGCTCCTCCGTCATCTTACCTTTGCGCAGTTCCACCATTTTGGAGACCATTTCGTCAAAACCTTCATAAGCAGCGGGGTCCAAAATTTCTGCGCCGGTAATATCAAAGCCACCTTCAGCCGCCGCTTTGTTGACAGCCTCGGGATTGCCCAGCAGAATCACACGCAAGGTCTTACCTGCCAACAGACGGCTGGCGGCCGACAGGATGCGCTCGTCGGTGCCTTCGGTAAAGACAATAGACTTGGACTCTGCGCGCAGTTTGGCTTCAAAATTTTCAAAAATGGACATACAAAAAACTACCTCCATATCATTTAACGCAGAAATATTGACAAATATCCTCTGCTTGACACTTACAAAATAATTATAACATCGATTTTCTCTTTTGCAAAGAATCTGTGCGTTTTCGCTACAGATTGCGCAAAAAATATGCGATACCGCAAGATACCTCACAAAGTTAATAAAATGACAAATTTAGATTGGTATTTTTTTGTCAATTCCGACATGGCGGTTCATAACCGTATGCTCGATAAAACGCAGCAATATCCGTCTCATTTTGTACCACCACAGCCTGCAGCAGACGGCCTGTTTTGGTATCCAAAAAGCCGATCAATGTTTCCCCTGTGCAGATGCTGCTCTGGGTGGTGATGTTCTCCCGACCCAATCCCTGGGGCGGCGTTAAAATAACAGTACTTCTGTGTTTCTTTAAACAGTCAAACCACATGAAACCATCCTCCCAACCAGAATGCCAAAGCAATCTGCGCTATCAGGATCAGCGGCATTCCCAACACAAAATACCAGTGCTTGGTTTTATGATGCCAAACATACATGCCCAACCAGGCGCCAAGACTTCCTCCTGCCAACGCCGCCGCAAACAAAGTATGCTCCGGTATACGCCAGCGGTGTTTTTGCGCACGTAGTTTATCTGCCGCCATAAGACAAAATGCCACTAAATTGATAAGCGTCAAATACAGCAACCACAATTTCATTATACTATTACGACGCTCCTTCCTCGCCGGCCTGTTTCAAATGTGAGTGTATTACAAATAATCCCCCAGGCGAACCCAAAGGGTTCACCTGGGGGCACATGTGGAAATGTAGCCAAACATGTAAAGCCCCTTGTGTCAACTATTAGAAATGTTTTTTTCTCTTAACAAAGCCATTTTTCAATAAGCCCTGCATTTTTCAATAGTTGACACAAACTCATGGTCACGCAATGTATAAAGATTCACGCACAAAGGTATTTTTCATATTGCCTTGCTAGTTTGTAGAATGTGGTTCTTTTTAGCCCAACCCTTTCCATAGCAGCAACCGCCGTCATTTTTCCGGCCTTCCAATCGGCATATACCTCATCCCAGTCTTCCGGGAATTCCACTGCCGGTCTACCGAAACGCTTTCCCTTTGCCTTTGCGGCAGCCACTCCTTGTGCCTGCCGTTCGCGAATGCTCAATCGTTCTTTCTCAGCTGTATAACTAAGAATTTGAAGAACAAGGTCGGCCACAAATCGCGCATCCAAAGAATTATTGGAACGACTCGTATCCAACAGTGGCATATCCAAGACTTTGATATCAGCTTGAATTTCCTGCGTAATATGCTGCCATTGGGTTCTAATCTCTTGATAATTCCTGCCCAATCTATCCAGACTAACGACTACAAGCAAGTCGCCTTCACGGAGCAGTGGAGCGTTTGTATCGCTTCCTACCAGAGAGTTCCACGATTTTCGCTCAAATGTCTTTCCGCTGGCCTTATCAAATAATATGTTGCGTTCTTCTATGCCGCAGTTCTTCAGCTGCACAATTTGCCGGTCAAGGTTTTGGTCTTTGCTGGACACTCTTGCATACCCGTAAACAACCCGAGGCATTCATCTCGCCTCCTTATATCATTTGCGCTGCCATTTGTTTGCAATAGTCGATGTACATTCACGGACATTCGCATTCTTTCACGATACCTTTACGGACACATGTTCCCTGGCTTTTTCGTTATGACTTCCCATTCGCAAAAGTACACCTTTCCGAACATAGATTTTGGGACATACATAAAATCCTAACGCACTTTTCCTGCTAACGCACTACTCTCAATGTGGGCTTTTGGACAAAAACAGCTTACGAGGGCCTCTACGATTACCTTATTGGCTGGAGCAATAGCTGGGCTAGTAGTTATTACCATTTGGTCAAGCATATTCCCTGCCAATCTCAAATCTATGTATTGGCGGTTGCTCTTAACATTTCCCGTCTTTATCATTGTGTTTACTACAAGGTTCCAGTTGTTAATTCCATCACCTTGCAGAATATTGCACGGAATACTACGAATCAAATATCTGTACTCTCTTTGGAAGCTCCAAATACTACTTTTATAAATTCCCATCATATCTAATGCAATATGAACCTTCGCTTCATCGCTTTGCTCCAATTTTGGACACAGCTTTTTCATATCATCGGTATATTCGACCTTATGTAACTGTTGTCCTATATTGGTTGCAGTAGAAACGCATCCTTGTGCCAATTCATCATAAATATTGACTACCGGAAAAAGCGATGTGGTTGTGTACATAGAAGCACGTTCCTGCAGCGTAGGGTCCCTAAATTGGTTTTTAGTCATATCAAAAATCTGAAATGGGCATGGAGGTAGTGAAATTCGTACTCCGGCTTCCATGGAGGAATACATTTTCCACATCGGAACGCTTTCTTCCTTCATGTCGGTCCACGAACTTACAAAAACGAACTGTCCATAGTTTTGACGGGATTGGCTCTGGGCTTCCTGCAAGTCGTCCATTTTATCCAACGGATTCAGCCTAAGCGTACGATTTTTCAAAATCAATGCCAGACTTTCAACCGTCGTATAATGGTACAAACGGTCAATGCGTTCAAACTGTGTGCTATCCATCTGCCCTCCAATCCTTTTATAGCCATTTTTATGGAACCTATTGCTCCCCTACTGCCCTTTTTCTTGGCACTCAGAGGCATCTACATCATAACCGTTCTCTTCAAAAAAACTTTTCAATATCCGCTCGATTGCAAGCGTTTTTGTCTGGCCAGCATCCTCTGCATATCTACACAACGTGTTATACACTTTTGCATCAAGATAGCAGTTGATATAATGACCATCCTTTTTCTGACGCGGCATATGCTTCCTCCATTATAGTTTTTCGATAATATTATTCTCAAACACAAATGGATAGCCTAGCCTCTTTTGACCTTCATCGAAACGGACATCCATTACAGTTCCGTTAAAGTCGGTTACTGTACCAACACCGAACTTCTTGTGCTTTACCTTATCCCCAATCGTGATTTTGGGGATTTCAGTCACTTTGCTTTCTATGGCTTCAGAAGAGTCTTTCTGCGTAAAAGATATCGGTTTTTGTGTAGCTTCTACTTTTCCAGTCTTCGGAGGTATACTGCTGGTATTCTGAACTTTTGGCTTCTGTGGTGTAACGGTTTTAGCTTGTGTCGCCGCCAAAATTTTCTCTGCTATCGGCATGTATTGCGTAGTGGACACCATCGAATCTCTTTGCTGTGCCGCCATTTGTTCATAATCTTCGCGACTGATAACCGTAGAGAACAGGCCCACATTCTCATCCAAAGCATGCTTACGAATACCGGTGTATTCCAGAGAACTGTCTTCGTATCGTTTGAATGTATAGATAGCCTCGTTCATGATGGAATCATTGAACAAGCCCAAAGAAATCAAAAGGTTAAAATCCTTTACCTCCAGACCCGTGACCTTCTTGAACAATCCCGGCTCAAACTGCGTAATAACATCCTTCAGTGAATATTCGCGGAAATCAGTGAGGAACATAAAGATGGGTATGCGGGTAGCGAACTTAATCAGCTTTTCCTGAATTTGTTTGCGCCGGCTCTTATACTCTTTCTCCTCTTCAGACATTTCCTGCTTTTCTTTTGGTGAAAGAGCTTCCCCTTTCTTCTTCGCTTTTTTGACAGCTTCCGATTTGTTGATGATGATTTCGATATCTTGGTTGAGAGACCGGAATCCTTCAATTTTCATCAATGCTGCCATTGCTTCCGGATTGTTCATGAGACGCTGCAGCGTTTCGTTATCCACATTGACGAGCATAGCGCTTTCCCAGCGCCGCGCCAGCAATGTCGCAGAAGTACCGGACATTGCCAAGTCGAGGATTTCAGAAGCGCTGACCGGTTTCATAGTCGCACCATCATAAGCCAACACCGGAAGAAAATTGATGAATTCCCCTACCTTTTTCTCTTGGTTACTTTCCTCGATATTCAACCGGCAGCTGTAATCAGCGACCTGCTTCAATGCTCTGTCCAGTGCAAAGTCAAAGATGTAGCACTCACGTTTCATGATGACACTACTTCCATCTTCGTTTTTTACCGTCCAAGGACTCTGGACTCGGAAGGCCGCCTGAAAATACGTTTCCGGACTCGAAAGGTTCCGAAGCATAAAGATACCACTCCACGGCTTTACTGTTACGCCCGTGGTAAGCTTACCGCAGGAAAGTGTGATGGTCTTTGTTTCCAACGGCGGGTCCATAGACTCTCTGACAGGCTTCAGTGCATCCAATCCGATGCCGGCTGCTGTGCCGGCACAGATATTCACCGTATAGTCATGATAAAACTTGTTCTGCGGTTCTGCCAGCAGATGCGCCATAGCATAGCAGCTTGCCACATTCGGAAGAAACCAGAATGTGTGTATCAATGCTCTCAGAAGTCTGGCATCCGAATACGGAAGAACCGGACGCTGGTTCTGCGTCATTTTCAGCTCATCCAAGGTTGTTGGCAGATAGGCGCCGCGTATCAGGTCCAACCATTTCTGGACATAACTCCTATAGACGAACTCCGCAGAATCAAGGTCATTCTTTGAAGCACACTTTGCCGAGAAAAACAGATTCAGGTCAAACTCGTTCGTGTCCGAGTTGTATGCCACTTTCCGGATGGCATCCGGCATCTTATAGGTCATCAAAACCATCTGTGGAAGTGCTTCATAAGGGTTCGGCCCTTTTGAGTTATCCCAGCTCCTCTTTTCACGCTGCTCATCGCTGTAAGTCCAACTGAAAATCTGGTCTTCCATGAATTCTCCGGAATTCAAAGCCCGGAAGGGAGTGCCAGACAGATAGAGATAGTAGTTCGATGTAATCGGCAGAAACGATTCGTTGTAAGCGTTATCAGCTTCCGTCTTCTTGTACTTTTCAATATCAAGAGTATCGTAGCTGTCTTCGTCAGGCTTTTCAAAGAGGTCTTTCGCCTTATCACGCCAAGCGCCATAATGGTATTCATCGAACACGACCATATCCCAGTTGGTGGTATGGACCCATTCATTCTTGGCTTTTATGCCGCCATTCTCGTTTGTTCCCAAGTAGTCCTGAAAGGAACCGAAGCAGACAATCGGCCGCGCTTGGTCCAAATCATCCGGCGTAATTCCCTGCTGAGTAGCATGCTCTCTTGAGTAGAACTGCCATCCATCAAAGTCCACATGGGTCATCAAATCTTCTTCCCAAGCCGCTTCGACTGCTGGTTTGAAGGTCAGAATCAAGACACGCTTCATCCCCATTGCCTTTGCCAATTCATAGGTGGCAAAAGTTTTTCCAAAACGCATTTTTGCATTCCACAAAAACTTTGGATGATGAGTTGCGTCTTTTTCTTTTTCAAAGTAGGCTTTTGTAAGCTTTACGGCATACTCTTGCTCCGGGCGCATTTTGAACGTGTTTGTCCGCTGAGTATCGAGATTTGTATTATTAGTTTTCAGTGCAACGATTGCTGCCATTACATCCTGCGGTGTACAGCGGAACCATTCACTTTTTCCCATGCGTTGTATGCCTTTTGCCACGAGCATCCGGTGTACATCATGGTCCGTAAATGAATTGCCGTCAGGATACAAAGCTGATTCCCGAACGAGAATTTCGTAAGGTTTTTTCTTGTCTGGCGTCATCGTGGGAAACTGCTGGGCTACGCGGGCATCAACGTCTTTGGATGTATACCCCACCTTCAGCAATCCCCTATGCTCTGGAATGTGGTCTTGGTAAGCATAAATCATTGGATTTGTTGTCGGCCGACTATGAGAATATTGGTCAAAGATATCAGGCACAGATAACCACCTCTTTTATTCCATAGGATGGATGCTTTTATCGATTAAATCCCATTCTTCTTTAGTAAGTGAGTATTTGGCAACCAATTTCTCGTCTGACCATTTTTGCGTGAAATCTTGAACAGGTACAAAACAGTAAGAAGATTTGGACATATTCATCGATGCCAGCATTTGCATGATGAGGAATCGTACAAATTTGGTTTTCAGATATTCAATCAGATTGTCTGCTTCTTGTTCTGTATCAAATGCCTCCACGACAAGATACGATTCTGTGCATGCGGAATTTGGAGGCAGGTTCTGAACAACTGAAAGAACTCTCATCTTTCCATCTTTATCAGGAACTCCGGCATGCTCAAATGATACCTTTGAGACAATAACTTTCCATTTGTCGAGAATGTCAAATCCGCTAAGAATTCGTTTTTTGTTGATGTAGCCCAGACCGTTGCTGCTCCGAAGGACGACGTCACCCCCATCGTCGAACTTGGTATTGGATTCGAGTCCGAAAGGCTTTCTGCTTGAAACGTATTGACTCATCATCTCTTCGTTTAGGGAATGTACCTTTTCTACGATTGAGACCGCTTTGTTGTTGCGGATAAACGTGCTGTATTTGTTCAGCTTTCGACGAGTAGAATCGGTTGTCCCATCCTTATTGATGTTTGTAACGATGCAATCGCCGCTATGCTGTCTATCCCACAAAAAGTAACAGATGCCTCCTGGGATGTCTACGCCACCAGGGAAGCATATTTTGGAATCTGCGTAATCGACAATCTTCGAAATCCGAGAATCATTCAACATCGCCATTCTAAAATCATTCAAGCCTTTGCCGCCGCTGAACCAACGAGATGGAATAATCATTGTAAGATAATGTGGATTCAGCTTTTTGGCCTGCTCAACGAACTTATGGTACAGAGGTGTTGCACTTTTCCCCGCACCGCCGCCGCCATCAGAAAGCTGGTACGGCGGGTTCGAGATAATAACGTCAAACTTCATCTTGAAAATTTCCTCCGGCGTAAGGGTATGAATCCATTCGTAGGCATGCGTTTCCAGTCCTTCGGTTCGTTTATATTCATTTTCAGAAGCACCACAGAAAACGCAGTTGCCGCTTTTCCAAACATGCTTGGTATTCTTGAACCGAATATTTCCCTCTGCATTATCAAAGCGGGAAACGGAAAATGGCCCGTTTGGATACTTAGAGCAGTACAGACTACGCCGACTCAAAAGACTGGTAAGCTCTGTGATGGCGATACCGTACAGTTGTTCATGGAATATATGGTCAATCCGCTGCTGCAGGTCAGGAATCTCATCCTTGAGTCCTTCAATCAGGCGTTTTGCAATTTCCCGAAGAAAAACTCCTGATTTGCAGCCCGGGTCCAAAAATTTTGTATTCGGGTCCCGGAACAGCTCCTGTGGAAGCATATCCAAAACTTGATTGGCCACCTCTGGCGGCGTAAATACCTCATCGTTACTCAGATTGGCAAGACATAGCAGAACATCCGGTGTATGTACTTCTGCAAACAAATCAGCCATATTTCTGAACCTCCCTATAATCTGTATTCGGGTATTCTCTTACAGGTGCAGGAACCATCGCATCTATTTCTGAATCATATTCCCATTTCCTGCCATTCACACACATATCGAGGCTCATTTGCTTTTCATGGCCTTCCATGAGCTGGTCAAGCTGATAGTCCCTCCGCTTGAGCATAGACCCCATAACAAGGTCCCATTGCGCGAATGTGATAGGGGCGCCATTATTTTGGAGCATCGTCAATGCATCGCCGCACAGAATATTGTGGGCCAAGATGTATCGTACCGCCTCCCGACATTCATCACTGCATGCCGTTTTGCAGTTTTTCCTATACTCCTTATCCCAGATATCAAACATCCGGTTTCGGCATTCTTCCACATTGTCTTGCTGAATATCGACTCCGTAAATGCTGGATACCGCAAGTACAGAATACTTTTCATAGTCAGAACTCAATTTTCCGTATTGCCTTTTGACGGAATTCAATTTCCGGCGCAGCACCTCCGCCAAGAAATTCCCAGTACCGCAAGCAGGTTCAAGAAACCGGCTATCGATTCTATCCGTTTCCGATTCTACCATATCCAGCATGGCATTAACTTCACGCTCATTGGTAAACACTTCTCCATGCTCGGCCACACGTTCTTTGGACTTGATTTGCTCTGACATGCATTTTCTCCTTTACGCCACTTGCTTTTTGCTTGGGATAATCTGTATTTTGGGATATACACAAACCGGGTTAGTCTCACAACCGGTTTCTACCATCATTTTGTAATCATAATCTTTCTGGGTTATACATAGCTTGTCATCAATATCCCACTCGGAAATCAAAAGAGGTTTCCGGCTACTATCAGAGAATGTCAAAGTATTTCCACACTGGATATTCCTATTCAGAATCATCTGAATTGCCTTCTGAATCTCAGCAGGTGTTTTTTGAGCAAACAGCCGACTGCATCTTGAAAACGTTAGGTTATACAGCCGTTCCTTTGTCTCTTTTACATTATCTTCCTGAATATCAATGCCGTAAATTGAGGCTACAGCTCGAAGCAGATTGATAAAATATAGCCTACCGTCGTTTCTATAAAGCTGTTCTACAGATTTCAGCTTACGCATCAGAATTTCGGCCAAGAAATTGCCATTACCACAGGCCGGCTCTAAAAAGGTGCTGTTGATGTCAACGGCCTCCTGCTGAACCATGTTTAACATAGCTTTAACTTCCCGTGTATTGGTAAACACTTCACCATGTTCGAAAACGCGCTCTTTTGACTTAATTTGTGGAGTCATATTTGTCCTCTTCATTATACTGACTTTTTAGATGAAAAGCAAAAATGAATTATTAGCACTAATTATTTCCAGAAAAATATTTTATTTTATTCTCCTGCTCTCGCGTTGATGTGTGGTTAATAGTTCTCAGCAAAAAGTGTTGCTTACAAAAGCATCCCTCCATGGTAATAGTAACAAAGTAGTCCATAAGCACTTACTTATCCGCAAACATATCAAATAACCTGTTTTTTCCTATGGTAACCTATGTGTGTTGAATCGTCTCATTTTCTTGCACCTATTTTTATGTTTAAATTTATCTCGAGCAAAAACTCAACATTATTCAATATAATTCAATATTATTCTACTTAATTATAACATATTTCTATTCCAAGTAAAAGGCTCCCTCGAAATCTGAAGGAGCCTTTTTTATATAATATTCCCCAGCTTTTTGTTCAATATCCGGCGATAATATTCTGCATTGGGGCCACTATGTATATCGCAGTATTTACGATTTGCCTTATTTCCGTAATCAAAGTATCTGTTGCATAACAGGCATTTACGATAACGGAAATTTCCATCCATTATGCTATTCACCAAAGACACATATAGCGAATCCACAATCTTATCGCTAACAAAAATTGTTTGCACCTGCTGTGTGTTTACCTGAATTTTACTGTTATTTATATGTTCCGCTAAGAATTCATCCATAGAGCTGACCAAAAATTGCCATAGAGCACTTCCCTTTATATAGAATTCACCACTCAACACATCCGAAAGCATCTCTGAGATAGACATCCAACTTACATTACTATATTCCGTTTCTTCTCTATACAGCTTTCCCGGAACCCGCTTATACTTAATTTCCCGACCATAGTAACGGTCCAAGTAGTATCCCATTCGGTAGTTGATATATTCCCTCTGCTCTTCAAATTTTTCTTTTATTATATCGGCCGCCTTGGGATTTTGCCACCATGGAATCATAATTTGCGAGTTGCGTGCCCTATACCCTTTATTGCACCCAAACTTTTCCTGTAACTCTATTCCCGATTCCCTACATATATCAGCCCATATGGCCGAAAGAAATTTTGCACACACAAAAGTATCTTGCATGGTTGGGGAGAAACCAAGCATCATATGGATGCATTCATCTATACAACCAAGGTGTTCAGCAAGAACATTTGGAATAACCTCCCATGACATAGGTGTATATTTCTTCCCATTTACCGTGTTTT
>NZ_JACJKP010000281.1 GCF_016901605.1 Gemmiger formicilis
TCGCCCTGGGCTGTGCGCAGCCAGACCCGGTCCACATTTAAGGACATACACCGGGCCAGATCCGCCACGGATTTCTTTCTTGTCCACTCCTCCAGCAGCTCGCCCACCTCCAGCAGGAACATGACGGTGCCGGCGGTATCAAAGTCGCCCCGGAACGCCGAGATGGAAATGGACAGGGCGTCCAGCAGCTCCACCTTGACGCGGCGGCGCAGCAGGCAGCCCAGGCCCCGCCGCACAAAGGGGACCATGTGCCAGAGTATGCGGGCAAGGCGCAGTGGAGGCGGGAGAAACAGGGTGCAGGCGGCCTTGCACACCACCTTTGCCACCAGCTTCTCCTCAAATTCCCGGTTCAGTGCCCGGCTGCTGTGGGCGGGCAGCGCGGTGGTCTGCTCCGCCTCCTGCCAGGAAAAATGCCGAATTTCGTTCAGCACGGCTTGGCGAGTCCCATCGTAGTACAGGATGACGCAGCAGGTTCGCTCATGGACGGTGACCTGCCGGCACCATGATTTTCCCTGAATCCATGCCTCCAGCAGATCCGCCTGAGCGAGTGTCATCTGTTTTTGCCGCAGCCGGAACCGGATGCGCCCCCGGCTTTCGTGCAATATGGTTGCGTTCATAGGTTCCTCCTTCACGAAAAGAGGGAGCCGCTGGCGGCTCCCTCTGGGTCAATCAGGCTTCTTCGCTCTCCAGATTGGCAGCGGCGGCTTCCTCCGCTTCCTTCGCAGCCCGGTCCTCATTCAGCTCCTTGGCGGAGGCCAGAATGTCCGCGGCGTTTTCCTGCACCGTGGTCACAGTCCCCATGACCGAATCCTTCATCCGCAGGCCGGCGGCCGTGACATGGACATAGGCTTTCTTGGCGTCCTTGCTGGACAGCAGCTTGATGCCAAAAGAACCAAACAACGCACCACCCGCAAAGCAGGCAAGTTTCGTATAAACGCTCATTGTGATCCTTCCTTTCCCTTACTTCCGTTTGTAGCCGGTGACCATGACCATAATCATGCAGATCACAGCGCCCCACGCCCAAAAACGATGCTGTTTCATCGCTGTCACTCCTTTGAATGCTTTGGAATGTCTGATTATTGTAGCAGAAACCGTGGGTGTTTGTCGCTGTCAAAACGGACGCAGAGTTGCGGTTTCCGACATTTTTCTGTACTGGCCGGGAGTCATGCCATACTCCCGCTTGAACGCTGCGTTGAACTGGCTCATCCCCTCATACCCCACAGCCTGCGCAATTTGCTGAATGGGCATCCGGGTGGTGCAGATCAGCTCCTGTGCCCGTCGGAGGCGCTGTTGAACCAAAAAGCTGTGAATCGGCATGCCATAGGCGCGGCGGAACCCTTCTTTCAAGAAGGTCGGGGAAAGCGAAAACTGTTTGCAGAGGAACGCAATGGTAAGCTTATCAGACAGATGCGTCTGGATGTATGCCTTGACTTCCAACAGACTGTGGGATACTGGGCAGCCTGAGCCGGAGAAAGATTCGTCCGATTCAGATACCTCGGTGCAGAGTAGATACAGCAGTTCCACCGACTTGAAAACACAGTAGCGTTCCTGCTCCTGCTCGGACAGATAGCGAACCGTTTCAAAAAATGACTGCGTCCAAGGTGTGCCGCACAGGGCCATGCAGCCGTTCCTCGCCGTCATCTTCTCCTTGACGATCCTGGTGTCCAACCTCATCCCCAGGGTGGAGCAGACCGTCACAAGGCTTTCTTTTGCGGCTTTGGCGTCTACGGCGATCAAAATGCCGCCCAGATTTCCGCTATACTGACACGAGCGGAGAGCGGAGCTGTCGGAGAGGAGGAAGATGGCCGGAGCCTCCACCGTGTAGGAAGTACCCTGTAACGCTCGGACAGTAAGGCGGCCGGTCAGGCAGAAAAGCACCTCAAACTGAAGCGGTGCGCCGCATACCGGGATGGGCCACAAGGGTTCCTGCTCCGGCTCCGGCAAGGAAAAGCGGCAGATTTGCACCCCCGGCATACCGTGGCTCCAGCGGCCCGTGCCAGAGCCCTGGCTCAATAAATATTCCTTCAGCATATTTCTCACGACCTGTTTCTCTGGGTTCAAAATTGGTTTTACCTATGCTGACCGGGGAACCAGAGAGAAGGCAGGAGACGAACGGTTCGCCTCCTGCCTTCTACGGTGCTTTTGTCAGGCCAGCGACGCACCCAGCTCGCGGCAGGCCGCCAGA
>NZ_JACJKP010000282.1 GCF_016901605.1 Gemmiger formicilis
CGTGGTAAAAGTGTGGTTGCCAGACTTTTCAGGGCTCCCTTTAGGGAGCGACCACAGGAGATAGGCCCTTATAGGGCCTGTTCAAACCACCCGTTCAACGGGTGGTTTTGATTCCATAAAATCACTTTTGCTCTGGCATATCCAACGTGGTGGTGGGGAAGGCAAAGTCACAGCCAGACTGGCTGACCATCTGCATAATCTCCAGGTTCAGGCGGCTTTTCTCTTGCAGAAAGTCGCCATAGGGCAGGGTGGTCATGTAAAGGCGTACCAGAATATCAATGCTGTAATCATTGAACTTGTCCACGGTAACAGTAACGGTTTCGGGGCGCACCGTGGGCTGGGCCTTCAGCATTTCGCTGAGGTCGTGGCACAGCTGGGTCAGCTGCTCCCGGGAGGTGCTGTAGGTCAATCCCAGAGTAAATTGCCACAAACGGCTGCTGCGCTGGTTGCAGTTCTGAATGTATTCCGAGCAGACTTTGGAGTTTTCGATGGTCACAGCGACATTATCCGTGGTGCGGATGCGGGTGGACCGGAAGGAGATATCTTCAACGGTTCCTTCCGAGGAACCCAGGATCACATAGTCGCCGATGCCAAAGGGGTGCTCCAGAACCAGCGTAATCCCCGCAATCAGGTTGGAAAGGGTGGACTGGGCAGCCAGCGAAATGGCAAGGCCTGCAACACCGGCACCGGTCAGCAGACCTGCAACGGGAACGCCAAGGCGGTCCAGCAGTGCGATCCCGGTAAAGACGCCAACCATGGCCCGGAATATGTTTTCAAAAAAGCGGCCCATGGTATTGTTGGTGTTCAGGTCCAGCTTATTCTGAGCACTGCGCAGCAGCAAACGGCAAATGGGAGCAGAACGCCATGCACCCAAGCCGATCAGGAACGTGAAGGCAAGATCAAACAACAACCGCAGAATGGTCGAATAGGCGGCGTCATTGAAGGTGAAGGGGACCACCGCAAAGGCCAGATACAGCAAAAGCGAGCGCAGGATCAGCGCGGTGGGCTGCACATAGCTGTCAAACAGAATATACAGCCACTGGGTCAGATGCCCGTTCAGGCTGTCAAGAACACGGCGGATGACACGGGTATATACAATGGGCAAAACCAGTGCGCCCAGAATCAGTAAAACCGTGGGCAGCAGCTGAAACAAAAGGTCGAAAGTGAATTCCTTCATAATAGTTTCTCCCAAAACGAAAGGTCTGCGAACAAAAACATTATAGCATACCCACTTGCATTTTGTAAAACCTGTGGTATACTATGCAAGTAGAAAGTCTGTTTCAGGGCGGGGTGCAATTCCCCACCGGCGGTGAACGGTTTTAACCGTAAGCCCGCGACCGGCTGCCATGGCAGCCGCTGATCCGGTGTGATTCCGGGGCCGACGGTATAGTCCGGATGAAAGAAACGGAAAGCTGTTTGCTATGCTTTTTTCGCCCTGTTGCTGTATTCATGCGGCAACGGGGCGTTTTGTTTGCCGGCAGCAAGCATAACCAGCCTCCCGCAATTTTTATCACATAAACCGGCTTTCGCAGATTATTTTCGGGAGGATTATTCTCATGACCAACACACACACTCGTATTCGTGAACTCACCGTCACCGCCATGCTTTGCGCTGTGGCTACCATCCTGATGTTTCTGGATTTCAGCCTGCCCATGGTGATCCCTTCTTTCGTCAAGATGGATGTTTCGGAACTGCCCGCCTTGCTGGCTTCCTTCAGCCTGGGGCCCCTGTACGGCATTGCCGTCTGCCTTGTTAAAAACATTCTGAACGTGATCTTCCATGGTTCTACCGGCGGCATCGGTGAATTGTGCAATTTTCTCATCGGTGCGTCTTTTGTGGGCACGGCAGGCCTGATCTATCGTTTCCATAAGACCCGCAAAGGCGCTGTAATCGCTGCGCTGGTGGGTGCCGTTGTCATGGCCGTGGTCAGCGTGCCTGTCAACTACTTCCTCAGCTACCCGGTGTATGCGGCTATGTTCGGCGGTATCGATGCCATCATTGCGGCTTACCAGGAACTGCGGCCCGGTACCAACGGCCTGATGGAATGCCTGCTGGTGTTCAACATGCCGTTCACACTGGTAAAAGGGTTGCTCAACGCGGCTATCTGCTTCCTGATCTATAAGCCTTTGTCGCCCATTCTGCATGGCCGTC
>NZ_JACJKP010000283.1 GCF_016901605.1 Gemmiger formicilis
GTGCAGCAGCGGGCAGAAGTGATGAACACTGTGCTGGATTGGGATGACCGTGTGCTGGTGCTCAGCCAGGGCGATGACGCTACCCGCTGGTACTATTATCGGTACGAACTTACCGCCCAGGTGGTCAACGGCTTCGGCGGTTTTTACGGCCGTCTGGGAGAAACCGAGGACCGCTGGGACAGCGATTTTATGAACCTGGTGGAAAGCGAAAACTGGACCCTGTATGATTACAAGGCCGTTTGTGTGCCGGATACCCTGGTAGCGTATATGGCGGAAAAGGACTGCGATTATCTGCTCATTGACCGCGCCGACGATTACCTTCAGCGGGAATTCAGCCCGTTGTTTGAGGGCGGTCTGACCAATGATATGCCCGCGACCCTCTACCATTTTGAGGGCGAGGACGCCGAGGTACCGTTCACCATCGCCGCTGCCACCAAAAGGGAGGTATCGTGATGGCAAGACCCAAACTTCCCGAAAGTAAGCGGCCGCTGTTCCGGCCCCGGCAGCTGTTGCTGCTGGCCTACCTGCTGACCATTGTGCTGTGGCTGGTACGGGGACTGGTGGGCAGCGCTGTGATGATCAACTACAAACTCAAAGGCGAGATGCCCCAGCAGACGGTGGCCCCTGCGGAACTGGTTACCGAAAGCTTTGCCCCTTACAGTTCCAACCAGTGGTGGACCCCGCCCGATGACGATCCCAACTGGTATCTTTCTACCGACAGCGACCCGCATATCTACTGGCAGGGGCAGGGATATCTGGAAACGGTGCGCCTGTATGCGGAGCATCAGCTGCCTCCGGGCGGTGTGGCGCTCTACTATCTGCTGCCCGGCCAGACCGATTATACCGAAACCCAGAAAGTCTATGCCAATGTTACCGGAACGGGGGAGTATACCTTTGATCTGGGGGGACGCTGGGTCACCGGATTGCGCATCGACCCGGACAGTGTGGGCGGCGTTCCCACCCTGTTCCATGGCATTGAACTGAACCCGGCCACCCCCTGGTATGACCGTTTTATACCCAATGGCGGGCAGTGGCTTTTGCTGCTGTTTGTGCCTACTTTGGCGGTGGCGGCAATTGCATTGGTGGGATCGCTGCTGCACAAGGAGGAGCCGGACGCTCCCCGGGATTGATCAAATACCAAGGAGATTCTCATGGAATTATTCTGCGTACTGGTGTCTGTGCTGGCTTTGTTCCTGCTCTGCGCCGCGCTTACCCTCAAAGCCCGGGTGCCCGCGGGCATGGCCCCCCTTACGGCCCTTTCCGGCATTGTGGCGGTGTTCACGCTGGCCGGTATGGCCGGGGTACTGTACCCGGCAGCCTGGGCAGTCTATCTGCTTTGTCTGGCAGGCGGTATCTGGGCTTTTTGGCCCCGTAAAGGCGCTGCGCCGGATTGGCGGGCGCTGTTTATCCCCGGCAGTGTGCTGTTCTGGGGCATGACGGTGGCTTTTGCGGTGTATTTTTCTGTCCGCCAGCCTATGGCTACCGGTTTTGACGAGCTGAACCTGTGGGCTACTGCCGTCAAGATCACCAAGGTGGATAACAGTCTGTATTCCACCGCAACGCTGGGTACCCCCTGGGCCGTGACCCAGAATCCCGGGCTGCCGCTGCTCAGTTATTTCTTCCAGTTCTTTGGAAATTATACAGACTGGAAAATTTATCTTGCTTATGACGCACTGTATTTTGCGTGCTTTGCGGCGGTCCTCAGCGCCCTGCCCTGGAAAAAATGGCGGGTGGCGGTGCCGCTGGCGGCGGTGCTGTGGTGTACCCCTTTCTTCTTTACCATCTATAACCACACCATCTACCTGGCCGATACCTACCTGACCTCCTACGGCGATGTGCCGGCGGGGCTGGTATTTGGCGGGGCGGTGGCCATGTGGCTGGCACTGCGCCAAACCGATGGCCCCCGCTGGGCTGTGCTGCCGGTGCTGGCACTGGCTGCAAACCTCAAGGCCAACGACTTTGTACTTTCGTTGGCGGCGGCGGGACTTATCGCCGTGGATGCCTGGTTCTTCTGCGATGGACCGTTCAAACAAGGGCTTGCCCGCCGTACCGGCTTTGCGGCAGCCTGCTTTGCCGCGCCCATGGCCATCTATTACCTGTGGAACATCCGGTACGTGGGGTGGCTGGTGGCCC
>NZ_JACJKP010000284.1 GCF_016901605.1 Gemmiger formicilis
GTTGCCAGACCAGCTTTATTCTAGCACAGGAGGTTCTTTCTCTTCACTAAAGTATTTTTTATCCACCCCCAGTTGAACTGGGGGTTTTATCATGCCTATTCGGCGCCAAAAAGATGCGCTGTACCTCTTTCCGGTACAGCGCTTGTTGTTTGGCTCGCTCAGAGGGCGTGGCAGATTCCTTCCGGTAACGGAAGAAGGCACTGGAACTGAGTTCGAACACTTTGTAAATGTAGGGGACCTGGTCGGCGTATTTGCGCGCAAAGAGAGACCGGTCCCGGATGGGAATGGTGCGCAGGATGCCGCTCTCGTGCAGGATCTGTAGATTCCGCTGGGCCTCCTCCAGTTCCCGGCGGAGCGCCTGGGTGGTCAGTAGAAGGGTTCCGGCATCCTCCAGGGACAAATCCTTCAGCGTTTGCCCGGACAGCTTTTCTCGCCAGCGGCGTTGCCACAGGTAGATGGTCGGCAAGGGAACGTGGCAGGTTTCACTGATCTGCCGGCAGGCGTACCCTTGCAGGAAGAGCTGATAAGCCTCCTGATGTACGGTTTCAGAATATCGCATGTTGCTATAAACCTCCTTTTTTTGACATGCAGGAGAGAGTATAGCACAAACTCATCCGATTTCGTAAGAAAAACAAAATTGGTGCTGCTTTATTAAAGGAAAAATAGAGTAAAATGGAGAAAAATCAGGAAAAATAAGCAGAAATAAGAAAAAGTCGTTTGAAAAAGTTGACAAATTGTGCCAAAAGTCGCTTGAAAAAATATGAGCCTCTTATTATACTGAAAATAAGGATAGTTTGAGGAGGCGAAAACAGTTGCTGAAAAGAAAAATTGAGCAGAAATTGATGGAATGGAAAAATACAGAAAATCATAAACCATTGATTATAAAGGGATGCCGCCAGTGCGGAAAGACATTTTCCGTTTTGGATTTTGCACGAAAAAATTATAAGAATGTAGTGTATCTCAATTTTTTTGAAAATCCGGATTATGCGGCAGTGTTTTCCGGTTCTTTGGAAGTAGACAACATTGTCATGATGTTGTCAGCACTGATGGGAAGTGACGCGGTATTCGAAAGCGGAAATACGGTGCTTATCCTGGATGAGATTCAGGAATGCCCGGAAGCGCGGACAGCACTCAAGTTTTTCAGGATAGACGGACGATACGATGTGATTGGAACCGGCTCACTGCTGGGGGTAAAAGGGTATGGCAAAGAACCTAAATCCATTCCGGTAGGATCAGAAACTGTACTGGATATGTATCCTCTGGATTTCGAAGAGTTTCTTTGGGCCAATGGCATTGCGGATTCGGTGATTGATTTCCTGAAAGGATGGTTGGAAAAAGAAGAACCAGTGCCGGAAGCTCTTCATAATCGTATGCGCCAGCTTTTGCTGCAATATGCGGTGGTTGGAGGAATGCCCGATGCGGTGCAGACATTTGTGGACACCAAACAGATGGATCAGGTTTTGCAGATTCAGCGGGATATCATCCGCTCCTATGAAGATGACATGGTAAAGTATGCGGAAAGAAAAGATAAATCACGAATTAAAGAATGTTTCCAGTCCATACCGAAACAGCTCAGCAAGGAAAATAAGAAGTTCCAGTATTCTGTGGTAAAGAAAGGATCTTCGGCTGCCCAATATGCGGGAAGCCTGCAGTGGATTGAGGATGCCGGGATTATCATACGGTGTTACAATCTTTCCATTACAGAGTTGCCGCTGGACGGGAATGCCGAGCAGGATGTATTCAAGGTATATATGCAGGATTGCGGTTTGTTTGTGAGTATGCTGGAAGATGGAACCCAGTATGATATTCTGCAGGGAAAGCTGTATGCCTATAAAGGTGCTATCTTTGAAAATCTGATTGCAGATATTTTTGGAAAGATGGGGCGAAAGCTCTATTATTTTCACAAAGACAGCGGTTTGGAAGTCGATTTTGTGATCCGGTATAAAGGCCAATGTACCTTGGTGGAAGTAAAAGCAGCAACAGGAAACACCAAGAGTACCAAAACGATTCTCAATCACCCGGAAAAGTACCACGTCAGCAGTGCCATCAAGCTGGGAGATTATAATGTGGGACGTGCGGGTATGATTCTTACTTTACCGTTGTATATGGCATTTTTGC
>NZ_JACJKP010000285.1 GCF_016901605.1 Gemmiger formicilis
ACTCCCTCTGGAAAGAAGAATAAAGGAAAATGAAACAGGGTATACTTCTGGCAAAATGTCATGCAAAGAGGGGTTGTTTTCATGGAACCTGTATCCAAAAAGGAAAGAGAAAATGGCAAACTGAACCCAACAGAGAGCGCGGCGTTAAAACGGTTGGAACATGATCTGATTACGGAGGAGGGAATGATTCCCGCCACCAAAGGGCGCCATGCTATCCATTGCCTGACTGTTATAGGAACCATCGAAGGTCACACACTGGCACCGGACAGTCAAAAAACCACCAAATACGAGCATGTGATTCCGCAACTGGTAGATATTGAGGAAGACCCGGAAATCGAAGGATTACTGGTGATTCTGAATACCGTGGGAGGGGATGTGGAAGCGGGGCTGGCCCTTGCGGAATTGATTGCAGGGGTAAGTAAACCCAGCGCCACACTGGTCCTTGGCGGCGGGCACTCCATCGGCATTCCACTGGCGGTTTCTGCAGGGCGCAGCTTTATTGTGCCTACGGCTACCATGACTGTGCATCCGGTCCGCCATTCCGGCATGGTATTGGGTGTACCTCAGACGTTGCGTTATTTTGAACAGATGCAGGAACGGATTGTGGGGTTTGTGGCAGGGCATTCCGGTATTACGGCACGGCGCTTCACAACGTTGATGCACAATACCGGGGAACTGGTAATGGATATGGGCACCGTGTTGGATGGCAAACAGGCTGTTGAAGAGGGGCTCATTGATGAATTGGGCGGATTGTCGGATGCTTTGCGTTATTTGTACAAAGAGATTGAAGGCAAGAACTGAGATATGCCAACAGTAAAAAGGGGAGAGGGGTAGACCATTTTCCATTTACAACCCCCTGCATTCGTGATAAAATAGGTACCGAATATTCGTTTGGGCCGGTCGGCCTACTTATTTTATATAGAGTTCAACAGAGGGGTTTTATACAGCATGGCACAGTCTCGTTCCAGTAAGAATAGCAGTAGAAAAAAATCTTCCGCGAGCCGAAGTTCTTCTTCCCGTTCGCGTACATCCAATACTCGCTCGTCTTCTTCCCGCAGTAAGAAAGCTGCCTCCCGGCGGGCCCAACGGCGAGCAGAGAATCCCAATTTGCTTCGCAGCGTGCTGTTGGCGGGCTTGGGATTGCTTTGCGTCGCCATGGTGCTGGTCCCGGGTCAGAATATCTGGAAGCTGATGCGCGGGTGGCTTTTTGGCGTTTTTGGCATCATGACCTATCTGGTGGGGCCGTTTTTATTGTATCTGGCCTACCTGTTGGCATCCGGGTACCGTGTGGCACTCTTTGCGGGAAAAGTAGCTCTGATGGGTATTTTGTGTGCCAGCGTACCGGTAGTGTTTTCCAAAGTGTCTGTCAGTGAGGCAAACGCCTGGGAAGTCATAAAAATGTTGTTTATGCGGGGCGAAACCGGCTTTTGGGAAGGCGGCGTGCTCGGTGCGCCGATTGGTGCTACCTTGCTTGCCTTGTTTGGCAGGCCGGCCTCCAACTTTATTATGCTGCTGGTGTTTGCTCTGGGCCTTATGGTCTTTTTTGCCATCACACCGGTGGATGTGGTGCAATTCATCGATGGCCAATACCGGAAAATGCAGGACGCCCGCGCAGAAAGAGCTGCAGCGGAGTCTGCCTATGATACGCAGCTGTTTGGCAGTGAACCGGAAGAGGAACCCATTGAAAATCTCACCGGTACGCTGCCGGATGCGCCGCAGCGCCGTCATCATCCGGCGTACGACGTGATTGCGGATACGGGCAATATTCCGTTGGGGAACGCGGCACCAGCATCCAGAACAACGGACTTTACCAGCTCTATGATGGCTGGAGCGGCCGGCATGGGAACTGCTTCCCGTGCGTCTTTTGATGTGGATCTGGGCCCCAGCGCGGAGAGCAAAGCGCTGAAACAGGCAGTAGAACATGACCCGCTGGAACCGGTCAGTATCGGACCGGGCGGCACATTCGGCATGGACCCGCTGTCCCATTTGTCAGACTCGCAGCGTTTCCGTGCGCAAAAAACTCCGGTGGCACCGGAACCTGCCCCTGCGCCGCAGGAGGATTTTGAATTGAAGCTGCAACCGGAACCT
>NZ_JACJKP010000286.1 GCF_016901605.1 Gemmiger formicilis
TTATTATATCTCGTGAAGTTCCGTTTGTCAAGAACTTTTTTGAGATTTTTTTGAAGTTTTTTCGTGAGCCGAAGCTCCCGAAAAGCCCTCAAAGGCTGTTGTTATGCGGTTTTCAGCGGCTTTCCGTGTCGCTCTCGCGCCGGACAGCTTGACTATAATACCACCGAGGAATCACTTTGTCAACACTTTTTTTCATTTTTTTCGACAAATTTTCAGGGTATTCTTTGGTTAAACCGTACAACGTCATTTTTGGGGATTTCCGCCTCCTTTTCCGGTACTGCCGGCGGCCCCTTGCAATTTCCTTCTTATTATAATAGTATAAAAGCATTCCTTACAGAAAAGAGGCACCGCCATGATCCTGGCTTTGAATATCGGTAACTCCAACATCACCTTCGGTTCCTACACCAAGGACGGCAAGCTGGTGTTTTCCTCCCGGCTGTTTGCAGACACTGCCCTGAGCAGCGACGAACTATTATATAAGATGGTCAACATGCTGGCTTTGTACGGGGCCGAACCCCAGGAGGTCACCGACGTGATCTTTTCCAGCGTGGTACCGGCGCTGACCCCCCGTATGCGGGAAGCCCTGCACAAGATGTGCGAAGCCCCCGTGATGGAAGTTGGCCCCGGCCTGAAAAGTGGGGTACGCATCCGGATGGACAACCCCGCCCAGCTGGGCGGCGAATTGCTGTGTGCGGTGGTGGGGGCCTTGCAGCGGCAGACCCCGCCGCTGGTGGTAGCCAACTTTGACACGGCCATCTCGATGCTGGCGGTGGATGCCGAAGGTTCCCTGGTGGGCGGCGCCATCCTGCCGGGACCGCAGCTTTCGCTGGCGGCACTGGTGAAAAACACCGCTCAACTGCCCCAGGTGGAACTGGACGCCAGACCCAAACGGATGCTGGGCGCCAACACGGCGGACTGCCTGCAAAGCGGCATGGTACACGGCACGGCGGCCATGGTGGACGGTATGGTGGAGAATTTCCGCGCCGCCCTGCACGCCCCCGAAGCCCCGGTGGTAGCCACCGGCACGCTGCCCCGCAGTGTGCGCACCGCCTGCCGGGCGGATATCGACTACCGGGAAACCCTGATTCTGGACGGTCTGTACACCATCTGGCAGCGCAACGCCCGCCGGTGATGCCCGCCCCTATACATTATATAGTAAGGCGTTTCTTTGGTTCCCTTTTGCACCTTCCCGCGGGAATGACCCCGCCTTACATTTTGCAACCATCCGCCGGGGGTATACCATGATTTATCTGATTGCCGGGGCCTCCCATACGGGCAAGACCCTGCTGGCCCAGCGGCTGCTGGAACGCCGCCACATTCCCTACCTGAGCCTGGACCACCTGAAAATGGGCCTGATCCGCAGCGGCACCATTGCCCTGTCCCCCACCCAGGACGAAGCCCTTACCGCCGTTGTGTGGCCCATCGCCCGGGAGATGATCCGCACCGCCCTGGAAAACCGCCAGTCCCTGATCGTGGAGGGGTGCTATATTCCCTACACCTGGCAGCAGGATTTTTCTCCCGAAGAACAGGCCCATATCCGCTACCTTTGCCTGATCATGAGCCGGGACTATCTGCTGCGGCATTTTGCCCGGGTGCGGCAGTACGCCAACGTGGTGGAACACCGCCTGGACGACAGCGACTTCACCCTGGATACGGCCCTGGCAGACAACGCCGAAACCCTGCGGCAGTGCCGGCTGCACGGGCTGCCCTACCGCCTGATCGATGAGGAATACCCCCTGGAGATAGATTGGTAATCGACCCCCCCCCACCCCCGGGCAAAAGGTTGGAGTTTCTTCGGTTCCTTCTTTGCAAAGACTTTTCCCTTCACCACTCCGGGAAGGTAAGTCATCGGTCTTGCAGATACCACCCATCCCCGGACAAAAGGTTGGAGTTTCTTCGGTTCCTTCTTTGCAAAGAAGGAACCGAAGAAACTCCAACCTTTTGTCCGGGAGTGGGAAGCATGCACAAGTTAGGTGCCTTGCCTTCCCGGGGTGGCGGTAGGAAATGCCTTTG
>NZ_JACJKP010000287.1 GCF_016901605.1 Gemmiger formicilis
GTTGCCAGACCAGCTTTATTCTAGCACAGGAGGTTCTTTCTCTTCACTAAAGTATTTTTTATCCACCCCCAGTTGAACTGGGGGTTTTATCATGCCTATTCGGCGCCAACAAAAAGGCGCACAGCCGGGAGGGCTGCGCGCCTGGTAAAAAACATATTGGGTCATGGCTTATCTCTCTTTGTTATCCCGGTTTTTTCGGGGCCGGGTAATGCGTCCTTGTTCATCAATGTCAGGAAAGCGGTACGCCAGCTTATCCCATCCAACAGTCAGACCATACAGCATGGCTGTTTGCTGCTGTTTGGTAACGCCCATGGCGGCGTTGAGGCTTTCCGCATACGTCTTGGCATCGATGCCTTCCGGGGGAGCATCGATCTCCCAATATCCATCTTTCCCGTACTGGACGAGCATCACATGATCGAATCCTTCAACCGCACAGAAGCTCAATTCCGGCAGGTTGTGCCGGATTGCAAAATCCTGCTTGATGGATTCCGGGGTATTCGGAAGATCAGGGTTGGTATACGGCACCTGCATCAGACCGCCGCGATACGGAACAAACAGCTGCGGTTTGAAAAACATGGCTTTGTACCGCTCCACCTGCTCATTGGTCAGACTGCAGAAATCATCTTCAGTGAGCCCAACCACAAAGAAGGTCCCGGCGATCACGTCATAGTCATCCAGCGTCCGGTTGAGGGGCAGCCCTTCCAGCTTGCCCTCGTCATTGCAGACAATGCAAGCGTTGTCCTGCCAGGGATACACACATTCGATGAGTCCCCCGACCACAGCCTGTTCTGCTTTCAGACTCTTTGCGATTTCCGCTTCCCGGGGATACTGCCCCGGCTCAACAATCAGCACTTTCAACCATCTATCACATTCTTTCTCCGTTCAGGCAATTCATTTCTCTACAGCGACAACGACTGTCCGAGCTCCATCCCAGTTGTAGGCACAAGTCACAAGCGTCAGCAGGCGTTTCGCTGCTTGCGGTTCATACCCTGTTTCTTCCAGCATCGTGCCGGCAAAAGCGAGGTAATCCTGTTCATCTGCAAACACTGTCCGGTTAAAAGGAATTCTCGACAGGTCGGTTGTCAAAACCGATGCGATCCGGTATTCCCGAACTCCATCCTCCGTTTCCAAGAAAATCGTCGAATGCTGCTCACGGAACTTCTGCTCGGTCAGTTTTTCCAGTACACCAAACATGGTCCCATCATTCATGTTGTGACCGAAGATCACGACATTCTTGCTTTTGGGGGTACAGTCATATTGGAAGAACAGACTTCCGGCCAGTCTCCACCGTCCATCATAATTCCGCCGAAGGTAATATTCAGGATCATCTGCACTGCTTTGCACTACAGGATAGTCCACACAGGTTCCGGGTATGGTAAGCCATGCATGAACATCCGGATAGCGAGAACGCAAGGATGCAAAATCCAATTGGTGCTTCTCCCCGCCATCCTGTTCACTCTCTGCAGATTCAGCCTGCGGCGCAGTGACAATGTATTGGGCTTTCAGATCCTCTGCATCTTTCTGCGTCAGAAACGGCTGAATTACCAGAAACCAGAGCAAACCTATGCTGCAGATGAAAAGGATTCCAAGCAGGAGCCCCTTTACAAAGCGATGCATCATTTTTCTTTACTCTGGCTGTTTTGCTCTCCAGTGTGTTTCTTCTTCCGAATCAGTCCCAAGCCCATGGCTGCCGCCACCCCTGTTCCAAACAGGACTGCAGGAAGCCACGGAATATCACCGGTCTGAGGAAGGACAGGGACAGACGGTGCCGGTGTGGGGGCAGGAGTACTGACCGGCTGTTCCGGAGTAGGAGTCGGATTATCCGGTGTGGGAGGAGTCTCAGGGCTGGGGGCATCGCGCATAATGACCATGCCGTCCTCCAGCTTTTCCCAATGGTCAAAGATCAGCCAGTCTTTGCCGGTGCAGACATAGACATCCGCCGCATTGAGCAGGTCGCCGTTTTCATCCTTGCGCTGCACCAACTTGAAGCGGATGCTTTCTGC
>NZ_JACJKP010000288.1 GCF_016901605.1 Gemmiger formicilis
AAAATACGTACATACGCGAATCAAGGCAAATGCACCGCAGTGGGGATCTTTGAGGATTTCCTGTTTTTTGGCCGCATCGGCATAGCTCGCCAATGCATCGCAGGTATCCGCATACCCGTCCAGATGAATTCCTCCGGTCACCAGGACCGGTACCAGGCAATATCCGGCAGCTTGCAGCAAAGACGGCACCGGCCACATACGGCATACCACTGCCCATACCAGATAAAACAGCGCACAAACCACCCCAACCAGTGGGAAAGCGCACATGGCATACCGCATATTTTTTTGATTCCAGACAGGCTGCGGTACCGGAATAGCGCTGAACATGGCAAAAGCCACCGCAATGGTTTCCAGTAAAATCATAAGCATTCGCTTCCCTTGTAGTAATATGGGATTCCGCCTACCACTTCACAAACAGCATCTGCACGCTGCGCAATCTGCTGGTGCAAATTTCCCAGGAATCGCAGATATTCTACCGTTTCTTCTTCGTAGTCGGTTCCGCCTGCTCCCACCTCATTGGAGACAATCACAAGATTTTTGCAGCAACGGGCAATATAATCCATTCCGCTCAAAACCGCCTTCTGCGCCGTCATATATCGGCTGCCGGGCGAGTACAGTTCGTTGGCCGCCAGATTTCCCAAATCCTCCAGCAAAATCGTACCACTGTTGTCAAGCATTGGTTCCTGCAATCCTGCCAGATTTTGCGGACATTCTATTGTGATAAAACCCCGCCCCGCTCGTTGGCGACGATGTTTATCAACACGGGCGCGGCATTCATCGTCCCAGATCTGCATAGTAGCCAGATAAAATTTCGAATATTCACCGGCCAGCCGCAGAGCCAGTCGTTCCGCATATTCGCTTTTTCCGCTGCCGGAACCCCCGATTACCAGTACCAACATCAAAAGCCTCCCTGCGGTGTGTAAGGCTGCATGCCGTAATCGGTAAAAGTACTTCCCCGATAAACGGCAAGTGCCATATCCAGCAAAGGCATTGCGGCCACCGCACCGGTTCCTTCGCCCAGGCGCATTCCTGCCGTAATCAGCGGTTTCTTATGCAGAGCCTGTAGCAGCAGGCTACCGGCAGGTTCGGCACTTTGATGGCTGGCAAATACCGCCGCGGAAGCAAGCGGGCACAACCGAACCGCACAAAGGGCTGCTGCCGCACTGATCGCACCGTCTACCAATACCGGTACGTGATACAATGCGCCGCCAAGAAAGATCCCACACAATCCCGCAAGATCAAATCCGCCAACTTTGGCAAGCACATCAACCGGGTCCGCTGCATCGGGGCGGTTGACGTTCAGCGCCTGCTCAATGGCTGTCTGTTTGCGGATAAGCCCCGCGTCGGAAAGCCCTGCTCCGCGTCCGGTCAGTTCTTTCGGCGTATGGCCCAAAAGTGCACAGGTCACAGCCGTTGCCGTCGTTGTATTTCCAATGCCCATCTCTCCGGTGGCAAGCAGCTTTACACCCTCTGCTTTTTGCTTTTGCACCAGCTCAATACCGGTAAGGATCGCTTGTTCCGCCTGCTGCCGGGTCATAGCAGGCCCTTTGGTGATATCCGCCGTACCGTTCCCAACGCGGCAGGAAAGAACGCCTTCCGCCCCCGAAAAATTGAGAATCCCCATATCCACAGGCTGCACCTTGCAGTTGGCAAGAGCTGCCATCCGGCAGACATTGCTTTGCCCTGCTGCCAGCGCATGAGCAACAATGCCGGTCACCTCACTGCCGGACTGGGAAACACCCTGAGCCACCACGCCGTTATCTGCACAAAGCACCAACACGGTACGCGGATTCAGTTCGATTTGCGCTGTACCGGTAAGTGCTGCAATATCGGTGAGCATCGTTTCCAGAATCCCCAGACTTTCCAGCGGCTTCGCACAGGCAGCCCACTTTTTCTGCGCTGCCCGACGTGCCGCTTCGTCCGTCGGCTGAATGGTTTTCAGCAGATCGTTGAGTTCGGTTCCTCGGCTCATGAAAAATGCTTCCTTTCA
>NZ_JACJKP010000289.1 GCF_016901605.1 Gemmiger formicilis
TATCTCCCTCTTCGACCAAACCGATGGGGCCGCCCGAGGCAGCCTCCGGGGAAACGTGACCGATGGCGGCACCGCGGCTTGCGCCGGAGAAGCGTCCGTCGGTGATCAGCGCCACCGTGGTGTCCAGCTTCATGCCCGCCAGCGCACTGGTGGGGTTGAGCATCTCCCGCATACCGGGGCCGCCCTTGGGGCCCTCGTACCGGATGACCACCACATCGCCGGGATGAATTTCGCCGGCATAGATGGCGGCAATAGCCGTTTCTTCACTGTTGAATACCCGGGCAGGACCGCTGTGGACCTGCATTTCCGGCGCCACGGCGCTGCGCTTGACCACACAGCCGTCGGGGGCGATGTTGCCCCACAGGATCTGCAGGCCGCCGGTCTTGCTGTAAGGATTGTCGATGGGCCGGATGGCCTTCTCGTTGAGGATCTTGGCACCCGCGATATTCTCGCCCAGCGTTTTGCCGGTGACCGTGGGCACATCCAGATCCAGCAGACCTGCCTTGGCCAGTTCCGCCTGCACGGCGGGGATACCGCCGGCCTCGTACAGATCGGGCATGTGGGTGGGACCCGCCGGGGCCAGATGGCACAGGTTGGGGGTCTTGGCGCTGATCTCGTTAAAGAGTTTCAGGTCAATGGGCACGCCTGCTTCCTGGGCAATGGCCAGCAGATGCAGCACCGTGTTGGTGGAGCAGCCCAGGGCCATATCACAGGCCAGCGCATTGCGGATAGACCGCTCGTTGATGATCTGCCGGGCGGTCACGCCACGGCGCACCAGATCCATCACGGCCATACCGGCGTGTTTGGCCAGCTGCAGCCGCTTGGCATAGACGGCGGGAATGGTGCCGTTGCCGGGCAGCGCAATACCGATGGCCTCACACAGGCAGTTCATGCTGTTGGCGGTATACATACCGGAGCAGGAACCGCAGCCGGGGCAGCAGTTGCAGGTGCAGTCTTCCAGCTGTTCATCATTGATCAGGCCCGCTTTGTAAGCGCCTACCGCTTCGAACATTTTGGAAAGGCTGACTTCCTCGCCGCCGTAGCGGCCTGCCAGCATGGGACCGCCGGAGCAGACCACCGCCGGGATATCCATCCGCACGGCGGCCATGACCATACCGGGGACAATCTTATCGCAGTTGGGCACCAGTACCAGGCCGTCCAGCTGATGGGCCATATACATGGTTTCCACACTGTCACAGATCAGTTCCCGGCTGGCCAGCGAGTATTTCATACCCACGTGACCCATGGCGATGCCGTCACAGACACCGATGGCGGGCATCAGGATGGGGGTGCCGCCGGCCATACGCACACCGGCCTTGACGGCATCCGCCAGTTTGTCCAGGTTCATGTGCCCGGGCACGATCTCGCTGTAGGCAGACACAACACCGATCAACGGGCGGTCCAGTTCCTCCGGCGTATAGCCCAGGGCGTAGAACAGGCTGCGATTCGGCGCCCGTTCGGGGCCTTTTTTGACGTTATCGCTGTTCATTGGTTTATCCTCCCTTGGATTAGGGGTAGTTTTGCGCGGCACAGGCGGGGCAGCCGCACATTCCGCCCCGCGGCCGAACAGCAGAATTCAATTCTGCTTATTTCTTCAGCCAGCTCATCATCTGGCGCAGTTCCTTGCCGACCTTCTCGATGAGGTGCTCGGACTGCATGCGGCGCTGGGCCAGGAAGTGGACCTTGCGGCCGCCGTTGGGGCTCATCTCGGCCAGGAACTCGGAAGCAAAGGTGCCGTCCTGGATCTCGGTGAGGACCTTCTTCATCTCCTTGCGGGTCTCCTCGGTGATCAGGCGCTTGCCGGTGCGGTAGTCGCCGTACTCAGCGGTGTTGGAGATGGAGTAACGCATCTTGTCAAAGCCGCCCTCGTTGATCAGGTCGACGATGAGCTTCATTTCATGGCAGGTCTCGAAGTAAGCCATTTCGGGGGCGTAGCCG
>NZ_JACJKP010000290.1 GCF_016901605.1 Gemmiger formicilis
CTCCCCGGAGGAACTGGCGCTGATCGAGCAGAAAATGTCCCAAATTGGGACGAGAAACCGAGAAGCCTATCTGCGGAAGATGGCCCTGGACGGTTATGTGGTGCAGCTGGACTTGCCGGAGCTGAAGGAGCTTGTGTCCCTGCTGCGCCGGAGCAGCAACAATCTGAATCAGCTCACCCGCCGCGTGCATGAAACTGGGCGTGTCTACGATGCTGACCTGGAGGATATAGCCCAGCGGCAGGAACAGTTATGGGAGGGTGTGAGGGAAATCCTGACCCAGCTCTCCAATCTTTCGTGACAGGGATAAATACCCCAACTGCGGAGGGAGGAATGGCGTTCTTTTCGCCGCGCCTCCCTCCGCTTTTTCTTTTTGTCCGCATCCTTGATGTTAGGCAGAAAATAATTCATAATGGATTTAGAATACAACTGGAGGTGACGTTTTGTGGGTTTGCTAGTTGGTTTTATGAAACTGATTTTGAAGATCGTAGTTGCACCGGTGGTGCTGCTTCTCACCGTAACTATTTGGATTTGTGTGGGTCTGGTCTATGTATCCGGCTTGGTGTTGGGGCTTCTCAGCATGGTGATCGCCCTGTTGGGCGTGGCGGTTCTGGTGACATACTCCCCGCAAAACGGCCTCATTCTGCTGGTGATTGCGTTCCTCATCAGCCCGTTTGGACTGCCGCAGCTGGCATTTTGGCTGCTGGGTAAGGTGCAGAATTTGAAGTTTGCCATACAGGATTTGGTCTACGAATAAAAACAGCGTCCTCCCCACGACGGAGAGGACGCTATTCCTTAAAGTGGCAGGTTAATTATAACAGTTATTTGCGATTTTATTATTCGGCAGAATCAGGCTCACAAGCATCTTCGATATATTCAATCAAATCTCCGGGCTGGCATTTCATGATGCTGCAAATTTTCCCAAGCGTATCAGTGGTAACGGGCTTATCGTGCCGTATTCTCTGCAAGGTTTGCGCATCGATTCCTTCATTGGCCAAGCGGTAGAATGAGATGTGATTGCTTTCCATGAGCTGCCGCATCGGACGAAAAGAGATCGGCACTGCATCACCCCATTTTTGAATATTATATGGGGTTTGCCGCTTTCCATTATAGTGATTATAATCACTATAATGGAGTGATGAAAATGACAGCAACTTTTTGTGGACACGCGCAGATTTCTCAGTCAGCAGATGTAGAAAAATGGCTGTATGCCGTGACCCTGCATCTAATTGAGCAAGGCGTAAACATATTTTATCTTGGTGGATACGGAGCCTTTGACAGTTTGGCTGCGGCAGTTCTACGAAAACAGAAAACACAGCACCCAGAGATCGAGCTGATTCTTGTCCTTGCATATTTCGACACGAAACGGGATACTTCTGGCTATGACAGTACGGTATATCCGCCTCTGGAAACTGTGCCACGCCGTTTTGCGATTTCTCACAGAAACCGCTGGATGGTAGAAACCAGTGATGTCGTGGTGGCCTATGTTCTCCATGATTGGGGCGGAGCCGCCGCAACGCTGCGGTGCGCCAGAAAGAAGAAAAAACAGATTATTTCATATTTTGATGAAGTGGACAGCTGAGGCTGCCCACTTTTTTTGTAATAGGGAGTGAAAAGGATGAGCACATATCAGAAGGAACACATGGAAATGGAATATGCCCGTCATTTTTTGAGAGCGCTGAAACTGCTGGAAGAAGCCCAGCGTGGCAACGAAGATCCTGACACACTGATCAACGGCTTATTACAGGCGGCGACAGAATTTTACGATGCAGACAGTCATATATTATCGAAGCGGATTGGGCGGCAGGCATTGGCCTGAGTACCTATGAGTGGTGCCAAAAGGGGATAGAGTACATGGGCGGC
>NZ_JACJKP010000030.1 GCF_016901605.1 Gemmiger formicilis
GGTCAGGGTCAGGTCGGCGCCCAACTCACCGCAGATACCCACCCAAATGCCGTTCTTATGGGCATTTTCGGTAACCATCTGGATCAAACGCAGCACAGACAGATGGTGCGGGTCATAGAACCGGCCCAGATCATTGTTCTGGCGGTCACAGGCCAGGGTATACTGGGTCAGGTCGTTGGTACCGATGCTGAAGAAGTCCACTTCCTTGGCCAGACGGTCACTGCAGACCGCCGCAGCCGGCGTTTCGATCATAACACCGATCTGCACATCGCCGTAAGGAATGCCCTCTTTCTTGAGGTCGCGCTTGACTTCCTCGCACATCCGTTTGGCCTCGCGGACCTCCCAAACGCTGGTAACCATGGGGAACATGATGCCCAGTTTGCCGAAAGCCGATGCACGGAACAAAGCACGCAGCTGGGTGCGGAAAATCTCCGGGCGGGTCAGGCAGATGCGCAGTGCGCGCATGCCCATTGCCGGGTTTTCTTCCTTGGGCAGATTGAAGTAGCCGATCTGCTTGTCTGCGCCAATATCCAGCGTACGGATGATGACCTCTTTGCCGTCCATGTCGGACAGAACGGTTTTGTAAGCCTCAAACTGCTCATCCTCGGTGGGATAATCCTTGCTGTTCAGGTAGAGGAATTCGCTGCGGAACAGGCCGATGCCGCCGCCATCGTTGATCTGCACGGCATGGACATCCTCGGGAGAACCGATGTTGCAGTAAATGCGGACGGTCTTGCCGTCCTTGGTCACGTTGGCCTGGCCCTTGAGGGTCTCCAGCAGGCGCTGCAGGCGCATCTGCTCTTCGCGCTTCTTCATCAGGCGATCCCGGGTATCATCGTCGGGATCAATGACCAGGGCGCCGGTGCTGCCGTCGGCAATCACCTGACGGCCTTCATATTCGGGCTTGAGGGCTTCGCCCACACCCACGATGGCCGGAATGCCCATGGTACGGGCCAAAATGGCCGTGTGGCTGGAACCGGAACCGCCGGCCGTTACAAAGCCCAGGATCTTGGACTTGTCCAGCTGGATGGTTTCCGAGGGGGCCAGATCGTCCGCCGCCAGCAGAACCGGCACTTCGGACGCAATGCCGCCCTGAACCACACCGCAGAGGATGCCCAGAATGCGCTGGCTCACATCCTTGACGTCGGCTGCACGTGCCTGCATATAGGCGTCGTCCATCGCCGCGAACATCTCGGCAAACTGCTCGGCCACATCGGAGACAGCCGCTTCCGCATTGAGCTTTTCTTCATTGATGAGGTTTTCGATGGCTTCCTCGTAGTCCAGGTCCTCAGCCATCATCTGGTGCGTCTCAAACAGCATAGCCGCTTCGTCGCCGGCTTCCTTGCGGGCCTGCTCGGCCAGCACACCCAGCTGCTCAATGGCACCGGTCTGCGCACCCTTAAAGCGGTGCCATTCGGCTTCTGTATCTTCCACAGTATAACGCTTGATCTCGGCAGTGGCACGGCGGTAGAAATACAACGGCCCGATACCGACACCGGCAGAAACACCCTTGCCCTGAATGGTGATCATGTGGGAACCTCCCTTATTGATAAATGAAAAGCCGCAGCCACCATACTCGTACAGCAGCCGCGGCCGGTTGTATTTTCCGATTACAGATGCTCGTTGAAGAACTTCTCCAGAGCGGCAGCGGCAGTTTCTTCATCCGCACCTTCCACCTGGACGGTAACGGTGTCGCCACACTTGATGCCCATGCCCATCAGCGCCATCAGCTTAACGGCATTGACAGACTTGTCACCCTTGATGATGGTGACGGTACTCTGATAACCTTTGACTTCTTTGACGAGCAGGCCGGCCGGACGAGCGTGGATGCCGACAGGTTCCTTGATCGTGTAGGTGAACTCTTTCATTGCTTTTTCCTCCCATAATTCGTACGTTTGCACCACGTACGAGACATAATATTAAGTCGTTATTATAATAACATACTCTGCCTGCATCGTCAACGGAAAACAGCCCAAAATTGCGGCTGTTTTTTGTGTATTTCATTCAAAAAGTCACATCGGCACGGCATCGTCCGTCCATATATGGGGCACTTTTTTGTACATTTGTGCCTTGTTGCCCTGTATGACCGTTCACTGTGTCCGGCAGGACCCATTCTCGGCAACGGGTTCCGATTCCCTGCCATCTGTCCCCGCGGCAGGTACACCCCAAGGGGTGCTTCACATCCGTCCTTCCAGCAAAGCCCGCATCACATCTTCCGGGCGGGGCGTATGGTGGGCGTACCGTGCCCGCAGCGGTCCCGCGGCACCATCCATGATATAAGGATGCCCCACCAGGTCCAACATCGTCGTATCGTTGTAATTGTCGCCAAACGCCAGTACATCCGCCGGTTCAACTCCCAGCAGGCAGCACAGGGCCTTAACGCCTGTGCCTTTGTTGGCCAGCGTAGTATCGATCCAGTAAGGGCCTGCCACCGCACAGTTGGCTTCTTTCCAGCGGGGCACAAAGCGGTCCACATACGCTCCCACACCTTCGTGCAGATAGACCGACACCTTGACGATTTCCTCGGGCACCTCCGACGGGTCCCGGATGAGCCGATAATTATTGCCGATGAACCGCACCCGGTCCAACATACCCAGCCCTCGGTCCATCAGGTACGCACAGTTCTGGCCCGAGAGCATCACCTCGCCCTGACCGTCGCTGCGTTCCCACATATCCCGTGCGATCTCCTCCGCCAGTTGGCGAGGCATAGGCGTCTTGCCGATGCAGGTTTCGTCTTTATACAGAACACCGCCGTTTTCGCACAAAAAGGCACAGCGTTCCGCCACCGGGGCAAACAGCGCCCGCAGGCTGGTATACTGCCGACCGGATGCCGGGCAGAAAAGTACACCCTGCGCCGCCAGACCTTCGATGAGAGAGAAAACTTCCGGTTCCAGTTCCTTGCGGCCATACTGCAGCAGCGTTCCGTCCAGATCGCTGCAAATCATCTTGATGGACATGCAAATCCTCCGTTTGTAGAATCTGTAAAATCAGTTTGTATTCGGGTATATTGTAACATATACAGAATGGCTTTTGCAATTTTGGCTCCGCTGATGTATGATAAGGACACAAAGAGGTGAAAACGATGGCATTGTATACAGTAAACGGGAAAACTCCCCACACGGACAACGCCGCTTTTGTGGCAGAAAACGCCACCCTGGCAGGCGACGTGCAGCTGGCAGAAGGCGCCAGCGTATGGTATGGCGCCGTGCTGCGGGCAGATACCGGCCGCATTGTGGTAGGGGCCGGCAGCAATGTGCAGGACAATGTGGTGCTGCACACCGGCCCCCATCTGGACATTGTGCTGGGACGCGGAGTTTCTGTGGGACACAGCGCTGTACTGCACGGCTGCATGATCGGTGACGGCTGTATGATCGGCATGCACGCCACAGTGCTCAACGGTGCTGTGATCGGCCCGGGATGTTTGATTGCTGCCGGGGCGCTGATTCCGGAAGGGGCACAGATCCCGGCGGGAAGCCTGGTCATGGGCGTCCCCGGCAAAGTGGTACGCCCGGTCAGTGACGAACAGAAAGCCGCCATCGCCGCCAACGAAGCGGAATACCGGGAGCTGGCACGGCTGCACGCCGAAGCCCGCTGACAAGAAAAACGCGGCCCCGCCTTGCGGGGCCGCGTTTGCTTTTACAGAACTTTGGACAGGAACACTCTGAGACGCTCGTTTTCCGGGTTGTCGAAGAACTCTTTGGGCGGTTTGTCCACCTTCACAACACCTTCGTCAATGAAGATGATGCGGTTGGCTACTTCCCGGGCAAAGCCCATCTCATGGGTAACGCAGACCATCGTCATGCCGCCCCGGGCCAGCTCTTTCATCAGTTCCAGCACTTCGCCCACCATCTCGGGGTCCAGCGCGGAAGTGGGCTCGTCAAAGAGCAGCACATCGGGATTCATGGCCAGGGCCCGCACAATAGCAATGCGCTGTTTCTGGCCGCCGGAAAGCATGTTGGGGTAGGCGTCGGCTTTGTCCGCCAGGCCGATGCGCTGGAGCAGTTCCATCGCTTTGGCATCGGCTTCTTCCTGCTTCATCAGGCCCAGACGCACTGGCGCCAGAGTGATGTTCTTTTTGACCGTCAGGTGCGGGAACAGGTTGAAGTGCTGGAACACCATGCCCATTTTCTGGCGTACGCGGTCAATGTCCTTGTCGTTGACTTCTTCGCCATTGAAAATGATCTGGCCGCCGTCCGGTTCCTCCAGACGGTTGAGGCAGCGCAAAAAGGTAGATTTTCCGCAGCCGGAAGGTCCCACCAACACCACGCAGTCGCCTTTGTTGATGGTCAGGTCCACGCCGCGCAATACCTGCAGGCCACCAAAATGTTTTTGCAGATTTTTAACGTCGATCACTCTGCGCCAGCCTCCTTTCCAATTTGCCCAGCAGAGCGCTGAACAGCAACACCAGGATCAGATAGATAACCGCCACACCCAACAGCGGGAACATGGCTTCGTAAGTGCGGTTCATGACACCCTGGGCCGCATAAAGCAGCTCCTTGCCGCCGATAACCGTGATGAGCGAAGTATCCTTGAGCAGGATGATGAACTCATTGCCCAGCGCCGGCAGAATGGAGCGGATGGCCTGGGGAATGATGATAAGGACCATAGTGGTAATGTAGTTGAGGCCCAGGCTGCGGCCAGCTTCCATCTGGCCCGGGTCCACAGCCATCAGGCCGCCGCGGATGATCTCGGACACATAGGCGCCGGAGTTGATGCCCAGCGTCAGAGCGCCGACCATAGTGAAGTTACGGCTGCTGGCAAAGATGACCATGCTCATGATCAGCAACTGCACCATCATGGGCGTACCGCGGATCACGGTGGCATATACCTGGCAGATCGCATTCACAAGGCCCAGCACCGGGTTGCGGTGGTGGGGTTTCTGCTGGTCATGCGCCACGCGCACCAGCGCCACCACTGCGCCCAGCACAACGCCCAGTACCAGAGCGATAGCCGTGACCAGCAGCGTGGTGCCCACGCCCTCGATGTACTGGAGCCAGCGATCATTGTACAAGAACGCCTGATAGAATTTGACGAAAAATTCCTGGCCGAAGGTCAGGGCCTCGCCGCTTTTTGCCAGTGCCGAAAGCGCTTCGAACTGAGCTTCCATCGCTACACAACCTTTCCTCTAGGACAAAGAGAAGGCGCGCCGGGTCCCCGGCGTGCCTTGCTCCTGTGGTAAAAACCGCTTATTCTGCGGTGATGTACTTGTCGACGATGCTCTGCACCGTGCCGTCCGCCTGCAGCTCTTCCAGGGCGCCGTTGATGGCATCCAGCAGCTGGGTGTTGCCCTTGGCCACGCCGATGGCGTACTCTTCATTGGCGTACTCGGTGTCCAGAATCTTCAGACCGGGGTTGGCGGCCACGAACTCCTGGGCGGGAGCGTTGTCGATAACCACGCAGTCAACCTGACCGTTCATCAGAGCCTGCACAGCAGTCAGACCGTTGTCGTAGGGGGTGACGTTCTCCTCGCCGAAGCCGCCGTCCTCCACGGAAGCGGAGCAGTACAGGTCACCGGTGGTGCCGCGCTGCACGCCGATCATCTTGCCGGTCATATCATCGATAGAAGCAATGTCGGAATCTTCCGGCACGATAACCACCTGGATGCCGGTGGCGTAGGTGTTGCTGAAGTCCATGACGGTCTGGCGTTCCTCGGTAACGGTAACACCGGCCATGACCATATCGCTCTTGCCGCTCTGGGCAGCCAGCAGGGCTGCGTCAAAGTCCATATCGTCAACCTGCAGCTCCAGGCCCAGCTTGTCGGCAATGGCCTGTGCCACCTCGATGTCGATGCCAACGTAGTTGCCGTTGTCATCGGTCATCTCGTACGGGGGGAAGGCCGCATTGGTAGACATGGTCAGTTTGCCGGCATTGACGGTGGTCAGTTCACCGGCAGTTTCGGCGCTGGCTTCGGTGGAAGCAGCCTCAGAAGTGGAAGAAGCCTCGGAAGAAGCGGTGCTCTCGCTGACAGAAGCGGAGCTGCCGCAAGCGGCCAGGCTCAGCATCATGGCAGTGCCCAGCAGCAAAGCAGTGATCTTTTTCATGTGTATTCCCTCTTATCTTAATGATTTTGTTCCATCACAGCCGGACCCTCACCCGGCTATGTGACTCAGTATAGTTGCATAAATATGTAAAGTCAATGTATAAAATTGAATTTTGGCGTTTTGCAGGCAGAATCGCAGGGGGTGGGCGCATTTTTGTGCAAAACAGCGGGAAAATTTTTGCACTTGACTTCCCTGCCGGGTTGTGCTATAAAGGAAATAACTTCATCCTGTTGAAAGCTGTGAGGCGGACAAACGGGGTGCGGCAAAGCGTTTTCAGAGAAAGCCGCCGCGGATCATCCGTGTGGTGCAAGCGGCCCGGGCGCAGACCACACCTTTACCACCGCCGAGTGTGGGGGCGAACCCCCGCCGGGTACGGCCCGTTACAGCCGCTGCGAGCGGCGCTTTTCTTCATTACCTTATTAAACGGTAACCGGGAAGCGCAATCTGGGTGGAACCGTGGAGTATTTGCAATGCTTCATCCCTATGTTGGAAACAGGGATGAAGCATTTTTTGTTTGGGAGGCAGCTACCATGAAAATCATTTACAAGGACGGCACCGTGGCTGAATGCCCGCAGGACCAGGAACTGCACGTTCTGCGTCACACCGCCGCACACATTATGGCGCAGGCCATCAAGCGCCTGTACCCCGAGGCCGACTTTGCCTTCGGCCCCGCTACCGAGAACGGCTTCTATTACGACGTTGACCTGGGCGATACCAAGCTGACCGACGAAGACCTGGCCGCCATCGAGAAAGAGATGCGCAAGATCTGCAAGGAGAACCTGCCGGTCAAGCCGTTTGTTCTGCCCCGCGACGAGGCCATCAAACTGATGGAGGAGCGCCAGGAGCATTACAAGATCGAGCACATCGGCGATCTGGCCGACGAGACCGAGTTCAGCTTCTACCAGCAGGGTGAGTACGTGGACATGTGCATCGGACCTCACCTGACCTACACCAAGGGCCTGAAGGCTTTCAAGATCACCCAGCAGAGCGGCGCCTACTGGAAGAACGACAAAGAGAACAAGATGCTGACCCGCATCAACGGCGTTGCCTTCCGCAATCAGGAAGAACTGGACGCCTGGGAGAAGCAGCAGCAGGAAGCCCGCGAGCGTGACCACCGCAAGATCGGCAAGGAAATGCACCTGTTCATGACCGACGATCTGGTGGGCCGCGGCCTGCCCATGTTCCTGCCCAACGGTTACACCGTCTGGCAGCAGCTGGAAGACTATATCAAACAGAAGGAGCGCGATCGCGGCTACCTGCACGTAATGACCCCCTGCATCGGCACCGTGAACCTGTACCGCACTTCCGGCCACTGGGACCATTACCGTGAGAACATGTTCCCCGCCATGGAGATGGAGGGTGAAAGCTACGTGCTGCGGCCCATGAACTGCCCGCACCACATGATGATCTACGCCAACCAGCCCCACAGCTACCGCCAGCTGCCCATCCGCATCGGCGAGATTGCCCACGACTTCCGTTACGAGTCCAGCGGCACCCTGAAGGGCATCGAGCGCGGCCGTCACTTCTGCCAGAACGACGCTCACCTGTTCGTGACGCCGGAGCAGATCAAGGACGAAGTTTCCGCCGTTTGCGCCCTGATCTTTGATGTGTACAAGGACTTCCACATCACCGATTACCGCTGCGTGCTGAGCCTGCGTGACCCTGCCGACAAGAAGAAGTACCATGACGACGACGCCATGTGGAACCATGCCGAACAGGCTCTGCGGGAAGTGCTCACCGACCTGGGCATCGATTTCACCGAGGAGATTGGCGAGGCTGCTTTCTACGGCCCCAAACTGGACGTAAACGTCAAGCCCGCCGTTGGTGCCGAGTATACCCTCTCCACCTGCCAGCTGGACTTCTGCCTGCCCGCCAAGTTCCACCTGACCTATGTGGACAAGGACGGCAGCGAAAAGACCCCCGTGGTGCTGCACCGCGCCATTCTGGGCTCTCTGGACCGTTTCATGGCCTACCTCATTGAGGAGACCAAGGGCCGCTTCCCCACCTGGCTGGCTCCCACCCAGGTGAAGGTACTGCCCGTCAGCGAAAAGACGCTGGATTACTCCCGCGATGTTTACGAGAAGCTGAAGGCCGCCGATATCCGCGTGGTGCTGGATGAGTCCAACGAGAAGATCGGCTACAAGATCCGTCAGGCCCAGCAGGAGGACCGCGCCCCCTATATGCTGGTGCTGGGTGCCAAGGAAGTGGAAGCCGGCAATATCAGCGTGCGCAACCGCAAGGGCGAGACCACGGCCATGAGCCTGGATGAATTCATCGCCCAGCTGAAGACCGAGATTGCCGACAAGACTTTCAACGTCTGATTTTCTGATTCATAGCAACCAAAAGCCCGTTCGGCCCTGTAGCCGGACGGGCTTTTTTGCAGGTATCTTCTGCCCAAAATTTCCGCTTGACAGCGCTGTTTTGGTGTGTTATGCTGTCTGCGCAACAAAATTATGATAACTGCCACCGGGTAGTGTAATGCTTTGGCATTCGTCTGCACATCGTTAGGTCTTTGAAGATGTGCATACGGGTGCTTTTTTTCGGGGGTTTTGCCATGTCTTCCAAACTGAAATATTTCTCCAAAGCCGAATGGACACTGTGGATCAGTTCGGTGGTGCTCATTGTGGGCACCTTTGTGCTGTTCCACCAGACCGATTACCTTTCCCTGGCCGCCTCGCTGATTGGTGCCACTTCGCTGATCCTCAACGCCAAGGGCAATCCCCTGGGACTGGTGCTGGGCATCGCCTTCAGCCTTCTGTACGGGTATATCTCCTATACCTTCTCCTATTACGGGGAGATGCTCACCTACCTGGGCATGACCGCCCCCATGTCCCTCTACGCACTGGTTTGCTGGCTGCGTCACCCTTCCGGCGCCGGCCGTGCCGAGGTGAAGGTGGGCAGTATCTCCCGCCGGGAAGCCCTGTTTGCCCTGATACTCAGCGCGGTAGTCACGGTGGTGTTCTATTTTATTTTGCGGGCTTTCCATACCGCCAACCTGCTGCCCAGCACCATTTCGGTCACCACCAGTTTTCTGGCTGTGTACCTCACAGCCCGGCGCAGTCCCCTGTTCGCAGTGGCCTACGCCGCCAACGACCTGGTGCTCATTCTGCTGTGGGGCCTGGCCACCCTGCAGGATGCCTCCTACCTTTCGGTGGTGGTATGCTTCGTCATGTTCTTTGCCAACGATATTTATGGATTCATCAACTGGTCGCGGATGCGCCAGCGCCAGGCGGCAGCCGCCTGATACAAACAAAACCCCGGCGGGAAAAATTCCCGCCGGGGTTTTGTTTTACTTTTTCTTGGTTTCGCGCCATTCCTTGTCTGCCTGGCGGCACCAGTCTTTTGTTTTGTGGTCAGCATACAGGCCGTACCCGACGGCAGGCAGGGCGAAGAGCAGCCCCAGTCCCCATTGCTGCGGCAGCGACAGCGAGAAAGCACGCAATATAAACCCAAGAATGAACCAGCCGACTCCCAAAAGAAGCTTGCAAATACCGTTCATTCGGATATAGTCCGGTGTCCAGCTCTTGTATTTGTATTTTTCCGGAAGGTTCTCGAACCCCAGCAATCCCGCAATCCCGTACAAAATCCAGAACACACTGATGACCCAAAGAGTGATGACGCTCACGGCAGTGCCTCCTTCCGGCGGATGGCTTCCTTATTTTGATTTGAGTATACCATACCCGCCGCCCTCGGCGCAACGCCTGCACGCTGTGTTGTATTTTCGCAGGTATTGTGGTAAAATGTAGTATCTATTGGTATGCTATTCTAAAAGGAAAAGGTGCCCTATGGCTGAAAACATGCAAGCTTCCCGCCTGGCTGACGACGGCTGGACCACCATCATCCGGCCCCGGAGCGGCTGGTTCGATATCAACCTGAAAGAACTGTGGCAATATCGTGATCTTACCTTGATGTTCGTCAAGCGTAATTTTACGGTGCTGTACAAACAGACCATCCTGGGTCCCGCGTGGATTCTGCTGAACCCGCTGATCACCACCCTGATTTTCAACGTGGTGTTCGGCAACATGGCAGGTATGCCCACCGACGGTGTGCCGGGCTTCCTGTTCTATATGGCAGGCAACACCGTCTGGACTTTTTTTGCCAACTGTGTCAACAACACCGCCAACACCTTCGTGACCAATTCCCAGGTGTTCGGCAAAGTGTATTTTCCCCGCCTGACCATGCCCGTGAGCCAGGTGCTGACCAGTTTGATCAACTTTTTGATTCAGGCAGCCATGTACCTGCTGTTCTGGCTGTACTTCTTTGCCACGGGAGCTGAAATCCGCTTTACCTTGTGGACTTTGGCCGTGCCGCTGGTCATGCTGCAGGTCATGCTGCTGGGGTTGGGCGTGGGCATCATCGTGTCCTCGCTGACCACCAAGTACCGGGACCTGGCCATTGCCGTGGGCTTTGGCGTGCAGCTGTGGATGTACGCCTCCCCGGTGGTCTATCCCCTGTCCATGCTGGACGAAAGCCCCCGCCTGAAAGTGCTGGTGGAACTCAACCCCATGACCGCCCCCATCGAAGTATTCCGCGCGGCCACCCTGGGAACCGGCAGCGTGTCGGCCGGGTCCATCCTGTACAGCGTGGTATTTACCATCGCGGCGCTGGTGCTGGGTGTGGTGCTGTTCAGCCGCATTGAAAAAACCTTTATGGATACCGTGTAAGGAGGGGCTGCCATGAATACGACCGAAAAACGCCCCGTTATCCAGGTCACGGGACTGAAAAAGCAATACAAACTGGGCCAGATCGGCGGCGGCACCCTGACCCACGACCTGCAAAGCTGGTGGGCCCGGGTCCGCGGCAAAGAGGACCCCAACACCGTCATTGGTACCGACCAGCGTCTGTTCGGCCAGACCTTTATGGCCTTGAACGGCGTGGATCTGACCGTCTACCAGGGAGAGGCCCTGGGCATTATTGGCCGCAACGGCGCAGGCAAATCCACTTTGCTGAAACTGCTTTCCCGCATTACCGCCCCGACTGAGGGTGAGATCCGCATCCGCGGCCGGGTTGCCTCCATGCTGGAGGTTGGCACCGGCTTCAACAACGAGATGACCGGCCGGGAAAACATCTATATGAACGGTGCCATTCTAGGCATGACCCGCGCCGAGATCGACGCAAAACTGCCCCAGATCATTGAATTTTCCGAGTGTGGAGATTTCATCGATACGCCTGTGAAGCGGTATTCCAGCGGCATGTTCGTCAAGCTGGCTTTTGCCGTGGCTGCCCATCTGGACAGCGAAATCATGGTCATGGACGAGGTTCTGGCCGTAGGCGATATGAAATTCCAGCAGAAATGTCTGGGCAAAATGAGCGATGTAGCCAACCAGGACGGCCGTACCGTTTTGTACGTCAGCCATAACATGAGCACCATCCGCCAGCTGTGCAATCGCTGTATTGTGCTGGACAAAGGCCGTGTGATTTTTGACGGTGACGTGGAACAGGCCATCGCCATTTATATGGATACCACCGACGTAAACGTGGTCCATTACGATCTGGCCGATGTAGCCCGCATGACCGGCAGCGCCGGCAAGCGGTTCCGGCTGGAAAGCCTGGATTTTGTAAACAAAGAATCCAGCGTGTTTGCCGATACCGAAAAGATGCGGATAAAAATCACCTGGCGTGTGGCGGAGCCTTTTGCGGGCATCCACATGAAGATGAACCTCCATGCCCGGGATTCCACACCCGTGGGTATCACCCACCCCGTGGACCTGGGTGCCGCCGAACCCGGCAAACTGTATACTACCGTATTTGAATTTGACCCCAGCCTGCTGGGCGAAGGCCAATATTACTTCTATCTGGATATTTTTGACGGCGCGCTGCGCCAGGCTGTCTGCCTGGACAAGCCGGTAACGGAATTTGCCTTTGAGGTGACCAACAGCGACCTGACCATGCCTGAATGGGCTTCCGGCTGGGGACGCATTCACTTCCCGCCCGTCAAACTGGTGGAGGCGGACGCATGAAGCCCAACCTGTATATCTGCCACACCGCCTACCAGGTGCTGGTAGACCTGCTGCGTGCCGGCCGTGCCGAGGGAAAGCCCCATACGCTGGTACTTTCCGCTGCCGTGGCTGATGTGCAGGCCCTGGCCGCCCGGCTGGACAAAACCGGTGTGGTGCGCACGGTGCTGGTGGATGAAACCCGCTGGCCCGGTACTGTGACCGGTCCCCTGGCTGATTTGCGGGCCCGCCGGGCCTTTGAAAAACTGTGCGGCTGGAAGCTGGAACGTTCCCGGTACGAAAACATTTATATTCATAACGACTGGAGCGTACTGGGGCGGTACCTGCAGGACTGCCATGCCGGTTATATCCTGTGCGAGGACACCTTCGGCAGCACCCTCGGTCCTGACCAGCATCTGGTCACCGACCAGCGGGCCGCACCGGATTTTGCCCGCAAACAACGTACCGGAAAAGGCTATCTGTATTGGGGGGACAGCCCCTGGTGCAAGCTGGTGGAAAGCGAAGACGCCGCCCGGTGTACCTTGTTCGGTCCCGACAAAATGGTGACCGACAGCAAGGCTGCACTGCTGCAATCCCTGACAGATGAGGAAAAAGCCATGGTACGCAGCGTGTTCCTGACCCAGCCTTTGCCCGAACAGTCAGAGGGTGCCACCTTGCTTTTGCCCCGCAGCTTTGTGGCCGACGGCCTGATGACCCAGGAACGGCAGGACGCCATGTTCCGGGCGGTGGCCGCCCGCTATGCGGTGGGGCCGCTGTTTATCAAGACTCACCCCCGGGACACTACCGATTACCAGGAATTGTTCCCCGATGCGGTGATTCTGGAACGGACCATGCCCAGCGAAGTGCTGAACTTTTGCCTGCCCTTTACTTTCCGCCGTGCCGTAACCGTACAAAGTTTTGTGCTGCGCGGCTTTACAGCGGCAGAAGAAAAAATCCATCTCACTCTGGAAGAAGCCCAGGCGCTGATTCCCCAATAAATCCCGATTTTACGGCGGCTATTGCCGCCCGACACAGGAGGTATCTCTATGAAAACCATCGCTGTGATTCCCGCACGTTACGCCAGTACCCGTATGCCCGGAAAACCTTTGGCCGACGTGCTGGGCAAACCCATGATCTGGTGGGTCTACCAGGCCGCCAAAGCCTGCCCCAAACTGGATGACGTACTGATTGCCACCGACGACGACCGCATTGCCGACGCCTGCCGGAAATACGACATGCAATACCTGATGACCAGTGCCGACCACGACACCCCTACCGGGCGCATCTGGGAGGTCAGCACCAAGGTAGATGCTGATTTGTACCTGCAGCTGATGGGGGATGAGCCCCTGGTGAACCCGGCTGCCTTTGATCTGATCCTGCCCGACGCTCTGCCCCAGGACCCCTACTATGTGGCAGTGCTGACCAATGTGATGGAACATCCGGCGGATGTGATCGATTTCTCCAACCAGAAGGTGGTCACCAACGCCGCCCGGGAAATTTTGCTGATTTCCCGCAGCCCTATTCCCTACCCCAAAGGCACCCTGGATTTTGAATACGAGAAGGTCACCGGCATCCAGCTGTACAGCAAACAGGCCCTGGCCTTCTACCACAACACGCCCAAATCCATTCTGGAAAAGGCGGAAGAAAACGACATGATGCGCTTTATCGAAAACGGCCACAAGGTACATGCCATTGTGAGCCCCTACAAGACCGTCAGCGTGGATACCCCCAAGGATCTGGCGCTGGTCAACGAGATTTTGAAGGAGAAACACCATGCCTGATATCAAACTGCTGGACTGTACCCTGCGTGACGGCGGCTACATCAATGACTGGAAATGGGGCTTCGGGTCCGCCCGGCGCATTATCCAGTCGCTGACCCGGGCCGGTACCGACATTGTGGAAGTGGGTTTCCTGCGCAACGTGGAAGGGTATAATCCCGATATTACCGTCTGCAATACCATCGAGGAACTGAACCGTCTGCTGCCCCCCGAGGGCCAGCGGGGCCATACCATCTATTCCGGCATGGCCATGCGTTCCAACTACGATATTTCCAAACTGAGCCCCTACGATGGCCACGGCATTGAGGTCATCCGCATCACCGCCCATGATTACGATATCCGGGACGGTATGGATTTTGCCCGGGAGGTCAAAGCCCGGGGATACAAGCTTTCCATCAACCCCATCAACATCATGGGCTATGCGGACAAAGACCTGCTCTGGATCTTTGACCAGGTAAACGCCATCCATCCCTGGCAGTTCTCTATCGTGGACACCTTTGGCAGCATGCGCCGCCGGGATCTGGAGCGCATTGTTTCCCTGGCTGACCACAACCTGGCTCCCGATATCCGGCTGGGCCTGCACCTGCACGAAAATATGGCCCTGAGCTTCTGCCTGGCCCAGGAATTTATGGATTGCCCCATGCTGCGGGACAAAACCGTGGATGCCAGCCTGATGGGCATGGGCCGCACGCCCGGCAACCTGCCCATTGAACTGGTGGCAGATTACCGCAACGAAAGCGGCAACTGCCACTATGACCTGGACGAGATCATGGATGCCATCCAGGACCATATTGCCCCCATCAAGGGCGATTGCGCCTGGGGTTATACCCCTGCCTACTTCCTGTCGGCCCGGTTCAACCTGCACCGTAATTATGCGGAACATTTCCTGAACAAGGGCGATCTGACCAACCGGGATATCAACCATATCCTGGCCGCCATCGACGAAAACAAAAAGACCGTTTTTGACGCTGCCTACGCCGACAAGCTGTATAACGAATACCGCAACCGCCGCATTGATGATGAATCTGCGCTGACGGCACTGCACAATACGTTTGCAGGCAAACGGGTGCTGGTACTGGCCCCGGGCGCCAGTCTTGCCGCCCGGGAAGGCCGTGACGCTGTACAGGCTGCGCAGGCGGATGTGACCGTTTCGGCCAACTTTGTACCGGACTTTATGCAGCCGGATTATGCCTTCTTCACCAACAGCAAACGTTTTGATGAAGAAACCGCTTACCCCTGCCCGCTGATCCTGACCAGCAACCTGCGGGCGAACGCTTCGGCCACGGTGGTCAACTATGACCGTCTGGCAGGTACCGACGCCCAGGGCGGCAACAGCGTATTGATGTTGCTGCGGCTGCTGCGGCTGTGCGGTGCCGCCGAGGTTCTGCTGGCCGGTGCTGACGGTTACCGTGCCGGTACCCCCGCCTATGCGGATAGCGGCCTGCACACCCACACTGGACGCGGAGATGCCTACAACGCCCAGGTGGCAGGTGCCATCCGGGCCTCAGGGGTGCCCGTACGTTTTGTCACCCCCAGCGAATACGAAAGGGCGTAACAGATGATCCGATTACTGGTTTTGGATGTGGATGGCACGCTGACCGACGGCGGCATCTACTATGACTCCCACGGCAACGAACTGAAAAAATTTGCTGCCAAAGATGGGGCGGGCCTTCTGATCGCCCGTGCAGCCGGCATCCGGGTAATGATCTGCACAGGCCGGGAGTGCGAAGCGGTGCGCCGCCGTGCCGCCGATTTGAAAATCACCGATGTTTACCAGAATGTAGGCCGTAAGGCAGAGTTCCTGCGGGACTTTTTTGCACAGAACGGTTACAGCAAAGAGGAAATCGCCTACTGCGGCGACGATGTGAATGATCTTGCCGCCATGAAGCTGTGCGGCTTTGTTGCCTGCCCGGCCGATGCCACCGACCCGATTCTGGCGCGGGCGGATTACATCTGTACCCGCCGCGGCGGCGATGGTGCCGTACGGGAAGCGGTACAGAAAATCTTGGAGATGGACGGACGCTGGAAGGAGGCCGTGCAGGCAGCCTTTGGCGTTGAAATCGATTGATCCGGGGGGATTGTATGCCGGATGTACGCAGAACAAACAAGCTGATCCGAAAGCCGGGCAAACCGCTGCTGTGGGCAGTGGTTACCCTCGTGGTTCTGGTAGCTGTTTCTTTGCTGGTGTGGTTGGCCATGGTTCGTCCGGAACTGGGCAAAGGCCGCTCCCAGACCATCAGCGATGATTACAGTGCCTCCACCATTCTGGCGGACGGCCAGACCGCCAGTCAGATTTTCACCTTTGATGAAGATCTGCTGGCTATCGGCGTGGAATTTTATCTACCGGGGGATCAGCCTTCCGGGGAACTGGAACTGGTACTGACTGACGCCGATACCGGCGAAGAACTGGCCCGTTCCACCGGTGTGATGGATTACATTGTACCGGACCAATACACAGTTCTTGGCCTGGACCGTGAGGTGCAGGGCAGCGCCGGGCGGCGGTACTGCCTTTCGCTGACGCCCCACTATGCCAACGGCAATCTGCTGGCCCTTGGGCACAGCAGCGGTGTAGCGCTGTGGCAGGACCCCATGACCGTAGACGGTTCCCCCGTGGATGGCACCATGGCCGTTCAAATCACGTACCAGCGCATTGGTGGGTACCTGACCCGTTTTTTCCTGCTGATTTGCGGGTTTGCCGCTCTTCTGGCCGCATTTACCGTCTGGGCCGTACTCAGCCGCAAAGTAAGGCTGCCGCGGCTGGTGTTTGTGCTGGTACTGGGGTTGGGGGTTCTGTACTCCTTTGTATTGCCCCCTTACGCAGCCCCCGATGAAAAATATCATATCAACCAGAGCTTTACGCTGGCCTGTCGATGGGCCAACTTTTTCTCAGACGACGAGTGGCAGATGGGGCATGTGCCCACCACCACCAGTTTCCGCCGGGAAACCGATGTAAATCCCACCTTGCAGGATGAAAATACCACCGTATTTACCTGGGAAGAATTTACCGATACCCTGTTTACCACCACCGATGCCCCCTACGACAGCCATCAGGAGTACGCAGAACTGCAAACCGACCAGAATCCGCTGCTCTATCTGGCCAGCGGCGCAGCCGTGTTTGTGGCGTACCTGTTCCATCTGGGCTTTACCCCTGCCCTGGCTTTGGGGCGGCTGGCCAACCTGTTGCTGTTTGCGGCTCTGGCCAGCTATGCGGTAAAAGTAGCCCCCTTTGGAAAACGGGTGTTTGCAGCCGTGGCTTTGCTGCCCATGACACTGCATCTGGCTGCCAGCTTCAGCCGGGATGCCCCGCTGCTGGGGTTATGCTTTGCTTTTACCGCCCTGGTACTGGATGCTGCCTTTGGCGCCGACCGGGCCAAAGCACTGCGTCCCACTCGTCTGGCAGTTCTGCTGATCACCGGTGTGCTGCTGGCTCCCGGTAAAATGGTCTATCTGCCGCTGGCTGCGTTGTTGCTGCTGGTTCCCAATCTGCGTCTGGGCCGCCACGCTAAAGTAAAAAAGGCCGGATACCTTGCCCTTTGTGTGGCACTGGCGCTGGTGCTCAATAGCGGTATGCTGGAAAGCTTCCTCGGCAGTTCCCCTGCCACGGAAGAATCCACGACCGTTGCCGCAACCACAGCCGATACCACCGCCATGGATTCCCTGTCTGTTCGCGGCGAAAAAGCACGTCCTGCCGAACCGGACCAGCAGTATGAGTGGGTCATCCGCGAGGACAACACCCTGGAGAATTTTGTACGCCGCCTGTATTACTTCGGTGCTGACGAACGCAATCCCGCCCAGAGTGAGATTGATTTCTGGGTACAGGCGCTGGAAGAAAAAGACGTTACCCCTGTGGTATTGGGTCAGGCGTTTTTGTTCAGCCCTGATCGCATCAACACCTATCAGGACGGCTGGGACATTCTGGAGCAGGCCTCGCTGATTTTCCTGGCCCAGGACCTGAAAGAAGCCGGTAACGAGGCATTGGCTGCCTACTACGACGAAGGCGGCGCCGCCCTGGTCTACAAGGTAGTTTACAGCCTGGATGAATGCCAGACACGCTTTGCCGAGCTGGGGTTGGAAACGGGTGTAATGGACGACCGCATGCCGCTGGACCGGGACACCCTGGCCGCTGAAGTACAGGCAGCCCAGGCCACCCGTGCCACCCAGAGCGTAACCGACGAGGCCGACAGCGTTACCTATACGCCCGGCTATATTCTGCATCACCTTTCCGATACGGTTTTGCTGCTGGTGCGCAGCGCCGTTGAAAACGGGGATCACTATCTTCGCACGCTGGTGGGCGGAAGTCTGAGCTATTACACGCTGGATCTGGCCTGGGGCTGGGTCGTAGTGCTGTATCTGCTGCTGTTCTTTGCCGCACTGCCTGCCCAGGACACCCGCCTGCTCCCCGACGGCAGCGGACGTTTGTGGTGTGCCCTGGCCGCCCTGCTGTGCTGCCTGCTGGCTGTAGCGGGCTGTCTGCTGTGGACCCCTACCCACTATGATACCCTGTACGGTTTGCAGGGACGGTATTTCCTGCCTGTCCTGCCGTTGTTGCTGCTGGTCTGCCTGCCGCGTAAACTGGCGCATATTCCCGACGAAGAAAAGGCTTCCGGCCAGCTGATAACCGGCCTGGCACTGGTCCAGTTCGGTGTCCTGATGAATAGCATGCTGGCCGTCATTGCAAGATAAGGGCAAGGAAGAAGTTTATGACATTCTGCTTTTTTTCGGCGCAATACCTGCCCACCCCGGGCGGTGTGGAGCGCTATACCTGGAACCTGGCACGGCGCTGCGTGGCAGCGGGCCACCGGGCGCTGATTGTAACCAGCGCTCTGCCGGGACTGCCCGCGCGGGAACGTGACCCGGACGGGCTGGAAATCTGGCGTCTGCCGGTATTCCCGGTCATGGGCGGCCGCTTTCCCGTGCTGCGCCCTCTGCCCCCTGCCGCGGACCTTTGGGCCCAACACATTGACTTTGCGGTTATCCAGACGCGGATGTACACCCAAAGCATCTGGGCCGCGCGGCAGTGCAAGCGCCGGGGGATTCCGGCACTGGTCATTGACCATTCCACCGGCTATATGATGCATGGCGGTCTGGGCGGCTTGCTGGGGCGCTGGTATGAACACCTGGCCTGTGGTATGATTCGCCGCTGCGGATTCCCCTTCTATGGGGTTTCCGGCGATGTATGCCGCTGGCTGCGCACCTTCGGCATTACAGCTGCAGGCACCCTGCCCAACGCGGTAGACCCGGAAGAACTGGCCGTTCTGGCCAAAAAAGACCCCTGCACCGACTGGCGCCAAACTTTGCAGGTGCCCGCCGATGGGCATCTTGTGGTCTTTGTGGGCCGTTTGATCCCGGAAAAAGGCGGGCTGCGACTGGCCACTGCGGTGCAGCAGCTGCCGGGTTGTGTGTTGGCGGTTGCCGGTACCGGCCCGGAAGAAGAGGCCTTGCGCCGGATGGGCGGCACCATCCATGTACTGGGTGCCCTGCCCCATCCGCAGATCGTGCAGTTGTTGAGCCAGGCAGACTGCTACTGCCTGCCCACCGAATACGCCGAAGGATTCCCCACCACACTGTTGGAAGCGGCTGCCTGCCGCTGCCCCATTGTGTGCACCCACACCGCCGGCACAGGCGAGCTGTTGCCCGGGGAAGACTACGCGGTGTTTGTGGAGGATACCCGTCCCGAAACCCTGGCGGCCGCCCTGCAAACGGTATGGAAAGATTTTCCCGCCGCAGAGCACCGCGCCCAAAAGACACTGGAAAACCTGTCCGCGCGCTTTACATGGCAGGCCGTGTTTGCTACAATGATGAAAACGGCTCAGGACGCATGCGCCCAACGCGCCAAGCGTTAAAAGGAGTTAAGATGTCGAAATTACTCATTGTGATTCCCGCCCATAACGAGGAAGACAATATTGTACAGGTCGTGGAAAACCTGACCTCCCAATACCCGGAATATGATTACGTGGTAGTCAACGACGGCAGCCGTGATAAAACCGCTGCCATCTGCCGGGCACACGGGTATCGGCTGATCGATCTGCCCATCAACCTGGGGCTTGCCGGTGCTTTCCAGACCGGACTGCGGTACGCTGCCGAAAACGGTTACGACTGCGCCATGCAGATGGACGCCGACGGCCAGCACAAGCCGGAATACATCCCTGCTATGCTGGCCGCGTTGGAAGAAGGCAACGATATTGTGATCGGCAGCCGTTTTCTTACCGTAAAGAAGCCCAAAACCCTGCGGATGCTGGGCAGCTATATCATCAGCTGGTCCATCCGCCTGACCACCGGCCGCGCCATCTGTGACCCTACCAGCGGTATGCGGATGTTCAACCGCGCCATGGTGGAGGAGTTTGCCCAGAACTTGAACTACGGCCCGGAGCCGGATACCATCAGCTACCTGATCAAGAACGGCGCCACGGTCAAAGAAGTCCAGGTAGAAATGGGCGAACGAATGGCCGGCCAAAGCTACTTGAATTTATGGAACAGCGCGCAGTATATGATCAAGATGTCCATCTCTATTCTGTTGATTCAATGGTTCCGCAAGCGCGACACCGAAACCCCCTACCCCGAAAGGAGCCTGTGATATGTTCGACCAGACAATCATTCGTGTCTGCCTGATTGTAGGCAGCCTGCTCACCGCCGGGTTCGTGCTGCGCCGCGTACGGATGGCCAAGGTACAGATTGAAGATACCATTTTCTGGTTTGGCTTCAGCGCTGCACTGCTGATTCTGGCTATTTTCCCCGGCATTGCCTACTGGGCAGCAGACCTGCTGGGCTTTATGAGCCCCATCAACTTTGTGTATATCGTTGTCATCTTCCTGCTGCTGGTCAAACAGTTTTTTATGTCCATCCGGTTGAGCCAGCTGGACAGCAAGGTTCGTATGCTGACAGAACAGGTGGCCCTGAACCAGGAAAAATTGGAACGCGACAAATTGGATTTGTAATACGCGCCTAACTGTGCTATAATTGTATACTAAAAAGAGCGAAAGAAGGTTTCCGATATGACCTATACTCCGAAACTGACCTATAAAGGCCGCCCGCTGGTGCGCTGCGGCAATGACATTTACTACGGTTCCATGACCGAACCCTACGTTGTGTACCTGCAGGTGCTGAGCAACCGCACTGAAAACGGCGTGGAAGTTGCCGACAAGATTCATCTGGTCCTGCTTTCCACCGATGATTCCAAGCCGCTGCCCGAGCGGATCGTCCGCCAGGCCAACAAGGTGGGTCTGTTCAACGCCCTGTCCTTCGGCGACATCATGCTGCAGGGTGCTTTGCAGCAGAAGAAATAAATAAGGCAACATTTGTTCCTTGCCATCCCGGTATTTTTCTGCCGGGTTTTTTCTTTATCCTCATTGG
>NZ_JACJKP010000291.1 GCF_016901605.1 Gemmiger formicilis
GGCGACGGCGTGGCCGCCCTGGCCGCCGGGCACCGGGCCATTCTGGATGCTTCCGACCCCGACGCAGCCACTTTCGTGATTGAGCCGGACGGCGCCCATGTGGCGCAGGCCGACTGTAAAATTGCCGAAAGCCGCCTGCACGGACGCACACCGGACCCTGTGGCTGCGCTGCCCTGCCTGACCAAAGACGGAACCGCCTTCCGTTTACTGGCTGCTACCAACTCTACTTCGGCTCCGGACGAACTGCTGCCCCAGGGTGCCGCCGGGATCGGCCTGCTGCGTTCCGAGTCTGTCATTCTGGATGATCTTCCGGAAGAATCCCAGTTTGCACGGCTTCGGGAAAAGCTGGAATCTTCCGACGGGGCTATGATTGCGGTACGTACCTGCGACACCCATGCCGACGATGATTCCCCCTGGACAGCCGAGATGACCAAACGCCTGCAAGGACACCGCCTGTTCTGGCCGCAGATCAAAGCCTTGCTGCGCGCCGCCCCCTACGGCGACCTGCGGGTACTCTTCCCCATGATTGCCGGGGTTGAAGACTGGGAAGCCTGCTTACAGGAAGTGGAAACCTGCCGCGACGAACTGCGTATCGCCGGTAAGGATACCACCCCGCCGCCTTTTGGCGTGATCGTGGATATGCCTTCCGCTGCGTTGCTGGCCGGCGAATTGATCGAACACGGTGCCCAGATGCTGGTGATCGACATTGAAGATCTGACCCGGTATACGCTGGGACTTGGTTCGGATTCCACCGCAGCGGCAAGTCGTGTAGATAACCCTGCGGTGCAGCGTCTTGTAAAGGAAGTGCTGCAGCAGGCGTTGGCCCATGGCGTGGAAGTATATTTGTGCGGCATTACCATTGAGAGTATTTCCCTGATTCCCGTCTATCTGCGTTTGGGTGTGCGTACATTCAGCGTGGAACCCGCCGCCCTCCTGCCGTTGAAAAAACTGCTTATGAACGAAGATCTGAGCAGCCTGACCGAATTGTAAAGTACAAAAAGAACCGCCTGTTTTTACAGGCGGTTCTTTTGTTTGTTTATTGCGAATCTGAAGACGCGGTGCTGTCCGAGGCTGCTTCGCTTTCACTCTCCGAGGAACCGGTGGTGGCCACAAGCGTATCATCCCGTTCGCCCGCAATAAATACACTGACGATGGTCTTCCCGGCATCGAATTTCGTACCGGCCAGCACATCGGTTTTGGCCACACAGCCTTCCGCCATGGTACCGTCGTTTTCGATGATCTGCATCTTGTACTGGATTCCCCGTTCGTCCAGTTGTTTACTGGCATTCGACTGGGTAAATCCAATGATATCCGGCATTTCCACCAGATTGGGACCTTTGCTGACCACGATCTGGATGATCTCGTTGTCCTCTGTTTTAGGGGTGCCGGCAATGGGGTCCTGGCTGATGACAATACCGGCCGGAATCTCGGAGCTGTTTTCTTCCGTCATCACAATGCGATATCCGGTATACAGTTCATTATCCTTGATTTCGCTGGCATAACGCTTTCCCACCAGATCGGGAATCGTTTCGGCCAAATCTTCCGAAGAAGCTGTGCTGCTCCCTTCCGACGTAGTTTCGCTGACAGCAGACTGTGCAGTATGCGAAGTTTGGGTGCTCTGTCCGTCACCGGTACTCAGCAGGCTCCAGATCAGCAGGATTGCCAGCACCACAATCACGATCAGCGAAACGCCCATAATTTTACGGGTACTGATCTGGTTGTCTCCGCGCTCGAACATGGCGTTGGCCACATTCGGGTCCGTCAGCGCACTCATCAGTTCCGGTACCGTCTGCATACGGCGGGC
>NZ_JACJKP010000292.1 GCF_016901605.1 Gemmiger formicilis
GGCAGCGGCGCTGCATCGTCCCTGGCAGGATTGGACCCTTGTTTCGGCGCATGGTGTACAGTGTGACGCGGTAACAGCGGTGCTGCAGGGGAAACCGACTTTCTTTTTAACCGGCGGAAGACTGGGAGTTCCGCAACTTTGCAAACAACTGACGGAAGCCGGATTGGGGGATCTTGCCGTTACGGTAGGAAAAAACCTGAGTTATCCGGATGCTTCTGTCCGCACCGGCCGTGCAGCAGAGATGGCAAAGCAAGATTTTGGTCCTTTGTGTGTACTGCTGACCGAAGCTGTACAGCAGCCGCCCCGGCGCTCCCCGGGGTGGCCGGATACATGGTTTGAACGCGGTAAAGTGCCTATGACCAAACGCTTTGTACGGGCGGCTGCCATAGCCGCTTTGGGTATACAGCCGGAAGATGTTTTGTGGGATGTCGGTGCCGGTACAGGAAGCGTCAGCGTAGAATTGGCTGCGGCTGCCCAAAAGGGCAGCGTTTATGCTGTAGAGTGCGAACCGTCTGCGCTGGAACTGATCAGGAACAACCGGCAAAAATTCCATACCTGGAACCTACACACAGTGGAAGGCTATGCACCGCAAGTTCTGGAAAATCTCCCTGCACCGGATGCGATTTTCGTCGGCGGCAGCAAAGGGGAGATATCCGCGATCCTGTCGGCGGCACTTGCCAAAAATCCACAGGCACGCATTTGTGTAAGCTGTATTGCGCTGGAAACACTGGAGGCAGTCCTTGCTTTTTGCCGTGAACATAATCTTGAGCCGCAAGTTGTGCAGCTTGCGGCCAGCCAGGCGAAACCGATGGGATGTTTGCATCTGATGATGGCGCAAAATCCGGTGTTTTTGGTAACGGTGCATTGTGATGATTGAGTGTATGATTGCCGCGCCCCAGTCAGGTGGCGGAAAAACCGTTATGACCTGTGCTTTGCTGGCGGCGTTGAAACAGAAAGGATTATCTCCCTGCGCATTTAAATGCGGTCCGGATTATATTGATCCTATGTTTCATCGGTCTGTACTGGGGTTGGAAAGCCACAATCTGGATTTGTTCCTCTCTTCAGAGGAAACGGTACGAACCCTTTTCACCCGGTATTCCTCCGGCCATGGTGCCGCGGTGTGCGAAGGTGTTATGGGGTTTTATGACGGCTTGGGGGGGACGACAACTCGTGCCAGCGCCTGGCACCTGGCCGATGTCTTAAACCTGCCGGTACTTCTGGTTTTGCGCCCTAAGGGCGCAAGCCTGACATTGGCCGCCATGGTACGCGGGTTGCAGCAATTTCGCCGTAAGAATCATTTGGTGGGAATTTTACTGAATGATTGCAAACCGATGCTTTATCAATCATTGGCTCCAATGCTCGAGAAAGAAACGGGCCTTCCGGTTCTGGGATATTTGCCGCCGATGGAACAGGCTGCATTCCAAAGCCGCCATTTGGGTTTATATACTGCCGAAGAAATAGCAGATGTGAGTCAGCGAATTGAGCAGCTGGGCCAACAGGCCGAAAAGACATTGGACTTGCCCGGAATTCTGGCGCTTTGTCAGCGTCCTGACCGGTGTTATGCAAAGGAATCTGTGACAGCATCAAAACGGCCCCGGATTGCTGTGGCGCGGGACGAGGCTTTTTGCTTTTGTTATGCAGAAACATGGGATACTCTGCAGGATACCGGGGCGCAGTTGATTCCTTTCAGTCCTCTGCATGATGCGGACCTGCCGGAGCATTGCGGAGGCGTGTATCTCCCGGGCGGATATCCCGAACTGTACGCGGAAGCACTCAGCCAAAACGTTTCCATGC
>NZ_JACJKP010000293.1 GCF_016901605.1 Gemmiger formicilis
CACGCCCAGGTCGGCCAACCGGCGGATGGTATCTTCCAGATAAACGCTGCTCTGTACCTGACGCACCAGAAGGTCCGCAATGGAATCAGCGGGAGCTTTTTCGTGGCCCAGGCAGTTAAAGAGTACCGGCATACGCATGGGGGCAAACGTCACACTCTGGAACCGTTCCGCCAGGGCCAGTCCCGCCGGGTGCATGAGGATCGTGTGGAACGGGCCGCTGACCTTAAGGGGCATGCAGCGCTTGGCGCCTGCCTCCTTGGCCAGTTCCGCCGCACGGTCCACGGCGGCCTTTTCACCGCCGATCACCAGCTGGCCGGGGCAGTTGTAGTTGCAGATCTGCACCACACCCAGCTGAGAAGCTTCCTTGCAGCAATCCTGCAGCTTATCCCGGTCCAAAGCCAGCACAGCCGTCATACCGCAGTCCAGACCTTCCGATGCCTTGGCCATAGCCTGACCGCGGAAAGCAACCAGTTCCACTGCCGATTTAGCATCCAGAACCTCTGCACATTCCAGGGCAGAATATTCGCCCAGCGACAGGCCTGCCGCATACGCAGGGCAGATGCCGGCATCCCGCAGCATAGCCGTAACACCGGCGGCAAAGGCCACCATGCAGGGCTGGGTGTAACGGGTCAGATTGATGACGCCTTCCGGGTCCTCGAAGCAGGTGGTTTTCAAATCAAAATCCAGAACCGTGGCCGCTTCATCGAACACCTTCCGGAACACCGGGGAAGCTTCATACAGATCGGCACCCATTCCGGCGTGCTGGCTGCCCTGACCGGCATACAAAAACGCGAGTTTCATCCGTTCCACTCCTTTTTATACCTTCATCTGCCCCATATCCTGCAGGCGGGTACGGCAGCCTTCCATCATTTCGTCCAAAATTTCCGCCACCGGGCGCACACCCTTCAGCATACCGGCCACCTGACCGGCCATCAGGCTGCCGGTTTCGGTATCGCCGTCAAATACGGCGCGGCGCAGGCTGCCCAACGTGTATTTTTCCAGCTCCATCTTGTCGGCACCGGCCTTTTCCTGACGGACATATTCACGGCTCATGCGGTTTTTCAGCACACGCACCGGCGTACCGCCGATCCGTCCGGTAACCACCGTGTCGCTGTCCTTGGCCTTGAGGAGCGCTGCCTTATAGTTGGGGTGGATCGGGCACTCTTCCGCCACCAGCAGGCAGGTGCCGATCTGCGCACCGCAGGCGCCCAGCGCAAAGGCAGCAGCCAGCTGACGGCCATCCGCAATGCCGCCCGCTGCAATCACAGGCACATCCACGGCGTCTACCACCTGCGGGACCAACGCCATAGTAGCCATCTCGCCCACATGACCGCCGCTCTCGGTACCTTCTGCAATGAGTGCATCGGCACCGCACTTGACCAGATGTTTGGCCAGAACCGAAGCCGCCACCACAGGCATCACCGTAATACCGGCTTTTTTCCAGCTTTCCATATATTTACCGGGATTTCCGGCGCCGGTCGTAACGAATCGCACGCCTTCCTCCACCACGATTTTGGCAAATTCATCGGCCTGGGGGTGCATCAGCATGATGTTCACGCCGAAAGGTTTGTCCGTCAGCTGCTTGGCACGGCGGATATTATCGCGCAGAGAATCAACGTTCATACCGCCCGACCCGATCAGGCCCAAAGCGCCCGCATTGGAGCAGGCTGCGGCGAACTCACCGGTGGCAATGTTGGCCATGCCGCCTTGAATGAGAGGATACCGGGTTCCCAGAATCTCGTTCAGCAGTTTCATACGACGCTTCCTTTCACAGTGATCAGCATACCGCCC
>NZ_JACJKP010000294.1 GCF_016901605.1 Gemmiger formicilis
AGGCGTGCGCAAAGAGCGCCCGGTGGCCGACGAGGAAACGGTGCAGAAGCTGATCGCCGCTCTGGAAACACAAAGCATGAAATATGAAGTGTACTTCAAACTGGTACTGGCCACAGGGATGCGCCGCGGCGAAGCCTGCGGATTACGCTGGTCTGACATTGACTGGAGGCACCGGACCATCCATGTGCAGCGGACGGTGGTCAAACTCAGCGGGCAGAAGATCTTCACCAAGGAGCCGAAAACTACAAGCGGCAACCGGAGGGTGTACATCAGCAAAGAGATGTGCAAGCTGTTGAAAACGTGGAAGCAGGAATGTGCCTGGCAGACGGAACAGGCAGAAGGGCAGATCCTGACCGAAGATGATTACCTCTTCCGGCAGCCGGGCGGCGATCCCATGGTACCCACAACCTTTACCTTCCGCTTCAAGAAAATCCTCAAGGAAAATGGGCTGCCTCAAAACTTATCTGTCCACAGCCTGCGCCATACCAACGCCAGCCTACTCATTGCCCAGGGCGTGGATGTCCGCACCGTTGCGGGGCTTCTTGGTCATTCCCAGCCCAGTACCACACTGGACATCTATGCCCACGCCTTTGATAAAACCAAGCGAGAGGCACAGGAAAAGCTGGGAAAGGTGATGGGGTTGTAAGAATGATAACACTAACGGACAAAATATTGATAATAATAAATATTTTTAAACATGAGGTGTGACTTAAAAAATTGTGCTATAATCAAGAAGGCTCAATACAGTATTGGTTTTCAAATAAATAGAGAGGACGATACTTATATGACTACTAGGGATCTTGCTCGAGATTATCAACTAAATCAAGTACAGCTTGAAACTATCATTTTGCAGAATGAAATGCCTCATCAAAATGGGTTCGGATACCTAATAATCGATGATGACAATGTGGACTTTCTGCTGGAACTATACTATAAACAACACGATGACGAAAAACGGAATGAAAATGAAAGTAATTTTACTATTGATACCTATAAGTCTGCTGCACCAAAAGGTGCGGTTTATCGTATTGAGGGTGCCAGAGGTAGAAAAATCGATATTTATCCAAACAAGTGCGTAATCACTGTCGGTGTGACAGTCGGGTCTGTAATAAGCAACAATGCAACCGATGGCGAAAAGACAATTTACTTCTGTGATTGTATTGGGTTACAGGTTAAGAAGCCTGGCCTTACATTAGGGTATCTCCAATTTGAAACAGCAGCCTCTACTTCAAACAATATTGCAAGTAACTTTTTTAACGAAAATACCTTTACTTACGATAAATCACAAATCAATGACTATTGTATGCACATTGTTATCGAGTATGTAAAACAGCAGCTCGAACAAGTAAAAGCACTCGCAATGCCGTCTATTGCTGACGAGTTGTTAAAACTTAAGAAGTTGCTTGACTGTGGAATTTTGTCAGAAGAAGAATTTAAAAAGCAAAAAGATAAACTATTAGGTATATGCTAAATGAAAAGCGTTCGCTTTTTTGGGCTTATTCTAGAAAAGCCACTTGATACAAACCCAACAAACGAGCCCGTGTGGTGAGCATCAACGCTCGGGTCGATAAGGTAGTCTACTGCTGCGACGCCCCCAGCCGTGAGGCCTTTCTGGCCCGCGACCGGCATCTGGTGAACGGCTCGGCCTACTGCATCGGTTACTGTACAAGATCCACCGGTGGTACGGCGTATACACTGCGGTATGCGGAAAAGCAGGGATTGCGGATATGGAATCTGGCCGAAAGATAAAACCAATCTTCCCATAAAAACAAAAACTGATAAAATAGC
>NZ_JACJKP010000295.1 GCF_016901605.1 Gemmiger formicilis
GCCGTGCCGCCGGTTATGCGGAGGCGGACATCCTGGCTTCCCTGCAGGCCAAAGCCCGCGATAATGCCCGCACCCCCATGCAGTGGAACGCCACCGCCCAGGCAGGCTTTACCACCGGAACCCCCTGGTACCCGGTGAATCCCAACTATACCGCCATCAATGCCGAGCAGGCGTTGGCGGACGAAAATTCCATCTTCTACTATTATCAGGCACTGATCGCTCTGCGTAAAACACAGCCGATCCTGACTCAGGGCAGCTTTGAACCGCTGCTGCCGGATGACCCGGATATTTACGCCTATCTTCGACGGTGGAACGGCAAAACCTGGCTGGTGGTGTGCAACTTCCACCAAAAGCAGGTCACCTTCTGCGGCAAGGGCCGCGGGCGGACCATTCTGTCCAACTACCCGCAGCCGGAACTTGCCGACCTGCAACATTTGTCTCTGCGCCCTTACGAGGCGACGATTTATGAAATTTTAGAAGGAGAGGAATCATCATGACAAAAGAAGAACGCTACCAGGCCACAGCCGAGCAGCTGCTTCAGCTGGTTGGCGGGCCCGAGAACATCATCAGCGCAGCCCATTGCGCCACCCGCCTGCGTCTGGTGCTGAAGGACGAGTCCAAGGCGGATGTGGACGGTATCCTCAAGGTGGACCTGGTCAAGGGCCAGTTCGCCAACGCAGGCCAGTTCCAGATCATCATCGGCAGCGGCACGGTGGATGAAGTGTACAAGCGGTTCATCCAGCTGGGCGGCATTGCGGAATCCACCAAGAGTGAGGTCAAAAAAGCAGCCGATAAAAAGATGAACCCGGTACAGCAGCTGGTCAAGATGCTGTCCGATGTGTTTGTGCCGTTGATTCCCGCCCTGGTGGCCAGCGGTCTTATGATGGGCCTGAACAACGTGCTGACCGCCAGCGGGCTCTTCTTCCCCGGGCAGTCTTTGGTGGAAGCTTACCCCGGGCTGGCTGACCTGGCATCCATGATCAACACCTGCGCCAGCGCCGCCTATTCCTTCCTGCCCATCCTCATTGGCTTCTCCGCTGCCAAAATGTTCGGTGGCAACCCCTATCTGGGCGCCGTCATCGGCATGATCATGGTCTCCGGCGATTTGCTCAACGCCTACAGCTACGGTGATGCCGTCAATGCCGGTACGGTGCCGGTGTGGAACATCTTCGGCCTGACCATCGACAAGGTGGGCTACCAGGGCACGGTGCTGCCGGTGCTGGTTTCCGCCTTCCTGCTGGCCCAGATCGAAAAATGGCTGCACAAGCGTGTGCCCGAAGTGCTGGACAACCTGGTGACCCCGCTCTTCTCGGTGCTGATCACCGCTTTCCTCACCTTTACGGTGGTGGGTGGCGTGATGCGCACCGCCGGCGACTGGATCACCAACGGTCTGCTGTGGCTGCATGACTCCCTCGGCGTGGTAGGCGGCATGGTCTTTGGTCTGATCTACTCGCCCCTGACCATGACCGGTATGCACCACAGCCTGCTGCCGGTGGATATCCAGCTGGTGGCTGCCGGCGGTTCCTTCCTGCTGGCCATTGCTTCCTGCAACAACGTAGCCCAGGGCGGCGCCACGCTCTGCGCCATGCTGCGCACCCATGACAAAAAGCTCAAGAGCATTGCGGCCACTTCCGGTGTTTCGGCGCTGCTGGGCATCACCGAACCGGCTATGTTCGGCGTCAACCTGAAGATGAAATACCCCTTCTACGCGGCGATGCTGGGCTCTGCCATCGGCTGCGGTTACGTGACCCTGACCAACGTGCTCAACGTGGCCCCCGGTTCCGCA
>NZ_JACJKP010000296.1 GCF_016901605.1 Gemmiger formicilis
CGCCCGCCGAGTAAGGAAGGGCTGCGCGTAGGCCAGTGCCCCCCCGAGCAATGTTCCGGGGGGCATCGTGCCGGTACTGCGTGCCAGGATCGTACTTCAGGTGAACCACTATGCGTGCATATAAAGTGATACAAAAGGGTCTTGTTTTCTTGGGTGGATTCCTGGTGCTCGGAATGGGGCTGATCCTGGGGAACAACCTGTGGAGAGAAAGAAAAGTGGATCTGGCGTCCCGCCAGTATATGGGGAAAACCTATGATTTCGGCTATTCCATAGAAACCATCCAGTATGATTTTGTGATGGACATTTGTCGGGTCGATATCCAGCCGGAAAGTTCATCCAAGGAACCGGCCTTTACACTTCACCTCAACGATTCCGGCGGCAGATGGCATGTTGTCACGGATTCGTTTCTTCAGGAAAAAGCCGCGGAATGGCTCTATCAGGAATGGACGGACACGCTGAAATCCTTTTGGGGAAAGGATATTCAACTGGGAATTTCCCTTGATTCACCGGAGCTCTGCAAACTGCCTCTTCAAGGGCAAAATGAATATTCCCCGCAGGATGTATGGAATGTCCCATTTGATCGGCAAATCCTGGTGCTTTCCCTTCCCGAAACATCAATCACAGAGCTTCCGGCCGTTACGGTCCTTGAAACAATTCAAACAATACAGCGAACCGTCCCCCAGTGGGACTGTCTGATGATCGTCTTTCCCGATTCAACTGCAACGGATGAAAATGCCATCCAAGCCGTCTGCCCAGGTCTGATTTTTGAACCGCTCTCGGACTTTCAAACAGAAAATGATGTAACATCCAAGAAAGTTCGTTCCCAAAGCGTGGCTTTGCACAATTTTTCCTTGCGATAATGGGTATTGGGTACACATCGGAGGATCACCTTTGTATATGAGTATATTGTCAAACAAGAAAAAACACTGCGTATGGCTCCTGGCTCTGGGCGCCGTGGCAACCTCTATCCTTACTGGATGCGATCCTACAGTTTCAAGACAACCGTTTAACTTCCTTAATTCGATTTGGGTGTGCGAGGAAGCCCATGCCTGTATAGCCGTAACCCAACAGCAAAATTTTTCCTATTCCTACGGAGAGATAGAAAAAGACGGAGAGATCATTCCTGTAACCATGGTCTACCTGACTGGGCCAAATGGTGCGATTCTTGATTTCTCCAAAGCCTATTCCGTGGAAACAATCTACACGCCGAATATCAGTGCAGACAAATACTTGTGGAGTGGAGTAATAGATTATACCCCCCAAGAATTCACACTGGAAGAAACGGATGTATATCCCGAATCAAACATTCTGTTTTCCGATGATGATCTGCCGCTGACCTTTGTCCGCTACGACCGCACCGAGGAAGAACTGCTGCCGCTGCTCCCCTGGGATGAGAAAGAGAATCTCAAAGAAGACTTTGCACCGGGGAAACTGCTGGAGCTGGGATTGGATGTCTACGCGGAAGATCCTCCCAAAGAAAAGGCAGATGGGTTCAACCTGTGGGATTTTTGGCCCGATCCCTTCGGCGTATCCGATCAAAGCGTCCCGGATGCGGCGGCCAGCGATTCCTGAAGTCTGCCATAGGCCCCCTTTTTCAACGAACAATCCAACCGTCACAGGTGAACGCAATGAACTGGATCGCAAACGAAAACATGAAAAAGCTGCTCCGCCAGTGCGGCGACGGGCAGCTGAATCTCCCGTCCGTAAAAGTATCCGCGCTGCGGGAACTGTTGTTTCCCCCGTTCAGATTGGTTCGGGACTGTGT
>NZ_JACJKP010000297.1 GCF_016901605.1 Gemmiger formicilis
GAAGGCATCCCGGTCCAGGGGCAACAGCTTGATCATGCGGGGTTCCATCGTCATGGGGGTGACCATCTCGGTATAGACCACATACACTTCATCGATATGCCCTTTGCGGAACAGTTCCACAAAGGTATCGCTGATCTCCCGCGCACGGTAGATGGTGGGGTCCTGGGCGGTATACATGAATTCACCGTCCACTTCCACACCACGGTGGCGGAAGTAGTTCCGCCCTGCCTGACCGATGAGGAACAGGGTGGGATTCTCGGTATGTTCCAGCTGTTGGTCCACCAGTTTCAGTACATTGTGGTTGTAGGCACCGGCCAGGCCTTTATCGCCGGTAATGACGATGTAGCCTACCTTGTGCGGGCGGCCGGGGCGGGTATCGAAATAGACATGTTCCACGCCCTCGGTGCGGTGCAGAATATCCGAGATGGTGCTTGTGATCTTCTCAAAATAGGGCTGCACGTCATTGAGCTGGCGGCGCGCCTTGCGCAGCTTGGAGGAGGAGATCAGATACATGGCGTTGGTGATCTTCAGCGTCTGCTGCACACTGTCGATATGGGTGCGGATCTCCTTTATGCTTTCCATGTGGCGCTCACCTGCTCTTTGTAGCTTTGCAGCGTGGTGCGGATCTGCTCGGTGGCGGCGCCGGACAGCGCCCCCGTATCGTTGATTTCCTGGATCAGGGCGGACTGCTCACGTTCCAGCAGGTCCACAAAGTCCTGTGCAAAGCCGGAAACTTTGTCCAGAGGCACATCGGCCAGCAGGCCCGAGGTAGCAATATACAGGATGACCGCCTGCCGTGCCACCGACATGGGCGCACACAGGGGCTGGCGCAGCAGCGCCATCATCTGTTTGCCGTGGTCCAGTGCCTGGCGGGTCTCGGCGTCCAGATCGGAGCTGAACTGGGTAAAGACTTCCAGTTCGCGGAAACGGGCCAGGTCGATACGCAGGGTGCCCGCCGTCTTTTTGATGGCGCGGGTCTGGGCGGCACCGCCCACACGGGACACCGACAAACCCACGTTGACGGCCGGGCGCTGGCCCGAGAAGAACAGGCCGCTTTCCAGGTAGATCTGGCCGTCGGTGATGGAAATCACGTTGGTGGGAATGTAGGCCGAAACGTCGCCGGCCTGGGTTTCGACAATGGGCAGAGCCGTCATGGAGCCACCGCCGTACTCCTTGGTCAGGCGGCAGGCGCGTTCCAGCAGACGGGAATGCAGATAGAAAACGTCGCCGGGGTAGGCTTCACGGCCGGGGGAACGGCGCAACAGCAGGGACAGCGTACGGTAAGCCACTGCATGCTTGGACAGGTCATCGTAGACGATGAGCACATCCTTGCCCTTGGACATGAAGTATTCGCCCATGGCAGCACCCGCATAGGGGGCGATGTACTGCATGGAAGCACCCTCGCCGGCCGGTGCCGACACAATGATGCTGTACTCCATGGCGCCGTGCTTTTTCAGCATTTCCCGCAGGCGGGCCACGGTGGAAGCCTTCTGACCGATGGCCACGTAGATGCAGATCATATCCTTCCCCTTCTGGTTCAGGATGGCATCGGTGGCGATGGAAGTCTTACCGGTCTGACGGTCGCCGATGATCAGCTCACGCTGGCCGCGGCCGATGGGCACCATGGCGTCGATGGCCAAAATACCGGTCTGCATGGGCTGGGTAACAGGTTCACGGCTGACAACGCCGGGAGCCTCGTGTTCGATGGGGCGGGTCTCGGTGCACTCGATGGGGCCCAGGCCGTCAATGGGGCGGCCCA
>NZ_JACJKP010000298.1 GCF_016901605.1 Gemmiger formicilis
CGGCGGGGGACGGTTCCGCCGCCCGGCCTTTTTCCACCATCGGGGCCGCCGCGGCCGCCGCACAGCCGGGGGACACCGTCCTCATCCACAGCGGCATCTACCGGGAATGGGTATCGCCGCCCCGGGGCGGCAGTTCCGACGAAGCGCGCATCTGTTACCGGGGCGCCGAAGGGGAGTGGCCGGTGATCACCGCCGCCGAACCGCTGACCGGCTGGCAGCCCTGCGGCAGCGATGTCTGGCGTGCCGAGGCGGACAACGCTCTTTTCGGGGATTTCAACCCTTATAAGGAAGTGCTGGCCGGGGACTGGTTCGACGGCCTGGGCCAGCCCCACCACACCGGGGAAGTGTATGCCAACGGCCAGGCCCTGGCGGAAGCGGCCTCCCTGGACGACCTGATGGCCGGGACTTCCGGCCGGGACAAGGAATGGTTTGCCGAAGTGCTGCCCCGCCGGACCGTGTTCTACGCCCGGTTCCACGGGCAGGACCCCAATACGCTGACCGTGGAAATCAGTGTGCGGCCCTTCTGCTTCTTCCCCCGGGAGGAAGGCATCCATTACATTACCCTTTCCGGGGTGGAGTGCTGCTGCGCCGCCACCCAGTGGGCGCCGCCCACCGCTTTCCAACCCGGCGCCGTAGGTCCCCACTGGAGCAAGGGCTGGGTGATCGAAAACTGCCGCATCCACGACGCCAAGTGCTGCGGCATCAGCCTGGGCAAGAACCGGGACCCCAAAGACAACCGCTGGAGCCGGGACCCGGACAAGGGCGGCGCCCAGACCTACACCGAGATGATCTTTTCCGCCCTGTGGAACGGCTGGTGCCGTGAACGCATCGGCGGGCACATCGTCCGCGGCAACGAGATCTGGAACTGCGGGCAGGCGGGTATTGTAGGCTGCATGGGCGGCGCTTTCTGCCGCATCACCGGCAACCACATCCACCACATTGCCCTGGGGCAGCGGTTCACCGGGGCCGAGATCGCCGGTATCAAGCTGCACGCCGCCATCGATGTTCTGATCGAGGGCAACGCGATCCACCACTGCGTCCGGGGGCTCTGGCTGGACTGGCAGGCCCAGGGGGCCGTGGTGCGCAGCAACGCCTTTTTCCGCAACGGACCGGAGGAAGATCTGTTTCTGGAAGTCTGCCACGGGCCCTGCCTGGTGGAAAACAATCTGCTGTTGTCCGCTTCCAGTTTTCTGGATGTATCCCAGGGCACAGCCTGCCTGCACAACCTGTTTGCGGGCAAACTCTTTGCCACGCCCGATACCAACCGCTTTACCCCCTATCACCAGCCCCATTCCACCCGGGTGGCGGGCATGATGCTGGTCTACGGCGGGGACGACCGGTTCCTGAACAACATCTTTCTGCGGGGAGAGGGCACCGACGCGGTGCGGGGCGAATACGGTACCAAAGCCTATGAATCCTACAGCGCCGAAGCCCCCGCACGCAGTACCCGGGACGATACCCCCGCCGCCGACCTGGGCCGTACCCTGCCCATGACGGTGCGCAGCAACCTGTACCTGAACGGCGCCGCCCCCTGGTCCCACGAGAAGGACGCCCGGGTGATGACCGACCGGCCGGTGCGGCTGGCGGTGGTGGAAGCCCAGGGGCATTACTGGCTGGAAACCGACCTGGCCGCCCTTACTGCCGACCAGGTGGGCGAGCCTGTGACCACCGCCGCCCTGGGCCTTGCCTTTGAGCCGGAACAGCCGTACACCAACCCCGACGGCTCCCCCCTGGAACCGAGCCGTGATTTTGCGGGC
>NZ_JACJKP010000299.1 GCF_016901605.1 Gemmiger formicilis
TCTATCCTCTCTGTCTTGCGGCCGGTTCTTGTTCGCACTTTTAAAACAGGACGATTGTTCTCGTAATAAGGGGTAAGGTGATTGCATGAAGTCCATCATTTTATACGGAAGCAGGTACGGAAGCGCCCGCCGGTATGCGCAGGAGCTGTCCAGCAAAACCGGCATCCCCGCTGTCGGCTATCGAGATATTCCATCGCTTTCCGGGCATCAGACCATCGTGTATATCGGCGCGCTGTATGCCGGTGGTGTTTTGGGGCTGGCCAGGACATTGCGCAGTCTGTCCTTGCGGGACGGGCAGCGGCTGGTGATCGTTACGGTCGGGCTGGCTGATCCGGATATACCGCAAAATCGGGAGAATATCCGGAACTCCCTGCAAAAACAGATTCCCGCCCAGCTATATGGCAGAGCAGCGGTTTTCCATCTGCGAGGCGCCATTGATTATCAGGCGCTATCTCTGGGACACCGAACCATGATGGCGCTACTGCACCGATCTCTGCAAAAGAAACCGGCGGAAGAATGGAGCGAAGAAGACAAGGCGTTAATGGAAACCTACGGCAAGCAGGCAGATTTTGTCGATTTCGCTTCCCTGCGGCCGATTATCAATGAGATGCAGAGGGAAAGCAGGTAAGAAAAATTATTTGAATGCATAGCTTAGCCAGTTTGGCTTTCTCTGCTGCGAGGGATTCTATGTAGGTGCCACGAGCGCATTATTTTACGCTCTCTTATCAATCGGGTGCTTTCACGCGTATCGGAAAGGAAATGGTTTATGGCTGAAAAGCGAACTGTCCGCTTTGTAAAATGGCTGATTAAGGTTGTGATATCTTATGCGGTGTTTATCGGGATCGGCTGGCTTCTCGGGCGGATCCCCGCTGAAAGAATTGGCCTTTCCGAGGATATGTTTTTCGATCTGCGGATGTTTTTCATGCTGTTTGGCCCCATTTATCTCTCTCTGATCGTAAAAATTGTTTTGACAATTCTGGCCGCAATAAAGCATAAAGAAAATGACACCGCCGAACAAAACAGGGGAGTTCTGCTTGCCGTCACTGCCATATTGATGCTTGCAAATCTGTCCAATGCCCAGACCGCAGCGGATCTGAGCAGCGGACTCATCGAAAGCAAAGGGCTGAAAAGCCTGAACAGGAGCAAACGGTACAATCTGAAAGGCAAGCGGTTTTTAAATATTTCCCTTCCCATCGCCTTTTATATGCTGATCCTGGAGATATTGACGCTGCTGGTCTGCATCGTCACCTTCGCACCGTTATCCAACGCGGCAAGCAACGCTTTTATTTTTACCATCGCCCTGACCGCTTTGCTCCTGCTGTTGATCCCACTCATTCTCACTTTTATCTCCGGGTTTAAGGGAGACAAGGCGGAACATGAAATAAAGCGGGACAAGGAACGGCAGGCCGCAGTTGTGTCCGGCAACCTGGTCCTAGAAACCGATCCCATTCGCCGCAAACAGTATCTGCGGCTGCCGAAGCTGCTTGTGCTGGCGGTTTGCCCGGGCGCGTTCCTGCTTTCTTTTCTCGTGCTGTATTTCGCCAAGAACCATCAGGACCAGTTGGCGGTCTTGATGCTGCGTCAGCCGTTTATGGCTCTGGCGGCCGCCTCGATCTTCGCTGTGATCCCGCTTCTGATGTACTGGGCAAACTGCTCAGGGACGTCTTTGGTTCAGCGCGTGTATCTCTCGGAAAACCGGCTGTGCTATACCGGTTATAGCGGCAGCATGGACGAGCGGGTGGAATTT
>NZ_JACJKP010000300.1 GCF_016901605.1 Gemmiger formicilis
GTGTGCAGCCGGCTGGAAAATATATGGGAAAGGTGGTACTTGCTGACCCCTAGTTCCCGGGCCACCGTATCCAGCGAAAGGGGTTTTTGGAAGTTACAGGAAAGGTAGCGTACCAGGTTGCCGGTCAGGTCCACGGTGTAAGGTTCCTGCAAGGGGAGCAGTTCCATGCGAGAAAAACACCGTGCCAGAATCAGGCGCACCAGTGCGCGGTAGATTTCCCGGTCCGGCTCGGTGCGGGATTGCTCACACAGGCCTTGCATGGCGTAGACGATATCCCGATGCAGGTCCTGCCCCTGCAGAAACGGGCAGGCGGGGCGGAACCGGGTCAACCGGGAAAGAGCGTCCCCCAGCAGGGCGGGAGAACAGACGGCGATGATATATCCGCTGCCAGGAACTTTGCACTGGTAGGCGTGGATGGTGTTGGGAAAGATGACGGCGAGGGTATTTTCGCCTACTTCCCGGCAGGTATCCCCCACCGTGATCTGGTAGGAGCCGTCGCGGACCAGAAAAAGTTCCAGGTCATTATGCAGATGGGGCGGAAAGACCATGGAGTCCCCTTCGCTGATCTGCAGCTCAGAACCGGTGTTGTATCGTTCCTCATAATATGCCCGGACGCTCACAAACCCTTCCGCCTCCTTTAAAAACGGCGCAATATTTGGCTATAAGAAAATGATTTATGGCACGTATTTTAACAGAAAGTATCGTATAATGCAACCAAAAGAATCCGAAAAAACGGAGGAGATTTTGGATGAAACATAAACTTGCCGTAATTGGATACGGCGGCATGGGTAGCTGGCATTGCCAAAATGTGGCGACAAAAATTCCGGAAATCCAGGTAAAGGGAATCTGGGATATCCGGCCGGAAGCACGGGACAAGGCCCGGGACGACGGCCTGTACGTCTATTCCTCGCTGGAGGAACTTCTGGAGGATGACGAGGTGGACCTGGTGACCGTGGCGGTGCCCAACAACTTCCACAAGGAACTGTCCATCGCCTGCCTGCGGGCAGGGAAAAACGTGGTTTGCGAAAAGCCCGTGACCATGAACGCCGGGGAACTGGAAGAGATCATCGCCGTTTCCCGAGAAACGGGACGGCTGTTCTCGGTGCATCAGAACCGCCGGTGGGACAAGGATTACCGCATTGTCCGCAAGATTCTGGAGGAGGGCAAGCTGGGGAGCCCCTACTTCATCGAAAGCCGAGTGCAGGGGTCCCGGGGCGCCATGTACGGCTGGCGTGGCTACAAGGTCAACGGCGGCGGCATGGTACTGGACTGGGGCGTGCATCTGCTGGACCAAATCATGGATATGATCCCTTCGCCGGTGGTTTCGGTGGACGCGCATCTGCAGCGGGTGTTTTCAGGAGAGGTGGATGACAACATCAAGCTGTTTGTCCGGTTTGAGAACGGCGTGTCGGCCGTGTTGGAAATGTCCACCAACTGCTTTGTGAACCTGCCCCGCTGGCATGTGAGTTGTACAAAAGGCACGGCGGTAGTGCAGGACTGGTCCTGCGCCGGAAAGACGGTGCAGCTGCGGGAGGATGCGGGCGAGATGGCCTGGGACGACGACATCGTTTACACCGAGGCCGGGCCCACCCGCACCATGGCTCCCCAGCTTGCCCTCCTCCAGAATCTTGCGGACAATGCGGTAATCCTTGTCCCACCGGCGGTTCTGATGCACCGAGAACAGCCGTCC
>NZ_JACJKP010000004.1 GCF_016901605.1 Gemmiger formicilis
CCGGCCGGGCCCCTACGGCGGCAGCTACGAAAACCGCACCCGCCTGCTGAAAAACGGCATTGCCGCCGCCAAAGTGTGGGAGGACGACCACTTCATGGTCACGGCGCGCCTCGGCATCTATGACGGGTACGCCTATCCCTACGGGTTCGGCGTCAGCCCCGAGAGCGGCCTGGCCCCCGATTTGCGGGAACCCATCCGGCTGGTGCGGGAACTGCACGACGAATACGGCCTGGCCATGGTGGACCTGACCATGGGCAACCCCTATGCCACCACCCACATCACCCGGCCCTTCGACTTTGGCAAATACGAACCGGACGAACACCCCTTTGTGGGGCTGGACCGGATGATCCACGGCATCGGTGCGGTCAAAAAAGCCGTGCCGGAGATGACGGTGTGGGCCTCCGCTCCCAGTTATCTGCGCCAGTACGCCGATCTGTTCACCGCCGGGGCGGTGGAGCAGGGCCTGTGCGACGGCATGCTGTTCGGCCGCATGGCGTTTGCCCAGCCGGATTTTGCCAACCAGATCCTGCACAACGGACGCTTGGACCCTGCCCGCGTCTGCCTTGCCTGCGGCAAGTGCGGCGACCTGATCCGCGCCCACAAGCCCACCGGCTGTGTGATCCGGGACAGCAAAACCTTCCTGCCCTTCTACAAAGAATTTCTGGAAAACAAAAAGAACCAGCCCGCCAACTTCCGCGGCTGATGAGGAGTGTCTTGTATGAAAAAAACTGCCATTGTAACCGGCTCCAGCCGGGGCATCGGTTTTGCCATCGCCCGTCAGCTGGGACTTGACGGCTACAACATTGTCATGGTGGCCACCGGCCCGCAGGAGAAAAACCAGGCCGCCTTGGACACCCTGCGGGAACTGGGCATCGACTGCGCCTACGTGCAGGCCAATATCGGCTGCAGTGAGGACCGCCGCAAGATTCTGGACGGTGCCCTGGCCGCCTTCGGCCGTGTGGACGCCCTGATCAACAACGCGGGCGTTGCCCCCAAAGTGCGCGCCGACTTGCTGGAAATGAGCGAGGAGAGCTTTGACTACGTGGTGGGCGTGAACACCAAAGGCAATATGTTCCTGACCCAGCTGGTGGCCAACCAGATGATCTGCCAGGAACCGTTGGACGGCCGCAAAGGCGTGATCGTCAACGTATCCAGCTGCAGCGCTGCCGTTTCCTCCACCAACCGGGGGGAATACTGTGTATCCAAAGCCGGCGTGTCCATGCTGACCACCCTGTACGCCGACCGCCTGGCCCGGGAGGGCATTCTGGTGAACGAGGTACGCCCCGGCGTCATTGCCACCGACATGACCAGCACCGTACAGGGCAAATATGACAGCCTGATCGAGCAAGGGGCCTTCCCCATTGCCCGGTGGGGCACCCCCGAGGACGTAGCCGGGGTGGTAAGTGCCCTGTGCAGCAACAAATTCACCTACACCACCGGCAACTACATCGACGTGGACGGCGGCTTCCACATCCAGCGCCTGTAAAGGAGGGACTGTGACCGTGCCACAACCCCAACGCTTTGAAGCCGACGGCCGCAGCGCCCGGGTATACAGCTGCAACACCGCCATTGTGGGCACCGGCGCCGCCGGCTACAACGCCGCCGACCGGCTGTGGGCCCTGGGCCAGCATGACATTCTGCTGGTGACCGAAAACCGGGTGGGCGGCACCAGCCGCAACACCGGCAGCGACAAACAGACCTATTACAAGCTGACACTGGCCGGCGGCGACCCCGACAGCGTGCGCGAAATGGCCCAGACCCTGTACGAGGGCCGCTGCGTGGACGGGGACATTGCCTTGTGCGAGGCAGCGCTCTCCACCCAATGTTTTATGAAACTGGTGGAACTGGGCGTACCGTTCCCCCGCAACCGCTACGGGGAGTACATCGGCTACAAAACCGACCATGACCCCCGCCGCCGGGCTACCAGCGTAGGCCCCTACACCAGCAAGGCCATGACCGAATGTCTGGAGCGGGCCGTACTGGACAAGCAGATCCCGCTGCTGGACAAACTGCAGGTCATCAAGATCCTGAGCGACGGCCAAAGCATCAGCGGCCTGCTGTGCTATGACGTGACCGCCGCGGCGGACAACGACCGCTTTGTACTGATCCGCTGCAAGAACATCATCTATGCCACCGGCGGCCCTGCCGGCATGTATGCGGACAGCGTCTACCCCTTCAGCCAGTACGGCGCTACCGGTCTGGCGCTGGAAGCGGGCGCCCGGGGCAAAAACCTGACCGAGTGGCAGTACGGGCTGGCATCGGTCAAGCCGCGCTGGAACGTTTCGGGCACCTACATGCAGGTATTGCCCCGGGTGTTTTCCACCGCGGCGGACGGCAGCGACGAGCGGGAATTCCTGATGAACTTTTTCCGCACCCCGGCCGAGATGCTGGGCAAGCTGTTCCTGAAAGGCTACCAGTGGCCCTTTGATGTGCGCAAAGTGGCCGACGGCAGTTCCATCATCGACATTCTGGTATATCTGGAAAGCTGCAAGGGCCGCCGGGTCTACCTGGATTACCGCACCAATCCCGTGAACGGGCAGTTCCGGTATGAGGACCTGCCCGACGAAGCCCGGGACTATCTGCAGCGGGCGGGGGCCTGTTTCGGCACCCCCATTCAGCGGCTGGCACACATGAACCAGCCCGCCATTGATTTTTACCGCGACAAAGGCGTGGACCTGGCCACCGAACCGCTGGAGATTGCCCTGTGCGCCCAGCACAACAACGGCGGCCTGGGCATCGATTGCTGGTGGCAGACCAATATAGAGGGGTTGTTTGCCGTAGGCGAAGCAGCCGCCAGCCACGGTGTCTATCGCCCGGGGGGCACGGCGCTGAACGCCGGCCAGGTGGGCAGCACCCGCGCAGCCCAGCACATTGCCGCACGCCGCCGGGGCGAAGCCCCTGCCCATTTCACCCGGGAGGCCCGCCGGGCCCTGGTGGAAATGGATACGCTGGCCCGCCAGTGCAGCGCCCCCACCGGCAACGTGCGCACCCTTTGGCGGGAGGCCGGTCAGGCCATGAGCCGCTGCGGCGCCGCCATCCGCAACATCCGCCAGATCAGTACCTACTGCGGCCAGGTGGAGGACCTGCTCAACCATTTTGCCCAGCGGGTCACCGCGTCCAATCCGGCGGAGCTGGGTATGGTGTTCCGCCTGCGGGATATGCTGATGAGCCAGGCCGCCTACCTGACCGCCATGCTGGACTATGCGGCCCGGGGCGGCAAAAGCCGGGGCAGCGCCCTGTATACCGACCCCAACGGCACCAAGCCTTACCCCGTTTTGCCCGATACCTTTACCTACACCCTGGAACAGGACGGCGAAAACCGCATCCAGGAACTGTGGTACGCGGACGGCGCCTGCCACCTGGGCTGGCGCAGCCCCCGCCCCATCCCCGAAGATGACGATTTCTTTGAAAACGTCTGGCGGGATTTCCGCGAGACCGGTCTGGTAGACTGACATCCCCCTGCTTTGTGCAGCTTTCTTCTTTGTTCTTCTTTTTCAGAAAAAACGGCTCTGCTTTCCGGCAGGGCCGTTTTTTCCTGCGGCAGCCATACAAATCTTTGGGATTGTCCCTTGCGCAGCGCCGGGCGTTACGGTATAGTAGATTTATACTTCCATTACAGAAAGGAACTTTTCCATGCTCAATAAAAAGCCCTGGCTGTATCTGGCTGCCGCCGCGGTGATTCTGCTGCTTCTCAAATACAGCGACGACCTGCTGGGGGGCATCCGGTTGTTTGCCTCCCTGCTTACCCCGCTGGTGGTGGGCTGCGGCATCGCCTATGTGCTCAATATCCCCATCACCCGCCTGGAAGCCCTGCCCCCGCTGCGCAACCCGGATTCCCGGCTCTACCCCGTGCGGCGGGCGCTGAGCATCATCGGGTCGCTGGTCATCATCATTCTGGTAATGGTCTTGTTGGTGCTGATCATCATTCCCCAGCTGGTGGACGCCTTCCGCGTCATGCTGGTGGGCGTTCCCCCGGCCGTCAACCGTTTTCTGGCCTGGCTGGATTCCCTGGACGTCACCGTGCCCCAGCTGGAATCCTGGCTGCGCTCCCTCAATGTGAACTGGCCGGACCTGCTGCAAAAAGCCACCACCCATCTGACCTCCGGCATGGGCAATGTTTTCAACTCCGCCGTAGGGCTGCTCAGCAGTCTGGGCGGCGGGGTGATGCAGCTGATCATCAGCGTCATCTTTGCCCTGTACCTGCTGGCCGGCAAGGAAAAACTGGCCCGGCAGTTCCATCTGCTGGCTGAAACCTACCTGCCCCAGGGGGTCTGCCGCCGCCTGTGGTATGTGCTGAGCACCGCCCACGATACCTTTACCAAATTCTTTGTAGGCCAGTTTACCGAGGCCATCGTCATCGGTGTGCTGTGTACCATCGGTATGTGGATCTGCCGTCTGCCCTACGCCACCATGATCGGCACTCTGGTGGGTGCCACCGCCCTGCTGCCGGTGGTGGGCGCTTACCTGGGCGCCGCGGTGGGCGCCTTCATGATCCTGACGGTCAACCCGCTGCAGGCCCTGGGATTCCTGATCTTCATTGCCATTCTGCAGCAGCTGGAAGGCAACCTGATCTACCCCCGTGTGGTGGGTACCTCCATCGGGCTGCCGGGCATCTGGGTACTGACCGCCGTGACCCTGGGCGGCGGCATCGGCGGCATTGCCGGTATGCTGCTGGCTGTGCCCGTTACCGCCACCATCTACCGCCTGCTGCGCGCCGACGTGCACCGCAAACAGGGACTTGCCGCTGCGCCCAAGGCGTAACATCACAATTTTTATTATTCGTTCATGTTTTTTTGCGTTTTTCTTTACTGTACTCCCGAAGTGCGTTATAATCAACATAATCTTGGTGATCACCAGCTTCCTGCGGAGTTCGCCAAAGACGTGAAGCATCAAAGGAGGAGAAATCATGTTTTGTGGAAAATGCGGCGCCAAACTGGAAGAAGGCGTGACCTTTTGCCCCCAGTGCGGTACACCTACAGGTGCAGCACCTGCTGCAGAAACAGCTGGCACTGCCCCTGCCGCCAAAAAGCCTAATTTGCCTGTGCTGATCGGCGCAGTGGTGCTGGTTGCGGTCATTGTTGTTTCTCTGTTGTTTGCCGTTGGCCCCCTGGGTGGGCGCAGCGCCGAAAAGACCATTGATCAGCTGTTTGAATCGGTATTGAACGCAGACACCCGCGGCCTGATGAGCCTTGTCCCGGACGGCATGGTAGAAGCTGCCATGGAAGAGTCCGACATGGATGAGGATGAATACGAGGAGCAGCTGGATGACATGGATGAGCAGCTGGAAAGCAGCCTCTCCATGATGGAAGCTTTGGCCGGTGAAGACTGGACGATGACACATGAGATTGTTTCGACAGAAAATATTACCGGAGAAGATCTGGCAGATCTGAAAGACGATTACGAAGAATACAATGTTAAAATTTCTGCTGCCAAAAAGCTGAAGCTTCATATTACATTACTGGACTCCGAAGGCGAAGAAGTGGATGACAGCAGCACGGAGATGTATGTGGTCAAGTGCGGCCGCGACTGGTGCCTGGATGTCAATTCCATGGGCAATATCTTCTAACCATCGACCGTAAATCCTTTTGCCCCGGACAATTCTTGCACGGAGGGGTTCTTTCTTCTCACAGATATCCCACGCACCGGAATTTGACCGCTTTTTTACAAACGGTTCCCGCACAAAATCCAATCCCCCGGACAGATTTTTTCTGTCCGGGGGATTTTTTTGTTCCTCTTTTTGTTTTTTCGCCCTGCCGCCCGGCCTTTGGGGGCCTTTCCCGATTTTTACAAAACCGCTGCGGCACTGCCTGTTTTTTTACGGGGATTTAACCGCAGTATGGTTTCGGCCGCCGGACACACCCGGGTATAATGATTTCGGCAAGCGGCCAGGGGCCGCTGTGCTGCCGGGTGGTCCCGGCCAGTCATGGAGAAAAGAAAGTAAGGAGAGTCAAATCGTCATGCAGAACCTGAGCAAACGTGCCCTGGCGCTGCTGGGCGCCGCGGCCATGTCCGCCAGCCTGGCTGCCTGCGGCAGCACCGCCTCCACCACCTCCGCCAGCGAGTCTGCGGCTGCCACCCCGGCTGCCGAGACCGCTGCCCCCGCCACCGCCGAAACTTCCGCCAAGACCCCCAAGTACATCTTCCTCTTCATCGGCGACGGCATGAGCTACCCCCAGATCCAGAGCACCAACTACTACCTGAGCGCCCTGCAGAATGGTACCAGCATGGGCGGTGACGGTGCCATCCTCCAGCACGAGGATTCCCTCACCTTCCTGGATTTCCCGGTAGTGGGCAGCGCCCAGACCTACGACAGCACCTCTTTCTGCCCGGACTCCGCTTCCACGGCCACCTCGCTGTCCACCGGCCACAAGACCTACTCCGGCACCATCAACATGGACGAGACCGGTACCGTTGCCTATGAGACCATCAGCGAAAAGCTGAAGGACCAGAAGGGCTACAAGATCGGCGTGGTATCCAGCGTCAACATCAACCATGCCACCCCCGCCGCCTTCTACTGCCACCAGGCCAGCCGCTCCAACTACTACGACATCGGCCTGGAGATGATCGACAGCAACTTTGACTACTTTGCAGGCGGCGCCCTGCTGGAGCCCACCGGCGCCGACGAGGACCAGCCTGACCTGTACACCCTGGCCGCCGAGGCAGGCTACACCGTGGCCAAGACCCAGGCGGAAGCCGAAGCCATCACCGCCGACACCGGCAAGGCCATCCTGATCGATGAGCACCTGGCCGACGGCGACGCCATGGCCTACGAGCTGGACCGCACCGACGACATGTGGAGTCTGGCCGATTATGTGGACAAAGGCATCGAAGTGCTGGACAACGACACCGGCTTCTTCATGATGGTGGAAGGCGGCAAGATCGACTGGGCCTGCCACGCCAACGACGCCGGTTCCACCATGCATGACACCCAGGCTTTGTCCGATGCGGTGGACGAAGCGGTGGAATTCTACAACGAACACCCCGACGAAACGCTGATCCTGGTGACCGGCGACCACGAGACCGGTGGTCTGACCATCGGCTACGCGGGCACCAACTACGACACCTTCCTGCAGAACCTGGCCAACCAGAAGATCAGCTACGCCAAGTTTGACAGCGACTATGTCGCCGCCTACAAAGAGAACGGCACCTCCTTTGAGGACGTTCTGGTGGATGTGCAGAACCTCTTCGGCCTGACCACCGAGGAAGCCTCCGGCCAGCAGGGCGAAACCGGTGTGACCACCGACAACGCCAGCAGCCACCCCACCGGCGTGACCAGCGGTTCTTTGGTCATGACCGACTACGAACTGCAGAAACTGCGCGACGCCTACGACCTGACCATGACCAAGACCGAGGACACCGAACTGACCCAGGAAGAGTACGTCCTCTACGGCTCCTATGAACCGCTGAGCGTTACCATCACCCACATTCTGAACAACAAGTCCGGCATCAGCTTCACCAGCTACAGCCACACCGGCCTGCCGGTAGCCGTCTTCGCCATGGGCGCCGGCCAGGACCTGTTCCAGGGCTACTACGACAACACCCAGGTTTACTTCAACCTGGCCGAGCTGACCGGCGTGGCCTGATGCCCGCCCGTCCCCGGCTTCTGTATTCCCCTTCTTGTTGACTCAGCGTGACCCCGCAGCGCTCTGCGCCGCGGGGCCGCGCTGCGTAAGGGGCCATCCTTTTGGTTTAGGAGAATGTAACCATGCTGCAACGTATTTTCCGTTCGATCCTCACCTTTCTGCGCCGGGTATGGGGCGACCAGCCGGTAGGCTGGGCCACCCTGCTGCCGGGGCTGCTGCTGACCGCCGTGCTGCTGGCGCTGCCCACCGGCTACGAAGGCGCCGTCATCTACCAGGGCACCGAAAAAGTCCGGGCCACCGTGCTGGCTACCAACGAGGATACCGTCATCTCCACCGGGCTGATCCAGACCGGCGAGCAGGTCTGCACCCTGCGCATTGAGGAAGGGCTGTTCAAAGGCCGGGAAGTCCAGGGCGCCAACCTGCTCTCGGGCAGTCTTTCCCAGGACAAGATCTTTGCCCCGGGGGACATCGCCTTTGTGGTGGTCAGCTACCAGGGGGACACCGTCACCTCGGTGACGATGATCGACCATTACCGTATCACCTGGGAATGGGTGCTGGCCCTCTTCTTTGCGCTGCTGCTCATTCTGTTTGCAGGCCCCGGCGGCGTGCGGGCACTGCTCTCCTTCGTGATCACGGTGCTGGCCATCTGGAAGGTGATGATCCCCACCTGCCTGAAGGGCGGCAACCCGCTGTTGATGGGCCTTTTGCTGGTGGCGCTGCTGACGGTGGTCATTATTGTGTTCGTGTACGGCTATGACCGCCGCAGTCTGGTGGCGGTGCTGGGCAGCATGCTGGGCACCGTGACCGCCTGCGGACTGGGCATGTTGTTCACCCACCTGCTGAAGATCCACGGCGCCGTGATGAGCGACAGCGAAACGCTGCTGTACGCAGGGTACCAGAACCTGGACCTGACCAATATTTTCATGGCCAGTATTTTCATCGGGGCGGCGGGCGCCATGATGGACCTGGCTGTGGACATTACCAGCGGCGTGAGCGAAGTTATCCGCAAAAAGCCGGGCATCGGCGCCTGGGAGGCGGTGGGCAGCGGCATGCGCATCGGGCAGGCGGCCATGGGCACCATGACCACCACCCTGTTGCTGGCTTACTCCGGCGGATGCATGGCCCAGCTGATGGTCTTTATGGCCCAGGGCACCCCCATCCTGAATATTCTGAACTACAAATATGTAGCCAGCGAGATTTTGCAGACGTTGGTGGGCAGCTTTGGTCTGGTAACGGTGGCGCCCTTTACCGCTGTGGTGGCAGGGCTTTTGCTGACCCGCGCCCCGCAGAAGGAAACGCCCCCTGCCAAGCCTGCGGCGTAACCGTTGTTTGTTTTTCTTTCGCTGAAAACGGCCGGTCCCGGAACGGGGACCGGCTGCTTTTTTGTACCGGTTGGTTGCAGCATCGTAAAAAATGACAAAATGGAAACGGTTTCAATTAATTTGTAACTTTTCCCGTGCGAAATGCACAAAAGGCCGGGTTCTCTCTTGTGGTTTTAAACAAACTTGATTAAAAAACGGAAAAAGTTATTGCTTTTTTGTGAAAAACGATGTACCATAGTGGCATCGAAAGGTTGGAAACGTTACCAACCGACACGCAAAAGCACACTCGCCCGGCTCCCGGGCAACAACACCTTTTTCAAGGAGGAGAACAACATGAAAGCCAAGAAACTTCTTTCTCTGGGCATCGCCGGTACCATGGCCGTAGCACTGCTGGCCGGCTGTTCCTCGTCCGGCAGCAGCTCTTCCGCTGCTTCTTCCGGCGACACCGCCACCAGCGAAGCCTCCGCCGCCAGCACCACCGCTGCCGGCAAGGTCTACTACCTGAACTTCAAACCCGAGCAGGATGAACAGTGGCAGGCGCTGGCCAAGGTTTACACCGAACAGACCGGTGTTCCCGTCACCGTGGTGACCGCCGCTTCCGGCGAGTACGAAACCACCCTGATGAGCGAGATGGCCAAGAGCGACGCCCCCACCCTGTTCCAGGTCAACGGCCCCATCGGCCTGGCCAACTGGAAGGATTACTGCTATGACCTGACCGGCAGCGACATTCTGGGCCAGCTGACCAGCGACACCTACGCCCTGAAGGACGGCGACGCCACCCTGGGCATCGGTTACGTTATTGAGTCCTACGGCCTGATCACCAACAAGACCCTGTTGGAAAAAGCCGGTTACACCATCGACGATATCAAGAGCTTTGAGGACCTGAAGAAAGTCGCCGAGGACATCACCGCCCGCCAGGACGAGCTGGGCTTCGCAGCTTTCACCTCCGCCGGCATGGATTCTTCCTCCGACTGGCGCTACAAGACCCACCTGGCCAACCTGCCCATCTACTTTGAGTACCAGGACGAAGGCATCACCTCCACCGATGCCATCAAGGGCACCTACCTGGACAACTACAAGAACATCTTTGACCTGTACATCAACAACTCCACCTGCGCTCCCACCGAGCTGGCCGGCAAGACCGCCGATGACAGCCGCAACGAGTTCCTGGCCGGTGAAGCCGTGTTCTATCAGAACGGTTCCTGGGAATACGTCAACCTGACCCAGGACGGCACCTTCACCGATGACGACCTGGCCATGATCCCCATCTACTTCGGCGTGGGCGATGAAGCCAACCAGGGCCTGTGCACCGGCACCGAGAACTACTGGTGCGTCAACAGCGAAGCCCCCGAAGAAGACATCCAGGCCACTCTGGACTTCATCAACTGGTGTGTCACCTCTGAGGAAGGCACCAAGGCCATGGCCAATGACATGGGCTTTGTTATCCCCTTCAAGGGCGCCCAGGAATCCAGCAACGTCTTTGTAAAGCAGGACCAGGAAATGACCGCTGCGGGCAAGACCCCCGTGTCCTGGAACTTCACCACCATGCCTTCCGAAAACTGGAAGAACGGCGTGGGCTCTGCCCTGACCGCCTATGCCGCCGGCACCGGTGACTGGGACGGCGTCGTGACCGCCTTCGTGGACGGCTGGGCTACCGAGGCTGCGCTGAACGCTACCGCGTAAAAAACGCCTTCCGGGTCCGGCAGACCGACCAATGATACCATGCGGGAAGGGCGGGCGAACCAAACGCCCGCCCCTCCCGCTTTTCTTGTGGGGAAATCAATATGGAAAAAGCGATTAAAAAATTCTGGCCGGTGTTCATACTGCCCACGCTGGCGGCCTTTATCATCGGCTTTATCTGGCCCTTTATCTGGGGTATCGGGCTGTCGTTCTGCAAGTTCACCACGGTGAAAAACGTGCAGTTCGTGGGCCTGGACAACTACTTCAAAATCTGGCAGGACAACACCTTTGTCCATGCGTTCGTCTTTACCACGGCGTTTACCATTGTGTCCACCGTGCTCATCAACGTGCTGGGCTTTACCCTGGCGCTGCTGCTCACCCGGCATGTGCGAGGCACCAACATCTTCCGTACCGTCTACTTCATGCCCAACCTGATCGGCGGCGTGGTACTGGGCTATATCTGGCAGACACTGCTCAACGGCCTGCTGACCGTGCTGGAAAAGCCCCTGATCACCCTGAACGCCACCTACGGTTTCTGGGGCATCGTGATCCTGATGTGCTGGCAGCAGATCGGCTACATGATGATCATTTACATTGCCGGATTGCAGAACGTCCCCACCGACCTGATCGAAGCCGCCCGCATCGACGGCGCCACCAGCCGCCAGGTACTTACCCGGGTCAAGATTCCCATGGTCATGCCCAGCATTACCATCTGTACCTTCCTGACCCTGACCAACTCCTTCAAGCTCTTTGACCAGAACCTGTCCCTGACCGGCGGCGAACCCGCCAAAGCCAGCCAGATGCTGGCTCTGAACATCTACGATACCTTCTATGCCCGCAGCGGTGCCCAGTGGAAGGGCATCGGCCAGGCCAAGGCCGTAGTGTTCTTCCTGGCGGTGGTCGTCATCGCCCTGATCCAGCTTCGGCTGACCCGTTCCAAGGAGGTGCAGCAGTAATGCAGAATTCCAAAAACACCAAGCGCGTCAACGCTGTGATCTCGGTGGTGCTGGGGCTGCTGTGCGTTGCCTACGTCTACCCCATCGTGCTGATTCTGCTCAACTCCCTCAAGCAGGAGCGGGCCATCTCCACCACCCGTATCTTCGAGCTGCCTTCCTCCGAAACCTTTGTGCGCCTGCAGAACTATATCTACGGCATCACTTCCATGGACTTTTTGTCCTCCTTCTGGTATAGTTTATTCATCTCGGTTTCGTCGGTATTGCTGATTTTGCTGTGCTGCTCCATGTGCGCATGGTACATCACCCGGGTACACGGCAAACTGTCCACCGGCATGTACTATCTGTGCGTGTTCAGCATGGTGGTACCCTTCCAGATGGTCATGTTCACCCTGGCCAAAACCGCCGACACCCTGAAACTGAACACGCCCTACAACATCTGCATCATCTACCTGGGCTTCGGCGCCGGGCTGGCGGTGTTCATGTTCACCGGCTTTATGAAATCCATGCCCGTGGAAATTGAGGAAGCGGCCATGATCGACGGCTGCAACCCGCTGCAGATCTTCTTCCGGGTGGTTTGCCCCATCCTGAAACCCACCATGATCTCCACTGCCATTCTGGAAACCATGTGGGTATGGAACGACTATCTGCTGCCCACCCTGGTACTGGATATCAAAAAATACCGCACCATTCCCATGGCGATCCAGTATTTCCGGGGCAGCTACGGCAAGGTGGAAATGGGCCCCATGATGGCCTGCATCATGCTCACCGTGTTGCCGGTGGTCATTCTCTATCTGGTGTGCCAGAAGTACATCATCGAGGGCGTCGTGGCCGGCGCCGTCAAGGGCTGATTCCAGCCTGCATACGTCCCCGCCGGGGGACGGCATCCTAAGAAAAGAAGGGGTAAGGCATGACGATCAAGGATATTGCCCGGGAGGCCGGGTACGCGGTGGGCACCGTCTCCCGCGTGATCAACAACAACCCCAACGTCAGCGCCGCTGCCCGGGCACGCATTTTGGAAGTGATCCACAAATACAACTTCCAGCCCAATTCCAACGCCAAACACCTGAAACAACAGGCCAGCCAGGGCATTGCCATGATCGTAAAAGGCACCCACAACATGCTGTTTGCCTCAGTGCTGGAAAAAATGCAGACCGAATGTACGGCCGCCGGGTACAACGGCATGGTCTACTACATCGATGAAAACGACAACGAGGTGGACCGCGCCCGCCAGATCTGCCGGGAACACAAACCCCACGGGGTGATCTTTCTGGGTTCCGACCGCAACCATTTCGGCCCCGACCTGGAGGAGCTGGGCGTGCCCTGCCTGCTGATGACCAACACCGCCGCCACCGCAGCCATTGCCAACCTGTCCAGCGTCAGCGTGGACGACGTGGCCGCCGCGGCCCGGATGGTGGGGCATCTGCTGGACAACGGCCACCGCCGCATCGGTTTCATCGGCGGCGACCTGACCTCCTCCCAGCCCAGTTCCGCCCGTCTGAGCGGCTGCCTGAGCGAGTTTTCCCGCCGGGGGCTGGCCTTTGAGCCCACCCGGCAGTACACCGTCGCCCGCTACACTTTGGCCGGCGGCTACCAGGCCATGGAGCATCTGCTCAACACCCTGCCTGACCTGACCGCCGTGTTCGCCTTCAGTGACATCATGGCCATCGGCGCCATGCGGGCACTGCAGGACCACGGTCTGCGGGTGCCGGAGGATGTGTCGGTATGCGGCTTTGACGGCATTGAGCTGGCGGGGTATCTTTCCCCCCGGCTGACCACTATACGCCAGCCCGCCGAACGGATGGCCGGGCGGGGCGTGGCTATTCTGATCCGCTGCATTGAGGAACAGAGCGACGCGGTACACGAACTGGTGCCCTACGAGCTTTTGGAGGGCGAAAGTGTCCTGCGCCTGCCCCTTGCAGACGAGACCCATTGACCGAAAGGAGGAATTGCCCATGCGCGCAAGCGGTGTGCTGATGCACCTGTCCAGTCTGCCTTCGCCTTACGGCGTCGGCACAATGGGCGCGGCGGCAAGGGCTTTTGTGGATTTTCTGGCAGCAGCGGGGCAGCGCTACTGGCAGCTGCTGCCCATCTGCCCCACCAGCTACGGGGACAGCCCCTACCAGTCGTTTTCGACCTACGCGGGCAACCCCTATCTTATTGACCTGGACGCCCTGGCCGAGGATGGCCTGCTGACGCCCGAAGAATACCAGACCATCGACTGGGAGAGCACCCCCGACCGGGTAAACTACGGGGCACTGTACCGCAAACGCTGGGCGGTGCTGCGCAAAGCCTGCGACCGGCTTTTGCAGAATCCGCCCCCGGCCTACGCCGATTTCTGTGCGGACAACGCTTTCTGGCTGCCGGACTACGCCCTGTTCATGGCCCTGAAAGACGAGCACGGTGGCCGTGCCTGGACCGAATGGGAACCGGCCCTGCGCCGTCGTGACCCTGCCGCCCTGGACGCCGCCCGCGCCCGCTGTGCCGAGGCCATCGCCTTCTGGCAGGGGGTGCAGTATCTCTTCTTTGCCCAGTGGCGGGCCCTGAAAGACTACGCCAACGGGCGGGGCATCCGCATCATCGGGGATCTGCCCATCTATGTGGCTGCCGACAGTGTGGACGTCTGGAGCACACCGGAAGCCTTCCAGCTGGACGAAAACCTGCTGCCCACCGAGGTAGCGGGCTGCCCTCCGGACGGTTTTTCCGCCACCGGGCAGCTGTGGGGCAACCCGCTGTACAACTGGGACGCCATGGCCCGGGACGGTTATGCCTGGTGGGTGCAGCGTTTCCGGGTGCTGTGCCGCACCTACGATATGCTGCGCATTGACCATTTCCGCGGTTTTGCGGGGTACTACGCCATTCCCTACGGCCAGACCGACGCCTGCGGCGGGCGGTGGCGTCAGGGGCCGGGCATTGCTCTGTTCCGTGCCGTGGAACAGGCTCTGGGCAAACAGCCCATCATTGCCGAGGACCTGGGCTTCCTGACCGACGATGTGCGGGAACTGCTGCATCAGAGCGGTTACCCCGGCATGAAGGTGCTGGAATTTGCCTTTGACAGCCGGGACGGCGGGGACTACCTGCCCCACACCTATCCCCGGCACTGTGTGGTCTACACCGGCACCCACGACAACGAACCCATCAACGGCTGGTTCCAGACCGCCCCCGCCCCGGACATTGCCCACGCCCTGGAATACCTGCCCCTGACCAAAGAGGAAGGCTACCACTGGGGCATGATGCGTGCCGCCTGGGCCAGCGTGGCAGACCTGGCCGTTGTACAGGCACAGGACCTGCTGGGCCTGGGGCACGAAGCCCGTATGAACACCCCGTCCACCCTGGGCGGCAACTGGTGCTGGCGGGCGCTGCCCGGCGTCTTTGACGAGGCGCTGGCCGCCAAGGTACGCCGTCAGATGGAACTGTACGGCCGCCTGAACGGATAAATGGTTTCCTCCTCCGGGGTCGGCCCTTCCCCACCCCGGCCTATACCCACCCGCCTGCGGCGCACACCGCAGGCGGGATTTTTTTGCAGGCGCTGGTATTTTGCGGCGCCCTGTGCTACCATAAAGGCAAAAGGAGGCCTTGCCTATGCTGGCGTATACCTATGTGAAAGAGGGCGTGTTTGCCCTGCAAGAAAAATCCAAACCCACCCTGCAGAACGACCGGGATGCCATTGTGAAGGTGACCCTGGGCAGCATCTGCACCAGTGACCTGCATATCAAGCACGGGTCGGTGCCCCGGGCGGTGCCGGGCATCACCGTAGGGCACGAGATGGTGGGCATTGTGGAACAGGTTGGTTCCGCCGTGACCACCGTGCGCCCCGGGGACCGTGTGGCCGTGAACGTGGAGACGTTCTGCGGGGAATGCTTTTTCTGCCGCCACGGCTGGGTGAACAACTGCACCGACCCCAGCGGCGGCTGGGCGCTGGGCTGCCGGATCGACGGCGGGCAGGCGGAATACGTGCGGGTGCCCTACGCCGACCAGGGGCTGACCCCCATCCCGGACACCGTGACCGACGAACAGGCCCTGTTTGTGGGCGACGTGCTGGCCACCGGTTACTGGGCGGCCCAGATCAGCGAGATCACCTCGGAAGACACCGTGCTGATTCTGGGTGCGGGGCCCACGGGACTGTGCACCCTGCAGTGCGTGCAGCTGTATTCCCCCAAGCGGGTCATCGTCTGTGACAAGGACCCCGCCCGGCTGGCTTTTGTGCAGGCCCATTACCCCACAGTACTGACCTCCCCGCCGGAAAACCTGCCGGACTTTGTGGCCGCCCACAGCGACCACGGCGGCGCCGACACCGTGCTGGAGGTAGCGGGCAGCGATGATACCTTCCGGCTGGCGTGGCAGTGTGCCCGCCCCAATGCCATTGTAACGGTGGTGGCGCTGTACGACGGTCCCCAGACCCTGCCCCTGCCGGATATGTACGGCAAGAACCTGATTTTCAAAACGGGCGGCGTGGACGGCTGCCACTGCAAGGAAACGCTGGACCTGATCGCCGCAGGCAAGCTGGACACCACCCCGCTGATCACCCACACCTACGACCTGAAGGACATTGAAGCGGCCTACGACCTGTTTGAACACCGCCGGGACGGCGTGATCAAAGTGGCCATCCGCTGCTGAACCCAGAAAAATTCCAAGAAGAGAAGGGAACAGGCCCGCACGGCAATTGCCGCGCGGGCCTGTTCCCTTGTTCACCTATTCACATTACCATCAACAGCGTACCGGCCGCGATGAGCCCGCAGCCCAAAGCGGAGCGGGGGGTGACCTGCTCATGCAGGAGCAGCGCAGCCAGAACCAGGGTGATGACCACGCTGAGTTTGTCGATGGGCACCACCTTGCTGGCGGGTCCCAGCTGCAGCGCCTTGTAATAGCACAGCCAGGAGGCGCCAGTGGCCAGCCCCGACAGGATCAGGAACAGCCAGCTGCGGCGGCTGATCTGCCCTATGCCGCCCTGGGTCCCCGTGAGGAACACCATGCCCCAGGCCATAGCCAGCACCACCGTGGTGCGCACCGCCGTGGCCAGGTTGGAGTTGACGCCCTCTATGCCCATTTTGGCCAGAATGGAAGTCAGGGCCGCAAACACCGACGACCCCACCGCAAAAACAAACCACATGGGAAAAACGCTTCCCTTACAACAATGTACAGTCCACCGGACTGCCGGTTTCCATTATACCACGCGGCGGCGGTCGATGCCACCGTTTTGCGCGCAAAATCATTGCGTGCGCAAATTAATGCTTGCGTGCGCAATGATTTGGGTGTATACTGCTGTATGGAAAGGAGAGGTTTGCCATGGATGACTTTATCAAATGGGTATCCATTACGTCGCGCCACACAGCCATGCACATGGACCGTGTGTTGGCGCCTTACGGGCTGAACGCCAGCCAGTATATGTATATCGTCCGGGTGTGCGAGCAGCCGGGCCTGACCCAGGACCGCTTTTTGCAGATGTTCTACATTCACCCCAGCAACGTGACCCGCGCCATATTGGCGCTGGAAAAGCAGGGGTTTCTGGAGCGGCGGTGCAATCCCAAAGACCGCCGCACCTTCTGTGTGTACCCCACCCAGAAGGCGCTGGACGTTTACCCCGCCATTACCCGGCTGCGCCGGGAATGGCAGGACACCATGCTGGCCGGGCTGGCGCCCGACACCCGCGCCCAATTGCAGGACGCTTTGCGGGACGCCGCACTGCGCGCCGTAGCCGAAAATGAGGAGGAGGAACCCCAACATGACCAATGAAAACCCGCTGGGCAGTCAACCGCTGCCCAAACTGCTGCGCTCTTTTGCCGTCCCCAGTATTCTGGCCATGCTGGTCAGTTCCCTGTACAACATTGTGGACCAGATCTTCATCGGCCAGGGTGTGGGGTATCTGGGCAATGCAGCCACCAATATAGCCTACCCCCTTACCACCATCTGCCTGGCCATTGCGCTGCTTATCGGCATTGGCGGCGCCGCCAACTTCAACCTGAATCTGGGTGCCGGCCGGCCGGAAGCTGCCCGCCGGGTGGTGGCCGCCGCCGTGACCATGATGGTGACCCTGGGCATTTTGTATATGGTGCTGGTGGAACTGTTCCTGCCCCAGCTGCTGCGGCTGTTCGGCGGCACCGACAGCGTAATGCCCTACGCCATTCAGTACACCCGCATCACCGCGCTGGGCATGCCGCTGCTGATCCTGACCAACGCCATCAGCAACCTGGTGCGTGCCGACGGCAGCCCCCGCTATTCCATGACCTGCATGCTGCTGGGCGCCATCATCAACACCATTCTGGACCCGGTATTCATCTTTGTATGCCACTGGGGCGTGGCCGGCGCCGCCTGGGCCACCGTCATCGGGCAGGCTGCCTCCTGCGCCATGGCCGTTGCCTATCTGCCCCGGTTCCGCAATATCCATCTTCAGCGGGAGGATTTCCGCCCCCGCCCCGCCCTGTGGCGGCGCATCGCTTCGCTGGGGCTGAGCAACAGCATGAACCAGATCGCCATCACCTTTGTGCAGATCATCCTGAACAACTCCCTGACCTACTACGGCGCCCAGTCCATCTACGGCAGCGAGATCCCTCTGGCTACCAGCGGCATCGTCATCAAGATCAACGCCATTCTGCTGGGCATCATCGTGGGCATCTCCCAGGGCACCCAGCCCATCATCAGCTTCAACTACGGCGCCGGCAAGTATGACCGCGTCTGCGGCATCTACCGGCTGGCCGTCCGGCTCAGCCTGATCATCTCGGCCGTGGGTTTTGTGGCGTTCCAGCTGTTCCCCAAACAGATCGTTTCGCTGTTCGGCACCGGCGACCATCTCTATTTTGAATTTGCCGTCAAGTTCATGCGCACCTACCTGTTCATGGTGGTGGTCAACTGTGTACAGCTGCTTTCCTCCAACTTCTTTGCCGCCATCGGCAAACCCATCCGCGGCCTGCTGCTGGCCCTGACCCGCCAGGTGTTTTTCCTGGTGCCGCTGCTGCTGATCCTGCCCCGCATCTGGGGGCTGGACGGCCTGCTGTTTGCCGCCCCGGTGGCCGATTTCATCGCCTTTGTCACCTCGGCCCTGACCATGCGCGCCGAACTGCGCCGCCTGTCTGCCGCAAAGGCCCCGCAGCCGGCCTGACCCCGGGAAATTTTATCCCCGGCAATCGCTTTTTCCGGCCCCGTAACGGCTGACAAACCGGTGGGTTTGTGGTATCATGTGGGTAGTTTCAGCGGCCCCGACGGACGGGCCGATCTTTCCGCGAAAGGATGATTGCTGTATGTATTATCTGGGAGTCGATCTCGGCGGCACCAACATCAAGGCCGCCCTGGTGAACGAGGAGGGTGTGATCCTGCAGGAAGCCAGCCGTCCCACCCGTTTGCCCCGCCCTGCGGAAGCGGTGTGCGATGACATTTCCGAAATGTGCGCCGAACTGGCCGCCGGGCAGGAGGTTGCCGGCATCGGCGTAGGCTGCCCCGGCACCATTGACGGGGGCATTGTGCGCTTTTCCAACAATCTGGACTGGCACGACTTTGCCATGGGCCCCTACCTGGAAGCCCGTACCCATCTGCCCGTTTACCTGGCCAACGACGCCAACGCCGCCGCCCTGGGCGAAGCGCTGGCAGGCTGTGCCAAGGGTGCCGACAGCGCCGTGATCCTGACGCTGGGCACCGGCGTAGGCGGCGGTGTGGTGCTGAACGGCAAGCTGCTGACCGGCTACACCGGCGCGGCGGCAGAGCCCGGCCACATGGTCATTACCGATGACCCCAACGCGCCCCTGTGCACCTGCGGACGCCGGGGCTGCCTGGAAGCCCTGGCCAGTGCCACGGCTTTGATCCGGATGACCCGGGAAGCCATGGAAGCCCACCCCGAGAGCCGCCTGCACGAAGTAGCCGCCCGGGACGGGGTGAACGGCCGCACCGTGTTTGATGCCGCCGCACTGGGGGACGAAACCGCCAAAGCTGTGGTGGAACAGTACACCCACGCGCTGGCAGTGGGCATTGCCAACCTGATCAACATCTTCTTCCCGGAAGTGGTCGGTCTTTCGGGCGGCGTTGCCAACCAGGGCGAAAACCTGCTGGCTCCCCTGCGGGAAGCCGTGGCTCCCATGGTCTTTGGGGATGCCTATGCTGAAAAACACACCCGCATTACCACCTGCCAGCTGGGCTACCGCGCCGGTGTGATCGGCGCTGCGCTGCTGGCCCGCCACCAGGCCTGATTTTCCACAAAACAAAAGTCCCCGGCACAACGCGAACGTGTTGTGCCGGGGACTTTTGTTGTATCCAAAACCTTACAGCCGTTTGCTTTCCAACGCCCGGCTGGTGCGCTCATGGGCTTCCTGGGCGGTTTCCTGGTTGTTCAGGCTGTAGCGCAGCACCAGCACTTCCGCCGCAAACAGCACGGCGATTTTGGCCGCGATACTGCTGCTGTCCAGCGGGCTGTCCTTGGCGCCGCACAGCAGCACCACATCGGCCAGCGCATTGCCCGGTGCGTCGGCATAATGGGTCAGCAAAATCACCCTGGCGCCGTTTTCCTTGGCCAGGCGCAGGGTCTCCATCATGTCCCGGGCCGCCCCGGAGTAGGACACAAACAGGACCACATCCTCTGTTCCCATCAGGCTGGTGGCCCGGGTCTGCATGTGGCTGCCGCCCGCTGTACGGAACTTGTTGGACATCACGGCAAACCGCGCCCAGATATCGTTGGCCAGGATCTGGCTGCCCCCCTGCCCGAAACAGAACACCTGCCGGGCCTGTTCCAGCAGGGCGGCAGCCTCATCCACCGCCGCCGGGTCCAGCACCCCCAACGTACCGTTGATGGCATCCACCGAGACAGCCCCCGCCTGTTTGCAGAGGGTAGCGGTGTCGGTATCGGGCAGGATGCAGTAGGCATCCTCTGCATTGGGCATCGCGTTGGCCTGGGCCAGGGCGATCTTCATTTCGTTGTAGCCGTCAAACCCCAGGGAACGGCAAAAGCGGAAAATGGTGGCTTCGGCCACACCGCAGGCCGCCCCCAACGCCGAAATGGACAGATACTGGGCCTGCTCCGCATGCTGGGTCAGGTAGTCCGCCACCAGCCGCCCCGAACGGGTAAGCTCGCTGTACTTTTCACGCAGCAGCTCCCAGAAATTCCGTGGATTCATTCCGATGCTGCGCCCATGGGAGTGCTGGACGCAACCGGGTTGTTGTGTTACAATATCCGCATAGAAACGGAGGGAAACGCAGGATGCAGGCCGATGTAAAACGGCAGATCGCCGACAAACTGTTGGAGTTGCTGGAAAAGAAAAGTCTGGAAAAAATCACCGTGAAAGAGCTGGTGACGCTGTGCGGCATCAGCCGCCAGACCTTCTACTACCATTTTGAGGACGTGCTGGATGTGGTGGACTGGTGGACCCGGCAGGGTGCCCAACAGCTGATGGAACAGAGCATGCGCACCGAGGACCCCCACGAAGCCCTGCGGTTGTTCGTGAACTACACCAACGACCACCGCCAGACTTTGCAGCATTTACTGGCCAGCCGCTGGCGGGAACAGCTGGAACGGCAGTTCGTGCAGGTGTTCACCACCTACCTGCAGGATATGCTGCACCGGATGCACCCCAACCTGGCCATGTCCCCCGCCGACGAGGAAGCTTTTTTGCAGTTTTACGCCTGCGGGATTTCGGGGTTATTGATCCAGCAGCCCCTGCGCACCAACGCCGAAAAAGAAACCCTGGTCAACCAGCTGTACTGGCTGCTGTTCCAGAACCCCTGGGGGCACATCCTCCACTCCTGAATCACTCCGCTTTGTGGGGATGGGCTGCCTTCCACAGCGCTTCCGCCTGGGGTTTCCATGCCTCGGCATAAGGCGTGGTGCGGTCGCACAAAGTATCCACCGTTTCCGGGGATTCGTAGTCGGTGGAAGCTGCACCGGTATCGTGTACCATCTTGCGCAGTTTTTCGGGGTTTTCCAGCATGGGGCAGGGCCGCAGCATATTATCGTTGAAGGGCTGCCCGTCGTGGTATGCCATAAAGATGGGGCTCTTGAGGGCCTCCAGCAGGGTGCAGCTGCGGATATTCACATTGGAATAGTGGATGAACACGCAGGGTTCCACATCGCCCCGGGCATTGATGTGCAGGTACCGGCGGCCGCCGGCAATGCAGCCGCCCACGTACTCGGCATCGTTCTGGAAGTCCATGGAGAAGATGGGCTTGGTCTTGCGGAAGGCGCGGATGCGGTTGTACAGTTCGGTGCGCTGTTCCGGCGTGGGCAGCAGTTCCGGTGCCGCGCCGCTGCCCACCGGCATATAGTGGAAGAACCAGACGAACAAAGCGCCCGCCTCGATGATCTCATCAAAGAATTTCTCGCTGCTGATGTCGGCATAGTTGCGGCTGGTATAGCAGGCCGAGATGCCGAAGGGCAGCTTATGGTCCTTGAGCAGCTGCATGGCGCGGCGCACGTTGGCGTAGGCGCCCTGGCCGCGGCGGCTGTCGTTGGCATCCTCAAAGCCTTCCAGGCTGAAAGCCGGCACAAAGTTTTTCACCCGCAGCATATCCTGGCAGAACGCCTCATCAATGAGGGTGCCGTTGGTAAAGCAGAGGAACTCGCAGTCACTGTGCTTTTCACACAAAGCAATGACATCCTGTTTGCGCACCAGCGGTTCGCCGCCGGTAAAAATGTACATATAGGTGCCCAGTTCCTTGCCCTGGGTGACGATGGAATCCAGTTCTTCCAGGGTCAGGTTCAGGCGGTTGCCGTACTCCGCCGCCCAGCAGCCGGTGCAGTGCATATTGCAGGCCGAGGTGGGGTCCAGCAGGATGGCCCAGGGCACGTTGCAGTTTTCCTTGCGGGAAACCTCGTCCTGGCGGGCACTGCCCTGCAGGCTGGCATTGATGATAAAGTTGCGGAAGAAGGCCTCCCGCACACCGGGGTCCAGCTCATAGACCTTCATGATCAGCTGGTACCAGTTGTTCTTTTCGTCGATGGCGTTGCGGAAGGCAGCGCGCTGCTTGGCGTACCAGTCCTTGGGGGTAACGGTATCGACCAGTTTCATGATCTTGGGAATGTTGGTTTCCGGGTCCTTTTCCAGATAGTGCAGAACCTGTTCGAGGCCGGCAGAGATTGCGGCATCTTTCAGGGATGCATTTTGTGCCATAGTAAGTGCACCTCCATACATTGCTAGTCCTTTTTTACGCGGTCAGGGGGCCTTTTTATGCCCCCCTGCGTAATAGGAATAGTGTACCACAGCGCCCGTTGGCCGCCCACTGATAATCCCGCCGCGGTGTCTTTACAACTTGGCCGCGCCGTCATGACATTTTGCCCTTCTTGTAAACAAGCAATCACCCCCGTACCGGCAAGCAGTACGGGGGTGATCTGTTTGGGGAATTGAGCGGCCGATTACGCCAGCCCCAGGGTGATGGCGTTCACCGCCTCGGTCAGGTCGACCACCAGCGAGCGGGAGATCAGTCCCAGCGTGGTGCCGTCCAGTTGTGCCAGGCAGTTGTCACCGTCATACTGATAGAGGTTGACGGTCAGGGTCGGGAAGGTATCGTTGTCCAGGTGGACGGTGAAGGTGATTTCCTGCTTCTTGGCCGGCGTTTCGGTGTTGAATTCGTTGACTTCCAGCGCGTCGATGGCCGCGGATACGTCGTCAAATTCCACTACATCGTCACCGATCTTGTAGGTGTCGCCCTTCTTCTCCACCGTGTAGGTGGTATCGTCGATGGTAAAGTCGATGCTCTGCACATCATCCCAGTTCAGTGCCAGGATCTCGTCGGGGCGCAGGCTGTCATAACCGGTTGTGATGATGCTTTCGTCGTAGGTGTCGGCGTCCACATGGTAGATGATGGGCGAATCATCCATCCGCATATAGCAGTTGTCGCCCTTCTTGCCGAAGGCCAGGTCAAAGGTATTCTGCTCGTCCTCGGCGGTGTAGGTGACGGTAAAGGTCACCGTGGGGGCATCCAGACCGTAGTTGGCCAGCACCGAATCATCGGCAGTGTAGGTGGCGTAGTCGGTGCGGTCCAGGTCGCCCAGGGTGGTGAGCAGCCCCTCCACCTTGGTGGTGGAAAGCGCCTTGTAGCTGCCGTTGTCGTTGAGGTAATACTCGTAACTGTCGGAATAGCTCAGCCCTTCATCGGGGTGATGTTCCACCGTGAAGGCGGTTTCGCCGGTGGCCACGATGGTGTCCAGGGTATCGTACTCGGGGATGGTATCCTGGCGCATCAGCTCATCCCGGTCGGTGACGGCGTATTCCGCCAGATCATCGTCGATAAGGTAGACGGTGCCGTCCCCCAGGGTAAGATACCGTTTTTCGTCCATGGTGGAGTAGTCGCCCAGCTGGATCACCGTGTCCCCTTCATCACTGGTCAGCGTGATGGTGCAGGAGGGGGCATCCAGACCGTACTGGCCGAAGTCCTCCACGTTCTCGATGATGAAGCTGGCGTGGACGCTCTCGAAATGCTCCAGGAAGTCCGACATCTTTTCCTGATCCACGGGGAAGTCTGCGTCCGAAGCATCGGACCAGGTGTCGTCGGTCTTGGTAAAGCTGAGGGTGGTGCCCTCCTTGGTCCAGGAAACAGCGGTCAGGGCACTTTCGCTGGTGGCAATGATCTCCTTATCCACGGTGGAGATGGTGTCGATATGCTTCTGCACGCCGGACACGATGGCGATGATGGCGCACAGCGCCACCAGCACCCCGATCAGGACGGCCAGTTTTTTCTGTCGATTCATACCTTTTTCCTCCTGCGCAATACTTCATCCACGCCCAGCAGCAGGAAGCCCACCGGGATGATGCCGATCATGCAGACCTTGAGCCAGGCTGCCGAGGAAGAGCTGATGGTCAGATAGTTGTAATTCAGCGACTTGCTGCGGATGGAAACGGCGTCGGTATCGCCGATCATCCAGGACAGGCCGTTCATGACGAAGTCCAGGTTGGCGCCGGAAGAGTAGGAATTGTACAGGTCATCCAGCAGATAGTCACTGGCCACCCAGAGCATCCGTCCGCCGGAAGCGGTGTCTTCCACCGAGACTGCCAGGCTGAAGGGGCCGTCGGTGTCGCCGTCTTCCTTATCGTAGGTGGTCATGGCATAGCCCGCCGCCTTGGAGAAGGAGTCGTCAGAAGTCTGCAGCAGCGAGGTCACCGTGGCGGAACCATCGTTTTCGCCCACGGTCAGGCCCTGGGCAATAGGCACGATCACATGGTAATCCCCTTCCACCAGCGGGTCGGTGATCTCGGAGGACTGGATCTCGGGCATCAGCACGTAGGGGGCGGTAAAGGCGTAGTAATCACGGTTGTTGTCCACCACCACGCCGTCGGTCACGGTCACGCCGTAGTCGTTCAGCAGGGCCTGCAGGTTGGGCAGGTCGGCGCGTTCCTGCGGGCCGGAGAGCACCACCAGTTTGCCGCCGCCGGACACGTAGCTGCGCAGCATGGTCAGTTCCTCATCGGAAATATCGCTGGTGGGGGCGTTGATCAGCAGCACGTCGCATTCTTCGGGCACGGCGTCCACATTGAGCAGCGTGAAATCGGCCACCGTTTCATAGTTGCTGCGTTCCAGTTCGTCCGAGAAGGTCTGGGACAGCTCCGCCTCGCCGTGGCCGCTGAGCAGGTAGACCTGGGGCAGGTCGGTGCTGACCACATAGTCGATGGCCGAGGTGATCTGGCCTTCGCCGTCAAAGGACTGGGATACCGAACCGGTGGTGTAGTAGCTGGCGGTATCCACTTCATAGATGTTCTCGTAGCTGATATAGCGGCTCTTATCGCCGGATTCCACCACCAGCGAGTTGTTGGTCACCGTTTCCTCGGTATACTGCTGGGCAAAGGTGGGGTAGATATCGGGGTCCTTTTTGACCACCGTAATATGGTCGGACAGGTCCTCATACCGGTCCAGCAGTTTGTCGATGACGGTATCTTCCTGACCGGCCTGGCAGATCCAGTAGATGGTCACATCCTGTTCCAGGTTTGTGACCACCACCTTGGTGTCGGAAGTCAGCGAGTAAAGCTGCGCGGCGGAAATATCAAACTGGGTCCAGCTGCTGGGCAGCTTGGAAGCCAGCACATTGACCGCGATGAGAATTGCCAGCACCACAAGGCTGAGCACAAAGCTGTAACCGCCCACTTTGGCGGTGCGGGTGCTCAGCGCCTGCCGATTGCGGGCCAGGGCACCCTGCCATTTGTTTTTCAAGCTGTTTTTCATCCGTTATACCTCTTTTTCTCCCAGGATTGCACGCAGAGGAACAGAAAGAACACTGCCACGCTGATATAGTAGATGATGGCGGTGACATCAAACACACCGTTTACAAAGGTGTAGAACCGTTCGAACAGCGAGAGTTTGTTCATCAGGTCCGGCAGCAGGGTTTCCAGCGAGGTGGGGCTGACGAACCAGGTAATGGCCACCGCCGCCACGCAGAGGATCAGAATGATCAGCCCGGCCGCATCGGAGCGGGTAAGCCGCCGCACCAGCAGGGCCAGCAAAGCGGAGAGCACCAGCATCGCCGCCACGTTGAAGGCGGTGGAGGCGATGTAATCCGCCAGGGATGCGCTGTAGTAGCAGAACAGCATAGCTACCACGCAGATTCCCGCCGCCATGCCCTGGGACTCGGTCAGCGAGGAGATGAACATGCCGATGGCGATGAGCGCCAGGCCCAGGCAGACAAAGGCGAACAGCGCGCCGTAGGAGGTGGGCAGGTATACATCGCCGTACAGCGAGAAGATGAAGGGGTAAACGCAGGCCACGATCATGGGCGCCACAAAGACCACCGCCATGGCAAAGTATTTGCCCAGCACGATGTCCACCCCGGTGATGGGCAGCAGCGAAAGAAGCTGGTCGGTCTTTTGTTTTTTCTCCTCGGCCATGACGCGCATGGTCAGGATGGGAACCAGGGCGATGAACCCGATGGAGAAGGTGCCCAGGGCATACTCAAAGTTGGCAACGGCGCGGTTGATGTTGTACATCATGGCGCCGATGCCGATAAATTCCAAAAGGAACGCCCCGAACACGTAGGCGAGCAGCCCGTGGTAATACAGGCCGATCTCGTGCTTAAATACGGCTTTCATGGGTCGGCTCCTCCTTTCCGGACGGTTCGTCCTCGGTCAGTTCAATAAAGATATTCTCCAGATCCGCCCGCACCGGCGTCATCTGCAGCAGGGCGCAGCCTGCCCGGGCAAAGGCAAAGAAGAGCGTGCGGCAGGCTTCGGCCGGGTCACCGGCCAGCGTCAGGGTGGCCTTGCAGACCTTGGGCGCCGTAGCCGGGGCGGTGGGCAGCACCGCTTCGGTCAGCTCCACCGGGGCCGCGGCCAGGGTCTGTTCCTCCTCCGCGGCAGGTTCCGCGTCCGTTTCGGCCGGGGCGGCAGGTTCTGCCTGCGGGGCCGGTTTTTCGGCGGGGGCTGCCACCGGCGGCAGATCGTCGGTTTCGATGGTGTAGTCGCTCACTGCCTTCTGGCGGTCCAGAATGGCCCGCAGCCCGGGTTCGTCGGTCTCGGCCACAATGGTCAGGCGGTTGTTGGCCGCCAGCATCAGCTCCAGGTTCTGGGGCGTATCAAAGGCCACCAGCTTGCCGTGGGCAATGATCAGCACGCTCTCGCAGATGGCCTGCACCTCGCTGAGGATGTGGGAACTGAGGATGACCGTGTGCTTTTCGCCCAGTTCCCGGATCAGGTCGCGGATCTCGATGATCTGCAGCGGGTCCAGACCTACGGTGGGTTCGTCCAGGATGATATACCGGGGGTTGCCCAGCAGCGCCTGGGCAATGCCCACACGCTGGCGGTAACCCTTGGACAGATTGCGGATCAGCCGGCCGCCCATTTCGGTCAGCCGTGTTTCCCGCATGACGCGGGTGATCTCGGCCGGGATGTCCCGTTTGGCAATGCCCTTGGCTTCGGCCACAAAGCGCAGGTATTCTTCCGGGGTTTCGTCGGTGTAGAGGGGCGGGATCTCCGGCAGGTAGCCGATGCACTGTTTGGCCTGGCGTGCCTGCTCGAAAATATCAAACCCGTCGATCTTGACCTCGCCGCTGGTGGCGGCAAGGCACCCGGTCATGATGTTCATGGTGGTGGACTTGCCCGCGCCGTTGGGCCCGAGGAAGCCGTAGATATGGCCGTCCTCGATGGTGAACGAAATATCATCCACCGCGGTGACGCTGCCATATCGCTTGGTCAGGTGTTCAACCGTAATCATTGCAGATACCTCCCTGTTTCATGGTGAACACTCTACCACCCCACGCTGAAACGAAGCTGAAAAATCTTTGGGTATTTGTGAAAATTCCGCAAAAGTATGGCGGCGCCCGCCGGGCGCCGCCACTTTTACAAGGTTTTCAGGCTGACATAGAAGGTGTTGATGCCGTTTTCGCTGGTGGCCCAGATGCGCCCGCCGTGCTGTTCGGCAATGCCCTTGGCAATGGCCAGACCCAGCCCGCTGCTGCCGTCCCGCCGGTGGGCAGGGTCCGCCCGGTAAAACCGCTTGAAGATATTGTGCAGGTCCTCCGGCGTAATGGGGTCGCCGCAGTTGGTCACCGCCAGCACCGCCCGGCGCTGGCTGCTGCGGCACAGGGTCAGATGCACCGTGCCGCCGGGGGTGGAGTATTTCTGGGCGTTGTCCAGCAGGATGCCGGTGAGCTGCCCCAGCTGGGCGGCATCGCCCCGCACGGTAATCCCCGGTTCAATGTTGGTATCCAGCCCCAGGCCCTTTTCATAATAGAGGGGTTCAAAGGGCAGCAGCGCATCGGTGACGGCGGCGCTCCAGTCGGTGCGCTGATGGGCGGTATGGGGCAGACCCTGATCCACCCGGGCCAGTTCCAGCAGCTGTTCCACCAGGGTGCGCATCTGCTGGGCCACCGTGAGCATATTCTGGGAGATCTGGGCTTTTTCGGTGGCGGTGCCCTCCGGGGTGCAGAGCAGTTCCGCGTCGGTGAGGATAACGGTCAGCGGGGTTTTCAGTTCATGGCTGGCATCGGCCACAAACTGTTTTTGCTGCACCCAGGCTTTTTCCACCGGGCGCACCGCCCACCGGGCCAGCAGCGTGCTGAGGAAGAAAAACACCACAAATGCCGCCCCGCAAATGATCAGGCAGCTGCGCATCAGCCCGTTGAGGGTGCGCACCTCGTTGGAAAGGTCCGCAAAGACGATGTACTGCCGCTGGGGCATGGACACCCGCAGATACTGCAGGTTATAGTCCGGCAATACGCCGCTGGCTTCCTCGCTCCGGCGGGCTTCGTCGGCGGCCTGCTGCAGGAAGTCGGTATCGGAAAGGTCATAGTAGCCGCCGCCCACGCTTTGCACGGTGCCGTCGTCGTTCACTTCCAGCACAAAATAGGGCAGCCGCATGCCGTTTACTTCCTCATCGGGGGCCTGCAGGGGCACCGGGTCCCGGGCAATGCGGTACATGGTTTCCAGGCTTTCCCGTTCCAGGCTGGCCCGGGTCAGCCCCAGCACCGCCACCATCACCCCCGCCAGGATCACCGTGACGATGCTCATGGTAATGCAGACAAATTTGATGCGCAGACGGCGGATCATGAGGCGGCCTCCTCCAGGTGATAGCCCATCCGCCGCACCGCCGCAATGGACACGCGGGACCCCAGGCTTTTGAGCTTTTTGCGCAGAAAGCCCACATAGACCTCCACGTTGTTTTCCACCGCGTTGGATTCAAACCCCCACACATGGGTCAGAATGACCTCTTTGGGGATGTTGCTGCCGCCCGACTGCATCAGCAGCCGCATCACGTCAAATTCCTTGGCCGAAAGGCGGACGCTTTTTTCGCCGCAGCACAGCTTGCCCCCGGCCAGGTCCAGCGAAACATCCCCGAACCGCAGCTGGTCCACCTGCCCGCCCTGGCGGCGCAGCAGCGCCCGGATGCAGGCCAGCAGTTCCACAATATCAAAGGGTTTGGTCAGGTAATAATCCGCCCCGGCGTTCAGCCCCTCAATGCGGTCGGGCAGGTCGGATTTGGCCGTAAGCATCAGGATGGGCACGGCGCTGTGCCGTTCCCGCACATGGCGCGCCAGTTCATAGCCGTTCAGTCCCGGCATCATCACGTCCAGAATCAACAGGTCATAAATGCCGGTGTCGGCATAATCGGCCCCGGTGTTGCCGTCATAGGCAACCTCCACCTCGAACCCCTTGCGCTGCAAAAGGGTCTGGAGGGATTGGGCCAGCAATGTTTCGTCTTCCACGATCAGTACCCGCATGGTACACCTCCAGGAAAAAGTTCCATGTTCCTGCCATTGTACCCCCCAAACCTGAAAAGAAGCTGAAAATCCTGTGTACTTTTTGTGGAAACCGCTACTTGACAGCGTCGTGTACTACGGGTATAATACACTCAAAACCCAGGAAAGGCAGGGGATACCATGGTAAGTTTCAGCGGGCTGCAGTTCCACGACCGGGCGCCGGTCTACCAGCAGATCGCCGAGCACCTGAAACGGCAGATCCTGCTGGGCACGGTACAGGACGGCGACCCCATGCCCAGCCGCCGGGAACTGGCGGCCCAGACCGGCATCAACCCCAACACCGCCCAGAAAGCCTACCGCCTGATGACCGAGGAAGGCTACATCTACACCGACGGCAACAACGGCAGCGTGGTACGGCTGACCCCCCAGCTGCGGGAAGCCATTGATGAAGAACTGACCCGTGGGCTGGTAGAGCGGTTTGTGGAGGAAGCCAAACAGAACCGGCTCAGCTACAAAAAGGTGATTGCCCTGGTCAGTGAACTGTGGGGCGACGAGTAATTTTTTATACCGCATGTGTATTAGTCCAATAATACACCGAAGGAGAACGGAAAAAGGAGCGTATGGTATGAAACAGATTTTTTCCCTGGCCGGGTGGAACTGGCGGATGGCCCGCCGTTCCTACGCGATCCTGTGCGGGGCCTTTGCCCTGGAACAGCTGGCCGTGCTGCTGTGGCAGGCTTCCCGCGGCGCAATGCTGGGCATGGGGCTGGCTGCCTGTTATGAGGAAGGGTTCCAGTTCCAGGTGTTTCTGTTGGTATTTCTGCTGGCGGGGCTGCTGGCCGGTCCGGCTGTCAATGACCGGAAGCGGGCCAGATGCAGCTATACCTGGCTGACGCTGCCCATGCCCCCGGCCGCCCGGCTGGCGGCCCAGGTACTGACCGCCGCCGTGCTGCAGCTGGGTGTGGCAGCCCTGCAGCTGGTACTGTACATGGTGTATTTCTTCCCGGTGCAGGCCATGGACTCCGCCCGGGCCATGGAAAAACTGGGCACCGCCATGCCTGCCCAGAATCTGTATGAGCAGGTCCTGCTCAGTGATTCGATGTACTGGCTGCTGCCCCGCCGCCCCGCTCAGTTTGCGCTGCTGGTGGTGACGCTGCTGGCTTCGGCCCTGCTGCTGACCTGTGTGCGGCTGCACCGGGGCTGGCGCCGGGGTGCGGCGGTGGTCATCGGGGCGGTGTGCGGCGTCTGCTGCCTGCTGCTCTTCCAGTGGGAGCTGGATTTTGCCCTCTTCGGTGCCTATGACGCGCTGGTACACAATACGCTGCTGGCAGCGGTGGTACTGGCGGCGCTGACCGTGTTCAGCATCTGGTGGGCGCTGCGTGCCATCCGCCGCGCCGAACCGGCCTGAAAGGAGGGGTCTGTATGCCCAAAACCAACCGATTCCGCCGGGGCCTTGCCCCTCTGGCCGTACTGGCGCTGGCAGTGTTGCTGCTGGGCACCGCCTGGCTGCATCTGGGCTGGCGCGCCATCGACGTAACGCTGGAGGACCAGGCCGGGGACCCCGCCGCCCTGCGGGGCTTTACCCTGAACGGACGCATCAACTGGAACTACGACCACAGCAGCCTGCATTTTTCCCTCCACGACGGGTATCTGGACACCGAACTGGTCTTTGACGACGAGGATGCACCCTTTCTCGACCGGCCGATGGTGAGCACCGACCAGACCTACGTGGTGGCCACCTCGGAGCGGGCCAATGCCGAGCGCAACGCCACCGAGGTCCCCCAGTTCACCAACAGTACCGTCACGGTGCAGACAGTTGTGAACCGGGTGGACCGGATGTACACCCTGCGGGTGCGGTTCCCCGGCAATGATACCCGCTTCGTGCGGTTCTCCGCCGGAGCGGTCGATCTGGAGCAGCCGCTGGTAGCCGAGAGCTGGGTTACCGACACCCCCTACGAGCTGGACTACCGCTACGACTACGCCATAAACGACCCCGGCGCTGCGGTGCAGGAAAGCTGGTCCGACAGTGTGGTGGACGCGCGGCCTTTTCTGCTGGGGGACACCCCGGTGGTCTGTTGGGAACGGGACTATCTGGGCCGGGCGCCGGGGCTGTACCGGATGAACGGTCTGACCGAAGCCGAAATTGCCGATTTGCCCCGGGACGGCACCCGCTACGGGGGAGAGATCCTTTGCGGCACCACCGAGATCGGGTCGCTGGAACCCTTCTACTGCCCCGAGGGCGCGGTGGAAGCGCTGACCGGTGCGGCCATGGCAGACGGGTCTTCCCTGCTGCTCTACCTGGACGCTGACAACACTTTGTGGGCCGACCTGGTGGACGAAAACGGCAGCTGCACCGACCACCAGCAGGTGACGGAACTGCCCGCCGGCGACGTATACAGTGCCGAAGTATACGTCCGCACCACCAACCGGGATGCGGTGGTAAGCCTGTCCTGCCGCACCATGAACCCGCTGGGCGCGGAAACCCCGCTGGGTTCCAAACTGGCCGCATTCCGGGTGCAGGACGGCAAGTTCACCCTGGTACACTGCCAGGAACAGGACCCCGGCAACACCGCCGCGGCGGCAGTGCTGAATGCCGAGGGCAACGCCCTGCTGCTGGGCTGGTACCACGACGCGCCGCTGCCCGCCAGTGAGACCGGCAACCAGCCCGAGGATGGCATTCTGCTGGAAGTCCACCCGCTGACGGGTGGCACCAGCTACCGCGGCCTGCTGCGCAGTGGGATCGACCGGGACTGGGGCAATCTCTACGACGCCTACAGCCAGCAACACAAAGACCGTTACCTGACCTTTGACCCGCTGGAAGGAGGAGCCGCCACATGAAAGGAAACAAAGGACGTTTTCGCCCTGCGGCGTGGCTGGCAGTCCTGGCCGCCGCGGCCCTGGTTGGTTGGGGCGGGCTGACCCTCTGGCTGCACAACGGCTGGCAGGGCATTGCCCTCACCCTCCACGACCAGATCGCCGATGCCTCCCAGCTGGAGGGATTCACCCTGTCGGGACAGATGGGCTGGGACCGCTACTACGACCTGCTCCATTTCACCCTGCAGGACGGCAAGCTGGACACCCGCATGGAACTGGACGCCCCCGCCAAAACTGTGGAGGCCGGCCGATATGCCCGGTTTGCGGTAACCCGAAGCTACGTTGTCCCGCCCGAGGACCGGGACACCGTCAACGGGGCGGCCGCCATCACCGGCACCAGTTCCGACGGCAGCCGGTTTCTCTCGGCGCCGGTGGACAGCGTCTACCGCATGTACACCCTGCAGTTTCCCGATGACACCGTGATCCGGCTGGCCGCCGGGGAGACTGCCCCCGAGGAATATGCCACCGTCTTTGCGGCGCTCTATCCTCTGTCCTCCGACGTGTACGAGCTGAACACCGACTACGACTACGCCTGGACTGGCAACAGCCAGGAGCCGGACGCATCCTGGCCTTACCAGCCCACCAGCGGCAGCTGCTTTGTGCTGGGCGCCGGGTACGGCGTTTGCTGGGCCAGCGATTATTTAGGCCGGGCGCCGGGGCTCTACCGGGCCCACAGCCTGACCGCCGACGAGATTGCCGCCCTGCCCCGGGATGGAATCCTCTACGACCGGGAGGTGCTTTGCGCCTCCTCCGAACTGGGCAGCCTGGAACCCTTCTACTGCCCGGAGGATGCCGCCGAAGCACTGGCTGGGGTATCCATGGCGGACGGTTCCACGCTGCTGCTCTACCGCACAGCGGAAGGGACGCTTTGCGCCGACCTGGTGAACGCGGCGGGCAAGCGCACCGACCACAGGGAACTGGCAACTCTGGACGATTGGACCAGCACCGATATGGTAACGTTGCTGCCCCGCACCACCGACAGCGAGGCGATCCTGACCTTTGATACCGGGAACAGCACCTCCTACAAAGCCTGGCTGGTATTGCTGCGGGCGGAGAACGGCACCTTCACCATGGCCGACCTGGTGGAGGACAAGGACCTCATCCGGCCCGATGCTGCGGCTCTCAACGCTGCCGGGGATAAAATCCTGCTGGCCAAAGGGGCGCTTGTACGCACCCTGAACGGCACGATTCTGGTGACCGCATCCAGCCAGAACGGGATCGCACTGCAGGTCTACGAACTGGACACCGGCCACATGACCTATATGGGCCGCATTCTGACCGGCAGCGAGCGGGACTGGGCACGGTTCTACCAGACGCGGCTCCTGCACGCCGACCGGTTTATCACCTTTGACACACTGCAAAAAGACGGAGGAACGCTGCCATGATCGAAGTGAAGAACCTGCGCAAAACCTACCGCAAACACGGGGCCGAAGTGGGCCTGCTGGGGGCGGATTTCACGGTGCCGGACGGCCAGATCGTGGGCATTCTGGGCGAAAACGGCGCCGGCAAGACCACCCTGCTGCGGGCCATGGCGGGGCTGCTGCCCGCCAAAGGGGAAGCCCTGTTCGACGGCAAACCCGCCGCGGCCCAGTATGAGCGCATCAGCTACATTACCGGCGAGGGCAGCTACTACCCCACCCTGACGGTGGCGGAATATGGCGCCCTGCTGGCCGACCTGAACCCCGCCTTTGACGAAGGACGGTATAAGGAATTTCTGGACTTTTTCAGTCTTTCGGGCAAGGATGTGATCGGGCATCTTTCCACGGGCCAGAAAGCCCGGGTGGAACTGGCGGCGGGCTTTGGCAAGCGGGCCGCCTACTACCTGATGGACGAGCCCTTTTTGGGCAAGGACCCCTTCACCCGCAAGGATTTCATCAAGCTGATGAGCGGTACCCTGCACGGGGAGGAAACCATTCTGCTGACCACCCATTACCTGGAAGATGTGGAGCATTTTCTGGACCGGGCGCTGATCGTGCACCAGGGACGCATTGCCGAGGACGTGCTGGTGGACGACCTGCACGAATCCGGGGATACCCTGCTGACCCGCATGGCCAAAGCCTGCGGCTGGAACCCGGACCATTACCTGCAGTTCGGCAGCGAGGAATAAACAAAACAAGGCGGGCTGCCCCGTACGGGGCGGCCCGCCTTGTTGACGATATTCCGGTCATTGCTGCTTGCGGGAACCCACAATGCACAGAATGCCAAAAAAGATGCTCAGGCCGGACCAGATATTCAGGTCCGCATAGCTGCCCGCGCACAGCAGGCCGATGAGGCCGCCCACAATGTAAAAGCCGGCGCTGACATAACCGCCTTTGCCGCCGTTGCGGGTGCAGATGGCCACAATACCTGCCACCAGCAGGCAGACGGCCAGCAGCAGCCCCGCGGAGCCGCCCACTTCCCCATTGTTGCTGACGGTGTTGCCCAGCCCTGCCACACAGGACTGCATGCCCACCAGCACAAACAATACAATACTGAGAATTCCAACAACCAGTTTTGCGGTTTTCATTCCGTTTTCCTCCTTATTCCTGGCCCATCTGCAAGGTGATGGGTGCAGTCTTTTCAATGGTCTGGTAAGTTTCGGCGTCCACAATGTTCAGGGCCAGTTCCACCGTCTCGATGGTTTCAATGCCGTTTTCCTCCATGTCAGATGTAAACAGCGTCAGGGCTTCCACCGCATGGGCGCCGGGGATCAAATCCGCATACAGCCAGTTGGAGATCATATATCCATTGACCGATACATCCTCGCTCTGTACAACCACGGTACGGTCCGAGGTATTTTCCAGATAAAAATGGATCTCCTGCCCGAACAGGTCTTCTGCCTGCCGCTGCATCACCACCCGGATGCCGTTGGCGTTGTAGATCTCCTCGCCGCTGTCATCATAGGTCTGGGTGTAGCTGCCCGCCGCCGATGTCTGCAGGGTGACGGTGCCGGTGGTGGCCAGGGTCTGGTAGGTTTCGCCGTCCAGAATCTTCAGCTCCATGGCAATATCGGTCACGGTATCGATACCGCAGCGTTCCAGCGACGAACTGGGGAAATACATGGTATCGTTGGCCTTTTTGCCCGCCGCCACATCGGCGGAGAACAAATCGCTCATCATGTAGCCGTTCACCGTGCACCACTCGGGCTGCACCACCAGGTTCTGCTGGGTATTGTTTTCCACCTGGAAGGAAAGTTCCGGCCCCAGCACCGCCTGCATATCCAGCCCGGTAGCGGTAATGCACACCCCGTCCTGGTCATACAATACGGTTTCGGCCAGGGTCACCTGCTGTTCCGGTGCTTCCGTTGCAGCGGGGTCGGTTTCGGCCGTTTGTTCCGGTTCCGCAGCCGGTTCGGTCTGGGAGGCCTGCTCCAGGGTCGAAGCGGATTGGGACGCCGCCCCATCCCCGGCAGCCGTGCATCCTGCCAGCGCCAGCAGCAACATACCGGCGCAGACTGCCGCAAAGTTTTTTCGCATGGTTCTATCCCCTTTCTGTACAAGGGAAATTATAGTCGAACGCCCCCGCATTTTGGTGGGCTGCCAGCCCACCGGCACACAAAAATACCGCCGCAGTTCCCCGGTGGGGAACCGCAGCGGTATTTATTCTGTTTCAGTGTGCCCACAGGCGTTCCAGCGCCCCGGCAGCGTTCACACCCACGAACATCACCAGCGTCCAGGCCGCCAGCCAAAGGGCCACGATACACACGCAGTAGGGTTTGTACCAGCGGGTGCCCCGGTACCGTTCCAGCGGT
>NZ_JACJKP010000031.1 GCF_016901605.1 Gemmiger formicilis
TTCACCAGCAGGATGTAGAAGAAGAACAGGCACAGGAAGGACAGGACGATGAGGACCAGATAGGCCAGGACGGTTTCCGCCCGTTTGTCTTTGATATGTTTCATGCTTTGGTTCCTCCTTTGGCGTGCTTCCGGGGTTTGGCGGTGTTATCGCCGCCGTTGGTCATCCGGTAGACAAAGAAGCAGAGGATGCCGCTGACGATGAAGAGGTAGACCGACAGGGCACCGGCCATGCCGTAGTTGCGGCTCTTCAGGTGGCTGTTCAGGAACATGATCAGCGTCATGGAGGTACGGTCGGGGTTGCCCTGGCCGTTGGTGAGGATCTGGGGCACATCGAACATCTGCAGACCGCCGATGATGGAGGTGATGAGGGTGTAGGCCAGAATGGGGCGGATCAGCGGCAGGGTGATGGAGAAGAACCGCCGGAAGCTGCCGCAGCCGTCCAGTTCGGCGGCCTCAAAGATATCGGGGCTGATGCCCATGATGGCGGCCATCAGCATGATGGTGGTGTTGCCGAACCACATCAGGAAGTTCATCAACCCGACAAGGGACCGGGTGCCGAAGGTGGTGCCCATGAAGTCGATGGGGGTATCGGTCAGCCCGATGGACATGAGGATGGAATTGATGGGCCCATTGGTGGAGAACAGCGCGAAGAAGAGCATGGCGAAGGCAGAGGCCATGATCAGGTTGGGCAGATAGATGATGATCTTGAAGAACTGTTTGCCGCGGATCTTCAGCCGCACATCGGTGAACCAGTTGGCCAGCAGCAGAGCGATGACGATCTGGGGCACAAAGCCGATGAGCCAGAGGATCAGGGTGTTGCCGGCGTAGCCGACCATGTCGGATTTGAGCAGCTCGGCATAGTTTTCCAGGCCGATGAAGGTGGGGCCGATCTCCTTGATGCCGGAGCGGTAGTATTCATAGAAGCTGTACCGCACGGTGTCCACCAGCGGGATCAGCGAGAAGATGAAGAAGGCCACAAAGAACGGAAGGATGAAGATGTAGCCCCATTTGGCGTAACTGAGACGATGTTGTTTTTTCTTGTTCATAAGTCACCGTTCCTTTCCGGAAAAGGCTGCCGCACCGGGGTGCGGCAGCCGGTTTTCATTCCGTAGTCTGCTTGGGGCAGATCACTCTGCCCACTGGATCTCGGTGATGTCGGGGTAGCGCTCCTTGATGGCCGTCTCAAAGTTGGACTTGGCACGGTCGTAGTCCACGTTGCCCTGGAAGTAGTCGCTGAAAGCGTTCTGGATCAGCTCCACGCAGCCCTGGTCATAGGAGGACAGCGGCGCGATCTTGATGTTTTCGGCAACAGGGGCAAAGTACTCGTAGGCGTTCTGGCCGCCCAGGAACTCAGAGGCGAAGGAGGCGTCGGTGGCAGCTTCCTGCATGCCGCTGACGGTGTTGGTGAAGTCCTGATAATCCCGGGAGATCTTGATCAGGTTGTCCTTGTTGGAGGTGAGGGCCAGGATGATGTCCTTGACGTGCTGGGGGTTGTCGGTGCCGGTAGCGGCATGGATGTAGGAACCGCCCCAGTTGTATTCCTGCGGGGGATTGGTGACGCCCCAGGCGCCGGTCTCGCCGTCCCAGTTGGGGTTCAGGGTGAAGTCGATGCCCCAGGCAGGCAGCAGGAAGGCAAAGACCTTGGAGGAGGAGCTCATGGACTTGTTCCAGTCATCGTTCCACTGGCCCTTGACGGTCTTGTCGAAGTAGCCGGCATCCAGCCATTCCTTGGAATCCTTGATCCAGTTCATGATCTGGGGGTCCACCTTGACGGTAGTCTCGCCGGCGGTCACCCACGGCTGGGAGATGCTGTTGCCGTACAGGCGGAAGGTGTCGGCGTAGGAGGCGAAGGTGTAGTAGCCCTTGGCCTTCAGTTCGGCGGCGGTGGCTTTCAGGGTATCCCAGTCCTTGACCTTTTCGCCCACGGCGGCGGGGTCATCGGTGCCGAAGACATCCTTGGCGATGTCCCGGCGGTAGACCAGCAGGCCCGGGCAGCACTGCCAGGTGGAGCCGCGCTGCACGCCGTTCTGGTCGGACGCGGTGGTACGGGTAAAGGCGTACTGGTCGGCCAGGTCGGTGTCGGGGTCGATGCCCAGGTCGGTCAGCGGCATGGCCACATCGGCGTCGGCATCGGTGTACTTGAAGACGTAGTCCGTCTCAGACAGGAAGATGTCCACCTTGTCGTCATCGGCGGCGGTGCCCTGGTTCAGCAGGGCCTCGTCCAGCTTCTGCTGGTAGACGCCGTCCTGGTTGGGGTTGATGACCCAGTGGATTTCGGTGCCGTCCTTCAGCTTGGTGACGGTGCCGTCGTCGGAGGTGCTCTCCACCTCGGGGTAAACGGCTTCCAGACGGGTGCGGAACTCGTCGTTCCAGCTGTAGATGTTGATGACGGCGCCTTCGGTGCCGCCGGCAGCGGCAGCGTCACCGCCGGTCTCGCCGGTGGCAGCGGACGAACCGGCGCTGCTGCCGCCGCAGGCAGCCAGCAGGCTTGCGCTGATTGCCGTGGCCATCAGCAGGGAAACAACTCTTTTTTTCATGCAAATACCTCCTATTTGGTAGTACCCCCTTGGAGTACCGATTCCGTTATCGTGGCCTTATTATACTGCTCTGGTCCCGACGGGATATATTAGAATCGAACAAAAAATATCAAATCCATGACTGCTTTTTGTCCAAAATGCGGCGTTTTGACATTTTGCCGACGTTGGGCCCGTTGCGGGAATGTCCGGTTCGTAGTATAATAAAAACAACAATATGCTCCCGGCGCCTTTCGGGGGCAACGCATACGGCAACTCCAAAAGAGAGAGGAGTTACAGGCATGAGCTACCAAAAAGAATGGCTGCTTCTGGAGGCGAACGACGAAACCGACGAGATAGAACATCGGGACCCCGGGGAAGAATTCCAGTTTTACAGCGCGGTAGCCGGGGGCGATGTGGATTATGTGCGCCGAAACTGTGAACAGGGCCGCTTTAGAGAGAATGAGGGTGTGGGCCAGCTTTCCCGGGACCCGGTGATGAATCTGAAATATCATTTTGTCATCACCACGGCTATGGTCACCCGGCTGTGCGGCCAGCATGGAATGGAACTGGAACAGGCCTTCCGTCTCAGTGATTTTTACATTCAAAAACTGGACGATCTGCATACCGAGGACGAGGTCTGCGCCCTGCATGATGAGATGGTGATGGATTACACCAAAAAGATGCGCAAAAACCTGCGCAGCGACACCAACTCCAAGCACATCAACGCCAGCAAGGATTATATCTACGCCCACATCAAGGAGCGCATCACCATCGAGGATTTGGCTGATGAACTGGGGGTGTCCGCCAGTTATCTGTCCCGGTTGTTCAAAAAGGAGACCGGCCTGTCGGTGTCGTCCTACATCCGCCAGCAGAAGATCGAAATTGCGAAAAACCTGCTGCGCTTCAGCGACAGTTCCCTCATCGACATTGCCAACCAGCTGGCCTTTTCCTCTCAGAGCCATTTCATCCAGCAGTTCCGCGAAGTCACCGGCATGACCCCCAAGAAGTACCGGGACGAAAGCCGCCTGAACCCCTGGGACGACTGAAAAACGCATAAGAAACAGCCCCCGCCATACGGCGGGGGCTGTTCCTTTGGAGGGAGATGCCGGATGAAGATTTACAGCACCAGCAAGATGTCGTTTTCGGCCTGCAGCTTGTGGGCAGGCAGGTAGTTGTCGGGCAGGGCCTCCCCGTTGAGGGTCAGGCTGGCAAAGCCGCTCTCCTTGCCCTGGGGATTTTCCACCCGGATGTGCAGCTTTTTGCCCCGGAAGTCCTTGTCCATGGTAAAGCTCTTCCAGGCGGCAGGCACCGCGGGGGCCAGCCGCAGACCGTTCAGGTCGGGGCGCAGGCCCAGGATGCCCTCCACGCAGCCCACCATGACGGTGGACGCCGTGCCGGTGAGCCAGTGCACCTGGGAGCGGCCGAAGTGGGCGCTGGCCGGGCCCTCGGTGAACTGGCCGTAGCAGTAGGGCTCCAGGCGGCGCACTTCCGCCCGGTCGTTCTGGGCGGCGGGGGCGTTCTCGGTAAAGTAGGTGAAGGCCCGGTCCCCGTGGCCGCAGAGGGCTTCGGCCAGGATCAGCCACCCCTGGGACTGGGAGAAGATGCCGGCATTTTCCTTGGTGCCGGGGTTGTAGATCACCGCCAGGGCGCCCTCAAAGGCATGGGCGTGGTAGGGCGGGTCCATGAGCACCGCGCCGTAGGCGGTGTTCAGCCGGTCATAGACCTGGGCCATGGCCCGGTCGGCCTGGTCCTTGTCCGCCAGCCCGCTGATGACCGCCCAGCTCTGGGGGTTCAGCCAAAGGTTGGCCTCCGGGTCGGCGGCGGCGCCGATGCGCTGGCCTTCCTCGGTAAAGCCGCGGATGAACCGGTCGCCGTCCCAGCACAGATCCTGGATCTTCCGGGCGGTGTCGGTCATCGTCTCTTCCAGATGGCGGCAGGCGGCCTCGTCCCCCCGGTCGGCGGCAAACCGGCGCAGGATCTCGAGGGCATAGTAGAACTGCAGCGCCACAAAGGTGGACTCACCGTTGGCGCCCAGCCGCAGGCAGTCGTTCCAGTCGGCGTAGAGCCCGGCGGGCAGACCGTGGGGGCCCAGATGATCCAGCGAGAACTGCACCGCCCGCTTCAGGTGCTCGTAGACGGTGCCCTCGTCCCTGTTGGCAAAGGGGATCACCTCGTCCAGGAAGGCTTTGTCCCCCGTCTCGGCCACATATTTATAGACGGTGGGGAAGAGCCACAACGCATCGTCGGCGCGGTAGGCCGGGTGGCCGGTCTCCGCCACATAGGAGGCATCGTCGGGGGTATCCTCATGGCCGGGGTTGTGGGTGAATTTTACCAGGGGCAGGCCGCCGCCGTTGTCCACCTGGGCGGAGAGCATGAACCGGATCTTCTCCTTGGCCATGGCCGGTTCCAGATGGATGATGCCCTGGATGTCCTGCACCGTATCCCGGTAGCCGTAGCCGTTGCGCAGGCCGCAGTAGATCAGCGAAGCCGCCCGGCTCCACACAAAGGTGATGAAGCAGTTGTAGGCGTTCCAGGTGTTGATCATGGTATTGAAGGCGTCGTCGGGGGTGTGGACCTGCAGATGGTCCAGCCGTCCGTACCAGTCCTGCTTCAGGGCCTCCACCTCGGCGGCGCAGCGGGGGGCGGGGTCGGCGTAGCCCGCCACCAGGGCGGCGGCCTCCTCAGAGGGCTTCATCCCCAAAAGGAAAGCCACGGTGCGGCTTTCGCCGGGGGCCAGCTTCACCACACAGGAAAGGGCGCCGCAGGCGTTCTCGTTGTAGCTCAGCACGTCGCCCAGGTCGCCGGAAATGACCCCCTGGGGGTCGCCGTAGTCATGGTACCGGCCCAGGAAGGCTTCCTTGTCGCCGCAGTAGCTGGCCACTTCGGCACCCGCCAGCCCGAAGAACCGCTCGGTGACGTTCTTGCCGTCCACCAGTTCGTCGGCGGGCTGGGCGTCCAGATTGCCGTGGATCTGCTGGGTGATGCGGTTGCCCGCAAACAGCGTCCGGCTGATGAAGAGGGAGTACTGCAGGTTCACCTGGTCCTGCTCGTAGTTGTTGTGGTTGGTGAACTCCGCGTAGCCAGTCAGGGTCAGTTCCCGGGGGGCGTCGGTGGTGTTGGTCACCGTCAGCTCCCAGACTTCATGGGCGCTGTCCTTGGGCACATAGTAGACCGCTTCGGCGTGGATACCCGCATAGTCGGAGAGCATCCGGGTGTAGCCCATGCCATGGCGGCATTCGCAGGCATAGTCCTGCAGGTCCTTGCCCACCGGCTGCCAGGAAGCCGACCAGAAATCCCCGCTGGCGTTGTCCCGCAGGTAGAGGTAGCGGCCGGGGCGGTCGAACTGGTTGAAGACGTAGCGCAGGATGCGGCCGTTGGCGCCGGACTTGGCAAAGCTGTAGCCGCCGGCGTTGTTGGAGATGATGGCGCCGTACTCCGGCGAGCCGAGATAGTTCACCCAGGGGGCGGGGGTATCGGGGCGCTGGACCACGTACTCCCGGTGGGCATCGTCAAAATATCCGTATTGCATCAGGAAGAATCCTCCTTGTTTTTATACCAGTTCCGCCGTGATCAGGCCGCCCTCGGCGGGCAGCTGCTCCACCAGGGCGCGGGGCAGCTTCACGGTGCCGTCGGCGCCGGGGGTCACGGCGGTGTCGCCGCACCGGACTTCGCCCAGGCGGTAGCTGCCGGCCTCTTTGCGGGCGGCGTTATGGTAGCGCACCGTCAGCGGGCGGCCCGCAAAAGTCAGCCGTAGTTCGGCGGTGCCGGTTTCATCAAACTGTTCGGCGGTGAGCTGGGGGGCCAGCAGCAGGTCCCCGGCCTCGCCCCGGACGCCGAAGGCCTGGGTGATCATGGTCAGCATGAACCAGCTGGCCGCGCCGGTGAGGTAGTGGTAGACCCCCCGCCCGTCGGTGGAGAAGTATTCGGGAATGCCGGGGTAGATGCGGCTGGTCTCAAAGTGCAGGGCGGCGTCGGCCAGGGTTTTCAGGGCCTTCCAGCCCTCCCTGGCAAAGCCCCGGCGGTAGAGGGCGTTGGCGTACATCACCGTCATGTGGGAGAAGACAGCCCCGTTCTCCTTCTCGCCGTAGGCAAAGCCGAACATCCGGCCCAGGTTGAATTTCAGTTCGCCGAAATCGGTGTTCAGCCGGTAGCCGCCGATCTCGGGGCGGTAGAGGTAGTGGTCGGCGCTGCGCACGATGCGGCGCACCTGTTCCTCGTCGGCCACCCCGCCCATGACGGCAAATACCTGCCCGGTGAGCATCATCCGCACACCGGCGGGGAAGAACCCTTCCACCCGCTGGCCGTCGTTGTCGTAGTAGCTGTTGAACCAGCCCTCCTCGCCGCCGTCGATCCATTCCTGGCGGCGCAGATGGCCGGTCAGCCAGTCCGCCCGCTTTTCCAGGTCGTCGGCCAGGTCGGTCAGGGGCACCCGCACGGTGCGGCCGCTCAGGGTGTGGCGGCAGCGCTCCAGGTACTGCCCCAGCAGTGCCCGCTTGCCCGCCCGGTCGTCGTAGTCCTGGCCGGGGCGCAGCAGCACCGTCAGTTCCTCCATCAGTTCCGCTTTGCCGCCGGGGCTGCGCCCGTCCAGCTGGCGGAGCAGGGCCGCCAGCGTCCGCAGATTGCCCGCGTAGGCACAGGTGAAGGCCACGCTCTCGCCGCGGTCGGCGGCCATATCCAGGGCGTCGTTCCAGTCGGCCCCCCGCAGGCGGTAGAGGTTGTGTTCGCCCACGTCGTAGAAGGCGGTGAGCTGCTGCAGCAGCAGATGTTCCAGCAGGGTGCCGCGGTAGACCTCCCCGGCTTCGGTGCGCTGCCAGCTGCCCTGTTCGGGGGCCCAGGCCTCGTCGATGCCGTTGCCCCGCATCGCCTGGGGGTCCTTGAAGTAGGGGGCCTTGCGGTCCAGCAGGGCCAGGTCGCCGGTCTGGTCCAGATAGAGCTGGGTGGTCATCTGGGGCCAGAGGGCGTGGTCCATCCAGACCCGGGCAATGCCGTTGCGGTCGGCGATGAAGTTGCCGTCCCCGGCGCCGATGATGGTGGCGTTGGTGCCGTCCACCCGCACGCCGCCGAAGTTGGCCTCGATCATCCGGCCCACCGGACCGGGTTCCATGAGCAGCAGGGAAAGGCAGTCCTGCCACAGGTCCCGCCAGCCCCGGCCGCCCCGGCCGTAGTCGTGGTGGGGCAGGAAGGAGCAGCCGAAGAGCCGCCGCAGGTAGGGCTGGAAGCAGACCCACTTCATCAGCCGGTCCCCGTCGGCGTCGCCGGTGGCAAAGGTCACGTTGACCTTCTCCTTCCAGTAGCGGCGGGTCTCGGCCAGGGCGGCGTCCACCTTGGCGGCGGTGTCATACCGGACAAAGAGACGGTCGATGGCCTCGTCGCTCTCCTCCACCCCCAGCAGCAGGATGTACCGGGCCGAGGCACCGGGGGCCAGGGTCAGGGGAGCAAAGCGGAAGGCGCCCATGGCCTCCCGTCCGGCGCGGCAGGCTCCCGCCGGCACGCCGGGGTGGTTTTCCAGCACCGCCCGGGGATGGGTGAAGCTGCCGCCCTCCCCGATGAACTCCTCCACCGTGGGGTAGAAGGCTGCCGGGGCCTGGCCGTCGGCGCCGTAGCCCAGCAGATAGTAGACTTTTTGGTTGGGCCGGTGGCCCCGCTCGTCAAAGGACATGGTGGGGCAGACCCGCACCCCGTGGGCGGTGGTGCGGATGCGGTGGAGCATGGAAGTCACGTTGCGGTGATCCCGCAGGTTGTCGGCGCTGCGGCCGTAGAGGGGTACCGCCCCGTAGGGGGTGAAGGTGAGGGTGCTGTCGGCGATGTTTTCCACCGTGACGCAGAGCACTTCCACATTGTCCCTCACCGGCACAAAGCTGGTCAGGGTGGCATGCACCCCCGCCGGTTTCAGTGTGCGTTCCAGAGTGTGCCACATAAAGCCCGCCGTCAGGCGGCTGTCGTCCTGGGCGGGGGTGAACTTCACCGCCTGCTGGGCGGCCGAGGCGCCGGTCAGCGAAAAGGCGGTGCCGTCCGCCCCCACCAGCCAGAAATTCCGGGTGGAGCGGTTGTTGTGCAGGTTTTCCACGCTCACCGGTTCCAGCAGAAAGGTCTCCTGGTCCAGCTTGGCGTCGCCGCCCAGGTCCGGCGAAACGCAGCTCTTCAGCCCGGCTTCGGAAGCCAGCGGAAAGTACAGCTGGCTGATCTCTTCGGGGCGGTCCAGTGTGAAGCTGCCGTCCGCATCGATAAAATGGGGATGCTGCATGGTATTCCTCCTTGTTGCGTTTTTGCGTCCGGTAAGGCCGGACAAGCTGCCGCGGGTCTGTCTTTGGTACCATCATAGCGAAATTTCCCGAACCGAAAAACAACAAAGCATGCAAAAATGTCAGATTCATGACATTGTGCAAAAAAACCTGTTTTTGCGGCGGCTTTATGAAAAAAACTTGACAAAAAGCACAAGAAAGTACGAGAAAACGGCGCAGGAAAGAAAATGTTCCTTTTGTGCAGCCGCTGACTTGACCACCATCTGACCACTCCTTCCTCCCAGCCGGTTCCGTATATCATTTTTTACGTCCCAACATTCTTTTATAACCACCACAACCAGCGCCGGAAGTTGTGCATACCACACAATTTCCGGCGCTGGTTCATGCTATTTGCCTGTCCGTCACAGTTCTCCGACTCCAAAGGCCAGAGGTTCGAATCCCCCCGGCCGCACCAAGAGCAGTGCTTTTTTGGGCACTGCTCTTTTTATTTTGTATGAAATTGTGCAGGATACTGCAAAGGGGGGATTCGAACAGCCTGTGCCCGCCGTCAGCGTCCCGGCGGGTAAAAACAGTCCTGCGGACTGTTTTTAAGGCGCGGCTCGACGAATCCCCTCGGCCGCACCATGGCGAGTGTTCTTATAGCATTTGAAACGCTGTAAGAACACTCGTCTTTTTTATTGATTGGCTATGTCACAACAAACAGTTGATAAATAGCCATTTTTATAGGGGAGTATCAGAACTCCCCTACAAACTGTTATTTGCAGTTATCTATACTCATTTGGAATTTCGATATGAAGTGTCTCACACAATAACTTCACATCATGTGCATCATTTTCATCAAACTCGTATCCCAGATGGAACATTACTTGACTATATGGTTCAATACAGGAAACCTCTATTTCCTCAATTCTTCCTTTACCCGAAAAAGTTTCTACCGGAAAACAATCCCCATCATAAAGAATTTCACCTTCGTCCGTATATTCAAAACAATGCAAATCAATAATTCTGTTTTTCAAATCTTCCCATACAGTATGGTTCAATGTTGTATATTCCATCTTAATCTCATAAAAGCCATTAGCTTTCATTATTTCTATAAAGTTCTGATAATCGTTCTTTTCTACAAAAATGTCAATATCATTATGGGCTCTTGACTGATATCCAAGAAGAGCATCTACACCCCAGCCACCATCAAGAAAGACTTTAATCTCCGCATCTATTGCAAATTGAAGAATCTGTTTTACATCTGTTATATTGACCATCTTATCATCTCCACAAATTCTAATTAGGCGACCAGAGGAACTGCTGGTCTGTTTGATAAATCTCTGCATTTAGCAGTTTTCAATGTTGCCAAAACGAAAGTTAAGAAGATGTTCCTTTTCTCCATGTCGCTTTCTTTGGCGTAATTTACAAGGTTATTCCACATAAGATAGTTGTTCAGATACTTGGTAGAAACACCGTTAAAGCCACGCATAAACCTCTTTAGCTGGCTATGGTAGCTATTGATATGTTGGATATTATAAATGCCTTTCTTGGCTTTGCCAGTCTTTAACTGCACAAGGTCAATGCCATTGGCATTTGTAAATCTCACATAGGAGTTCATCTTGTCCGTAACAAGAGTGGAATTGGTCTTAATCCTACCATCATAAATATGATGTAAATCTCTTGTAGAAACTCTACCAGTATTCGTAATCTTGGAGATAGACAAGCCATTCCTATTAACCGCACAAGGAACACATACCTTTTCTTGGGACAAGCCTCTGATATGTGTAGAATGACCACGCTTATGAGCCTTGCGTGGCATAGCAAATGTCTTACTCTTGCTATGATTGCCCTTGTACGAGATGGCGAAAAAAGTTTCGTCAGCCTCAATAATGCCGTCAAGGGTAACATCGTCTGCCATATTCTGAAGTGCATCCAAAATCTTGTGTCTCCAAAGGAATGCGGTGTTTCTGTGAATCCCACAAGCAACAGCAGTCTTACGAATGGATAAGCCATTCATCATACAATCAATGTACTGCTCCCACACGGACAAGTCTTTTCTTGTACCAGACACAATGGAGTTCGTAGCAATCACGAAGGACTTGCCACAATCCTTACATACATATCGCTGTGTGCCATCTTTACGATGACCATTGCGAACCACATGGATACAGCCACAAAGAGGGCATACACGACCATTTGCAAAGCGTTCCTTTGCTACGAAATCTTCAATATTCAAAGACTTTACAAAGGCAGGACTTAAAAGCATTGTTTTAAGGCTTTCCTGCTCTGCGACAGTCAACTTACCGATAATATCTAATGCGTCTTTGATAGTAGGCATATCCAATTACCTCCTTCGGTGGTACTGTTTCTTACTATTATTATACGCTATTTCTCGTCAAAAATCAACCATTTGTTGTGACAGAGCCTATTGATTTCATCCAGCGATGGTGGATGGGGCGTAGTTGACGACTACGCCCTTTCTTGTGTTTACGGACACCTCCGGGGCGGGCAGCGGGATGAGGTCGGGGATCTCGATGGCGCCCACGCAGTTGTAGTGGATACGAAGCCGCTGCTCCCACACCCCGTCTACCTTCTCGGCGTTGAATACCTCGATCTTCTCGATGAGTTCGTTGAGCATCCGGGGCGTCAGCTTGCGGGCGCGAGTGTACTTGCGGACCAGAGCGATGAACATATCCGTGGTCATAACCTGGCTGCTCTGCTTGTCAATCTCAGCGCGGAGCGCCTTGATCTTCTCCGCCAGTTCCTTTTGCTCCTCCTCGTACCGCCTCGACATACGGGCAAAGCGGTCATCGGAGAGTTTGCCGGAAGCATTGTCCTCATAGATCCTCTCGAACAGGCCGTCCAGCTCCTCGTCGCGGGCTTGCAGAGCTTTCAGCTCCTTCTCCTTCAGCTTGCGGTCCGTTGCCTCTACCTGCTGGGAGTGTCCAATCACGGCCTTTACAAACTCGTCCTCGAATTGACTGGCAAACTTGGTCAGCCGCCGGATCTCACCTAACACCACCTGCTCCAGAAAATCCACACGGACATATCTTCGCCCAATGCTCGTAGCCTTTGCCCTTGCCCTCGGCCATCTTCTGCTCGATGTCCACAAGGCGCTGTACACCGTCCTGTCTCGGGGCGGATTGAGGGGCTTTTACGGGCTGTATGCCGGTTTTCCCATGCCGTGGGTATTCGGGTATGGCTGTGGCCTTTTCTGCGGCTCTGGCGGCGTTCTGCTCCAAAACGGCAAGGACAGCGGCGCGGTCAAAATCGTCGCCCAGCTTGCGGGCGGTAATGGGCTTTGTCCTGTCCGGCGTGAGATAGGATATCCTGATCCTGGCCCAACGATAAACAGAAAGAGAGACTGCGTATGCGACCCATCAAACTGGCCTACGCCCCTACCCGGCGCAGCATCTTTTCGGCGCCCGACGCCGTAAAATACCGCAACCTTACCGCCCAGCGCCTGCGGGAGCTGGGGGTGGACTTTGTGGACATTGACGATATCAACGAGGAGGGCCTGCTGTACAGCGAGGAAGACCGGCTGAAAATGCTGGCAAAATTCCGCGCCGCCGGTGTGGACGGCCTGCTGCTGGCCCACTGCAACTTCGGCACCGAGTACCTCTGCGCCCGGCTAGCCGATGCCGCCCCGATGGTCCGGCAAAAGACCGGGCTGCCTCTTTCGCCCTATTTCAGTGCCCCCAAACTGGCCTGGATGCTGGAACATATCCCGGCGGTACGGCAGGCAGCCGACGCCGGGACCCTGTGCTGCGGCACGGTGGACAGCTGGCTGCTCTGGAACCTGACCCGGGAGCGGGTACACCGCACCGACTATTCCAACGCCAGCCGCACCGGGCTGTTCAACATCCATACCCTGCACTGGGACGAGGAACTCTGCGCCCTGTACGGGGTGCCGGCGCAGGCGCTGCCCCAGGTCTATATGTCGGACGGGGTGTTCGGCACCACCGACCTGGGGGGCTTTCTGGGGCGGGCGGTGCCCGTCTGCGGTGTATTGGGGGACAGCCACGGCGCCCTGCTGGGCCAGGGCTGTTTTGCCCCCGGCACCGCCAAAGCTACCTATGGTACCGGGTCCAGCGTCATGATGCAGACCGGCGATGCCTGTATCGAGAGCACCGGCGGGCTGGTCACCAGCCTGGCCTGGGGACTTTCCGGCCGGGTGAACTATGTGCTGGAGGGCAACCTCAACTATACCGGGGCGGTCATCAGCTGGCTGAAAAAGGATGTGGGCCTGCTGGACTCCGACGCCGAGAGCGAACAGCTGGCCCGGCAGGCCCACCCGGGGGACCGCACCTACTTTGTGCCGGCCTTTACCGGGCTGGGCGCTCCCTACTGGGACAGTGAGGCCACCGGCCTGCTCACCGGCATCACCCGCACCACCGGCAAGGCCGAAATCGTCCGCGCCTGCCTGGATTCCATCGCCTACCAGATCACCGACCTGCTGGAATGCATGGGCCGGGATGCCGCCCTGCCCCTGGCGGAACTGCGGGTGGACGGCGGCCCCACGGCCAACCGCTACCTGATGCAGCGCCAGAGCGATCTGGCCTGCCTGCCTCTGGCGGTGCCTGCGGTGCAGGAACTTTCGGCCCTGGGGGCGGGGCGTGCGGCGGCCCAGGGGGCGGGGCTTTGCGCCTGCAAGGATTTCGGCCGCCCGGCCTATATCCGCTACCAGCCCCGCATGGAAGAAGCAGAACGCCGCACATTGTATGCGGGGTGGCTTGACGCTGTCCGGCGAACGTTGTATCATGAAGATACCATCAAAACCGGAAAGGACTGATTGCTATGAATTCGACTGAATTGCAAAAGATCGACGCCTACTGGCGGGCATCCAACTATCTGGCAGCAGGCCAGCTCTATCTGTTGGACAATCCGCTGCTGCGCCGTCCCCTGACCCGTGATGACGTGAAAAAGAAGATCGTGGGCCACTGGGGCACCGTGCCCGGTCAGAACTTTGTGTATGTGCACCTGAACCGTGTCATCAAAAAGTACGACCAGGATATGATCCTCATCTCCGGCCCGGGCCACGGCGGCAACTTCTTTGTGGCCAACGCCTACCTGGACGGCACCTACAGCGAGGTCTACCCCAACATCAGCCGGGACGAGGAAGGCATGAAACGCCTGTTCAAGCAGTTCAGCTTCCCCGGCGGCATCTCCAGCCATGTGGCGCCCGAAACCCCCGGTTCCATCAACGAGGGCGGCGAGCTGGGCTACTCCATCGCCCATGCCTTCGGCGCCGTCTTTGACAACCCCGACCTCATCTGCGCGGTGACGGTGGGTGATGGCGAAGCCGAGACCGGCCCCCTGGCCACCAGCTGGCAGTCCAACAAGTTCCTGAACCCCAAAGGCGACGGCGCCGTGCTGCCTATCCTGCACCTGAACGGGTACAAGATCTCCAACCCCACGGTGTTCGGCCGCATGACCCACGAGGAGATGGAGCATTTCTTCCTGGGCTGCTCCTGGAAGCCCTACTTTGTGGAGGGCGACGACCCCATGACCATGCACGCCAAGATGGCCGAAACCTTGGATACCGTCATCGAGGAGATCCACGACATCCAGCGCCGCGCCCGCGCCGGGGAAGAAATGGGGCATATCCAGTGGCCCATGATCGTGCTGCGCACCCCCAAGGGCTGGACCGGCCCCAAAGTGGTGGACGGCAAACCCATCGAGGGCACCTTCCGCGCCCATCAGGTGCCCATCGACATTACGGTAGGCACCCCCAACCAGGAAGAACACCTGAAGCAGATCGAGGAATGGCTGCGCAGCTACCATCCCGAGGAACTGTTTGACGAAAACGGCACCCTGATCCCCGAACTGCAGGAACTGGCCCCCAAGGGCGACCGCCGCATTGCGGCCAACCCCCACGCCAACGGCGGCAAGCTGCTGCGGGATCTGCGCACGCCCGATTTCAAGGACTACGCCATCGACCTCCCCGCCCCCGGCAGTGTGGAAAAGCAGGATATGATCGAACTGGGCGGCTACATCCGCGACCTGTTCAAGCTCAATGACGACGCCAAGAACTTCCGCATCTTCGGACCGGACGAGACCATGTCCAACCGCCTGTATAAGTGCTTCGAGGCCACCAACCGCGACTGGAACTCCACCACCGTGGAAGGGGACGAGTTCCTGGCTCAGGACGGCCGCATCATGGACTCCATGCTGTCGGAACACCTATGTGAAGGCTGGCTGGAAGGCTACCTGCTCACCGGCCGCCACGGCTTCTTTGCCAGCTATGAGAGCTTCATCCGGGTGGTGGACTCCATGGTGGCCCAGCACGCCAAGTGGCTCAAGGTCTGCAACCAGCTGCCCTGGCGCCAGAGCATTGCCTCGCTGAACCTGATCCTCTCCTCCAACGTGTGGCAGCAGGACCACAACGGCTTCACCCATCAGGACCCCGGCTTCCTGGATCACATCGCCAACAAAAAGGCCGATGTGGTGCGCCTCTACCTGCCGCCGGATGCCAACTGCCTGCTCTCCTGCTTTGACCACTGCATCCGCAGCCGTGACTATGTGAACGTGCTGGTCACCTCCAAGCATCCCCGGCCCCAGTGGCTGACCATGGAACAGGCGGTCAAGCACTGCACCCAGGGCGTAGGCATCTGGGACTGGGCCTCCAACGATGCGGGCGAGGAACCCGACGTGGTCATGGCCTGCTGCGGCGACACCCCCACCCTGGAGACCCTGGCCGCCGTCACCATCCTGCGCAAGGCCCTGCCGGAACTGAAGATCCGGGTGGTCAACGTGGTGGACCTGATGAAGCTGGAACCGGCCACCAAGCACCCCCACGGCCTGACCGATGCGGACTACGACGCCCTGTTCACCAAGGACAAGCCCATCATCTTTGCCTTCCACGGGTATCCCACCCTCATCCATGAGCTGACCTATGACCGTGCCAACCGCAACCTGAGCGTCCACGGTTACCAGGAGGAAGGCACCATCACCACGCCCTTCGATATGCGCGTGCAGAACGAGATCGACCGCTTCCACCTGGTCAAGGATGTGGTGCAGCATCTGCCCCAACTGGGCAACCGCGGCGCCTACCTTATCCAGCAGATGAACGACAAACTGGTAGAACACAAGAACTATATCCACGAAGTGGGCCAGGACCTGCCCGAGATCCTGGACTGGAAGTGGGAAAACTGAACCGGAACAACAGCTTGAAGAAAACGGTGCATCCGCGGTTCTGACGGCTGCAGGGTACAGTTTGGCCTGCCTTTTTGCCTGATACACAACGCCCGGTTTTGTGCACTCCGCACAAAACCGGGCGTTGGTTTTTGTTTTCCACTCGTACACCGCTACCCGCCCGCCGCAAAATCCCCTGATTTTTATTTCTATTTAAGTTTCGTGGAGCATGCTATAATGGGAGTATAAAAACAACCCTTTTTTATACGGACAAATATGGTGCAAAGAGGAGCAACCCCCTATGAGACTTTTACTGGCGGAAGATGAAAAGGCGCTGTCCAAGGCGCTGGCGACTATTCTGGAACGGAACAACTATTCCGTGGATGCTGCCTAGCCTTTGTGCACCAGGAACTGAACCTGTTCAACGACTTGACGGTGGCGGAAAACCTCTTTCTCACCCGGGAACCGGTGGGACGGCTAGGCCGCATCGACAAAAAACGGATGCACCGGGAAGCTGCCGCCCTGTTTGCAGGCATGGGGGTCCGGATCGACCCCGCCGAGGAAGTGCGCAACCTGAAAACCAGCCAGAAACAGCTGCTGGAAATCGCCAAGGCCCTGCGGGGCAAGGCAAAGCTCATCATTCTGGATGAGCCCACCACCGCCCTCAACACACAGGAAGTGGACCATCTCTTTGCCATTCTGCGCCGTTTAAAAGAGCAGAACGGCACCTCCTTCCTGTTCATCTCCCACAAAATGCCGGAAGTTTTTGCCTTTGCGGACCGGTACACGGTGCTGAGCGACGGCCGGTTTGTGGCAGAAGGTGCCATTGCCGATACCACGCCCGAAACCATCACCGAGCAGATGGTGGGCCACCCGGCGGGACAGGGGGCACAGTACATTCCCCGGCCCACCGGGGAACCGGTGCTGGAAGTACGGCACCTTACCGGCCCCGGCTTTGCCGATGTGAGCCTGACCTGGAGCGGCGTCATGAACATCTTCCGTCATTCGGCCGTTATCGGGGCGCTGCTGGGGGCTGTGAACGGGGTGCTGGTGGGCATTGTGGAAATGCCCGCCTTCATCGTGACCCTGGCCACCATGCTCATCTATCGCTCCCTGGCCCAGTACCTCTGCCAGCACCTGCCGAAAGATCTCATCGGGGGCGGGTCCTCGGTGTACAAGATGGATACCGGGTTGGCCGCTTACCAGCCCTTCTACGGCTTCGGCAACGGCAAAATTGCCACCCTGCCTCTGGTGGGGCTGGTGCTGCTGGCCCTTACGGCGGTGTTCGTCTATCTTTCCACCAGCACCAAGTTCGGCAAAAAGGTCTACGCCATCGGCAGCAACCAGAAAGGCGCCCGGCTGGCGGGCATCCATGTGAGTGTAATGAAAACCGTCGTCTTTATCATCTGCGGTTTGCTGGTGGGGCTGGGGGCGTTTCTCTGGATCGCCATGAACGGCAGCGCCGACCCGGCCACCACCGGCAACAGCTACGAGATGTATGCCATCGCCAGCGTGGTGCTGGGCGGCATCAGCATGGCAGGCGGCCGGGGCCGCTGCCTGGGGGTGCTTTTCGGCGCCATGAGCTATACGGTCATCGACAAGATCATCGTGGCCCTCAAGATGGATTCCCTCATCAACGACGCCATCAAGGGCGTGATCCTCATCCTCGTCATCCTCATTCAGGTGGCGGGGCCGCGGCTCAAAGCCAAGTTCGGCCGCCGCTGATCCTGCCAAAAACCTACCCCGGAACCATCGGTTTGCGGGGTGGGGCCGGTGCTGCCGCGGCGCAAAACCGACCCCATATAACACAAAAAGCCGGACCCCTACGGGTCCGGCTTTTTGACTGCGGTTTACAGCGGCTGGCTGCCGAATTCTTGATACAGTTCGGGCAGGATGGCCGCCAGGTTGGTAAATTCCTTGATGTTGTGGGCAAACAGGCCCTTGGGCACCATGTCGGGCACCCGGGCGCCTTCCGGCAGGATCTTGCGGTATGCGCCCTCCACCAGGGCGTAGCCGATCCAGAACCGGGACCGGAAGAGAATGCCGTCCTTATACGGCGCCCACACATGGGTCATGGCGGCGGGGCAGCCTCCTTCGCCAATGGCGCAGACCATACTCTGGCCGTTGGCGGTGTCGGGGGCATCGTAGCCGAAATCGGCGGGATTCTTGAAGCAGAGTTTCAGAAAATCCGGACCGGGGCCCACATCCTCCATAATATAATGATTGACGCCCCAGGTTTTCTCCCGCATGGGCACGGCGGGGTCGCACACATAGGCGCAGTTGTCCGCCCGGGCAAAGTAGTGGTCTTCGGGGTCCCAGATCTTATAGCGCAGGTCGGACCCTACGCTGTGCCAGGGGAACCACCAGTCCATCATTTCGGTGGTGACGCCGGGCATGTAGGTTTCGTTGCACACAAAGGCGGTGCCGTCCCCGGCCACGCCGTAGCCGGTCTGGCAATAGTCCTGGTCCTCGCCTTTCAGAAAGAGATTGCGGTCCGCAAAAGGCACGGCCCGCACCGGGCTGGGCCCGCCGGCCAGCACCGCCAGCTTTTCCGCCGGTACTTCCGCCAGGGGACGGGTGAAGAATTTGTAATAGGGCAGGGCCATTTCCTCATGGCTTACGCCTACTTTTTTGCTCATTGGGTTTGCTCCTTTCCCGCGGGATGGCGGCTGCGCCAAAAGGCCAGCAGGCGGCCCCGCACGATGTTCAAAAAGACCCCCACGTACCATACGCCCGCCAGCATGGCGGCGCCGATCTGTACCGGCAGGCTGCCCAGGTCTGCAAGGCCCACCGGGGAAAGAATGGTCAGCCCGATGGCCCAGCCGCACAGCCAGGCAGGGCAGAAGATCAACCGGGGGAACAACCCCGAGATGATCACTGCCAGGCCGCCCATGACAAAGAGGGTCAAAAACAGTTCCAGGTCAGGGTTCAGGGGCAGTTTGGCCATGACCACCAGGGCCAGCCAGGCCCAGAAATCCCCCAGCAAAAACCCGACGGAGATCTTGGGCGCATCGGCGGCTTTGTCGCCGTTCGCGGCGCACAGCCCCGCGCAGATCAATGCCACGGCGCCGGTGGTCACGCCGATGTAGGGGGCCGCCACCGCCCACAGGGGCGGCAGCAGCGCAATGCAGAAGGCCAGGGTCAGGGTTTCCGGTTTGTTGCGCATCATCGGCCCCCGTTACCGGCAGTCGGCAATGTACTGGGCGATGGCCTCGCCGGCCATGCGGCCGGAGTTGACGGCAAAGCCCATGGAGTTGCCGGGCAGGGTGAAGTTGTAGCTGTCGCCGTAGAGGGTGTTGGCGTCGGAACCGGCACTGTACAGGCCCTCAATGGGCAGGTGGTCCTTGTTGAGCACCTCGCAGTACTTGTTCACCCGCACGCCGCCCACGGTGCCGTAGGCGCCCAGGTAGTATTTGCCCACCAGATACTTGCCCTTGCCGGTGATGGGGTGCAGGTATTTCTGGGGTTTGTGGTACTGGCTGTCCACGCCGCAGCGGCACATGGCGTTGTAGTCGTCGAGGGTAGCCTGCAGTTTGTCGGCGTCGATGACCAGTTTTTCGGCCAGTTCGGGGATGGTCTCGGCCTCAAAGTAGGCTTCGTAGCCCTGTTCCACCGCCAGCTTGGCCTGGCCCTCAAAGTTCAGGAAGGCTTCGGCCGGGTGGACGATGTCCACAATGTCGGGGCCGTTGATCTTGTACTGTTTCAGGATGCCCTCATCCATGATGCAGTACCCGTAGTTGCCGGGCTGCAGGGCCAGAGCGTTGCCCGCGTAGGTGGTGTTGCCCAGGTCGCCTTCGTTCATAAAGCGGTCGCCCAGCTGGTTGATCATCAGGTTGGGCTGGCGCAGCACGGCGTCCAGCAGGAACCAGTTCAGGTTGTCGGGCAGCTGGTAGATGGCCTCGATGTTCTGGCCGAACTTCTCGGCACCCACTTCCCACATCATCTTCAGGCCGTCGCCGGTGATGCCGGGAATGCGGAAGGGGAAGTAGTCCTTGCCCATGTGCAGGCCGAACTCTTTTTCGATCATCTCGGGGTTGTTGCCAAAGCCGCCGGTGGCCACCAGCACGGCCTTGCCCCGTACTTCGATGCCGTTGCCGTCCTTGTCCACGGCTACCGCGCCGCAGACCTTGCCGTTCTCCACGATCAGCTTGGTGGCAGGGGTTTCCAGCAGGATGTCACAGCCCAGTTCCTTGGCGCGCCCGGTCAGTACCTTGACCATGGCACCCGCGGCGCGGGGGCCGATGACGCCGTTCTCCGGCTTGACGATGTGCCAGGTGGCTTCGGATTCCTTGAAGTAGCGGAAGGCACCCGCAAACTCCACGCCCATCTCCTGCAGCCAGTCGATGGTGTCGGCGCTCTTGTGGAAGTAGGTCTGCACCAGATCCTCGTCCACCCGGTAATGGGTGTATTCCATGTGCATCTGCAGGGCCTTGTCCACGCTGATGTTGTTGAACTGGGCGCGCTGGATCTTGGTATCGATGCCCAGGGGGCCCATGCCCATATTGGCGGCGCCGCCGGTGGCGCTGGATTTTTCCAGCAGGACGGATTTGAGCCCCTGCTCACCCACGGTGACGGCAGCGGCCAGACCGGCGGGACCGCCGGCTACGATGACAACATCGGTCTCGATGGTTTTCATGATCTTCACCTCAACAGGTTTGGGCTGTCCGCCCTGGACGCCTTTGAGAGCGAAGTGGCCGCCCATATCCGCCGCAAGGAATGTGCCGCCGGGGCCTGCCTGGCCCTGACCCGGTTCTATGTGGACCCCAAA